>JAUWPQ010000120.1 GCA_030611515.1 Planctomycetota bacterium | reverse complement strand
ATACGAAGATGAGGAATTCGACGAAGAAGAGGAAGAGGACGCCCCGAAAGAATCAGGCGAGGAATTAGACGAAGAGGACGAGGAAGACGAAGAATGTGGCGAAGAAGACGCCTCGGAGAAAAAATCTCCCGCAAAATCTTCCCGAAGAAAGTGGCGGGCCGAAAGCGCGTAAGGCGCTAACCGCGCCGACGCAACTGTCTGCCCGCGATTCCCCACCCCGCCGACCGCAGTCGGCGGGCGTTTCTCCACTACCCACTATTCACTACCCACTATTCACTACCCACTATCCACTACTTCGCCGCCGCAACTGCCCGCAGGCGGCGCCGATCCGGTCACCCTTCGTAGCGTTTGCGCTACCTTCCATAGAACTCTTTGTCCGTCACGCCGTTTTCTTCCGTCAAACCGAACGCCCGTCGGATGGCCTCGATCACCGGCGTCGGCTTTTCGTCGCCCTCGTTGTGACACTTTGTAGGATACGTGATCCGCCGACCGCCGACGTATCCGACGAACATGCGTTCGGACCCTTTGCCCCGAACCTTGCTCTCCTCGATCCCGTATCGCTTCAATCGCCGTCGAAGCTCACGGTATTTCAACGGCTTTTTCATGGTTATGCGAAAGGAAAGTCAATTTGGAATCAGTGCGCATGAAAGAGGATCATGCTAGAACGGCTTCGCGGGCCTCGAACCGCCCCACGGAACGCAATAGCGCATCTCGAATCGGCGGCAGCTCGACTTCGCGGGAGAAAGAAAAAGTTGCCCAAATCTCGGGAGGAGCAGGCCGGAATATGGACTCCAGGTCGCCGGAATCCATCGCCGCCTTGACTTGGGTGGCCGTTAGTTCGATCAGCTCCTTCAATGCCCGTGCCGGCCTATTGCCCTCGGCAACCAAATCGGTTTCCAAACAATGAGCGATCCACCACTTGCCGTGCCGATAAATCACGGCCCGCAAGTCCAACCGAAGCTCGCGGGAATTTTTATTATTGGTCTTAACCATTGATTCCCCGCCGATCTGTAGTGTCAATAACGACATGAACTCCAAAACAATAATTATATCATGTTAAGACTTTCGCCGCTATCCCCACTATCCACCATCCACTACCCGCTATCCACTACTCCGCCGCCGCAACTGCCCACAGGCGGCGCCGATCCGGTCGCCCTTGCGATGGCGGATGGCGACGTTCAAACCGCCTTGGGTCAAAACATCGACGAATCGGGCAGTTGCGGCCGACGATGGTTTGCGATAGGGCAGGCCCGGCACCGGATTGTAGGGGATCAGGTTCACCAGAGCCGGCCGGCCGCGAAGCAGCGCCGCAAGCCGCCGGGCGTGTTCCGGCCGGTCGTTCACCCCGGCGAGCAACACGTACTCGAACGTTACCCGTCGGCCGGTCAACTCGAAATACTCGTCTGCCGCGGCCAGAATCGCCGCCACGCCGAAACCGCGATTGGCCGGCACAAGCCGGTTGCGCAGCTCGTCGTCGGCCGCGTGCAGCGAGACGGCCAGGTGGTACGGCGGAAAAGGGGTCAGGTCCAATTTGTGCGCAGCACCCTCCGGGCCGTTCCGGCAAATTGGACCTGACCCCTTTTCCGCTCCACGGGCGAGACGTCGGATACCGGCCGGAATACCGACCGTGGAGATGGTGATTCGCCGTGCGCCGATCCCCAGTCCATCGCGTCCGGCGACTTCGTCGAGTGCCGGCATTAGCGCGTCGAGATTCAACAGCGGCTCCCCCATCCCCATCACCACGATGTGGCTGAGCCGTTCCCGCGATAAAGGGGTCGGGAGTCTTTTATTTGATGTTCGGTCGTCGTCGGAGTGCGTAACAAAGACTCCCGACCCCTTTATCTTTATCGGAAGCAGCCGTTGGATATGCAAAATCTGTTCGACGATCTCGCCACGAGTGAGGTTTCGGACCATGCCGTCGAGGCCGGTGGCGCAGAAGACGCATCCCATCGCACAGCCGACCTGGGTGCTGATGCAAGCGGTGCAGTGCCCTTTGTCGTCGCGGAGCAGGACACACTCGATCCGCTCGGCGTCATGGAGTTGCAGGAGTAGTTTTTCCGCTCCGTCGGCGGCTTTGTGGTGTTCGGCGACGGTTGTGGAAAACGTCTGGAACTCGGCGGCGAGTTGTTCGCGGAGTTTGCCGGGCAGGTCGGTCATCTCCTCGAACCCGGCGGCCCGTTTCTGGAACAGCCACTTTCGCACCTGACCGGCCCGATAGGCCGGCAGCCCGTGCTGGACGAACCAGTCGCGTAGCCAGGTGGAAGATTGCTCAAGGATTTGGATCATGGCGAAAAGAACAGCGTCCCTCTATTGGTCCCCGCCACCCTTGCCGACGCCGCGAGACATCAGTGTTTTGAGTTCGTCGAGGTACTTTTCGTAAACACCGCGGGGCGTGGTTTGGTGCTTCTTGCAGAGCGAGGCGGCCATGCCCACCACTTCACCCATCATACCGGTGGTCCGTTGCACCCGTACCGATCCCAAGGCCACGTGGGTCACACTGATGTCGCGTCCGGCCATGAACAAGTTAGGCACATTGCGGCTGTAGAGGCAGCGATAGGGGATGGGATAAGGTTTGATCGGCGTAATCTTGGCAATGGAGCGGAACTCCTGGCCCGGAAATTGCCTGGCGTTTTCCGGGTGGGGATAGTGTAGGTCCATGCCCCAGGTGGTCGTCGCACAGGCGTCGGGATAAGACTTCGCTTCGAGGATATCCTGCTCACGTAGGATCACGTCGCCCAGCAGCCGCCGCGATTCCCGCTTGCCGCCGATGTAGGCCACCCACTTCAGCCGGCGGTTGGCGAAGCGATTCTTGACCGAACTGTGATTCTTCAGATAGGCCCAGTTGCCATACACCGCCCGCAACCCGAGGTCACGGATATGCTCGATTTCACCGATTTGATCCTTGCCGATTCCGGCCTCCCAGTCCCATTCGCCGCAGGTCAACGGCAGGCAGGTTTTCTCGGTGAATTGTATAGCCCAAGGGCAATCGGGGAAGGGACGGGGGGATTTTTCCAACACACTGTTCCACTGGACCGAGGTGCCCATGACTAGCTGGTCCGGCTTTTCGGGGGCGAGCGATTCGCCGGTCTGCGCGCGGCTCTCACGTCCCACGCGGTAATCGGCCCCGGCCAACCAGCCAAGGGCGCCGTCGCCCGTGCAATCGACAAACCACCGGCCGGGAAAACGCAACTCGCGTCCCCCCCTGACGTTCCGCGCGATCACGGCCCGTATCCGTGGGCCGTCTTTTTCCACTTGGCAGGCGTGGGTATTCAGAAACAAACTGAGGTTCTTCTCCGCTTGGACAACATGGAGCTTCTTCTGGTCTTCGTAGTTGGAGGCTGGGCCGGCGTTGTGCGTTCTCTTGCGAGGATACTTCTTAATGGCTTCAAGGACTTCGCGGCTTCGCGGGCTGTCCGGGTTGCGCAAGGCGTCCTTGTAGTTCCAGAAGCCGATGGGGCCGATCTGATCCACCAGATCGCCCAGGCGGGGATAGGGCTGCTGATGTATCTGCCCCGACAATCCCACGCGGATCTCGGAGCTGTTGTTGCCGCCCAGCACGGGCCGATTTTGGATCAGGGCAACCTTGACGCCCAGTCGGGCCGCCGAGACCGCCGCGCAGCAACCGGCCATGCCCCCTCCGACCACGACCAAATCGAATTGGCCGGCATCGGGCGGCACGTCCGGCAACCCGAGCAGTTTGCGACGCCAATCGTACATTTCGGGATCCCGGTTGGACGGCATCAAGTTGCGATCCGTCGTCAGCAGGATCGCGTCGCAACGCCCATCGAATCCAGTCAAGTCGTGCAGGCTTAATTCAACTTTTTTGCCGGGAATTTCGATCTGACCACCGTCCTGCCAGTGCCACGACGCCCCCTCGGCGCCGAAAGTGGTCGCCAGGGCACGACCGTTGACCAACACTTGGAACTTTCCCGGAGAACCGGAGACATTCCAAGGAGCGACCCAATCGCGGGTGCGGACCAACACGCGATACTTGCCCGGCGCGGGCAGGTTGACGGTCGTCGTGGCGTCCTTTACCGGCACACCCAACCCGTGGGCCAGCAAATACGGCGATCCCATCTGGTCGATCGACTGCGTGTCGATTACCCACCCGCCCAGATCGCGGAAACTTTCGGCCTCTAGCAAAACGGTTTCCCGGCTGCCGGCCGGCTTTCCTTCGGGGGCCTTAACGCCGGCGACGCCGGATTGTCTCGTAGCGTCAAGCGGTAATTGCCCCGGGAGAATTCTCGTAAAGCAGAAAACCAAAAATAATATACAGAACGGTATTCGCCATGAAATCATGTATATCTCACTTGCTGCTGTAAGCTCGATCGTTCGGTGAAAGGAAATCTCCGGTTCGGGGAAAACCTTGCGCCCAATCCGTGTATATCAGGATACCGTGCGGCGATCAAGTCAATTCGTTAAGCATCAATCGATGGTTGCGCCCCTGGGGCGACCGATTGTCATCCGTCAAGCGCGACCACTGGTCGCGGTTTTATGCCCGCCGCTTGTCAGCGAAAGCCGCTTGAGGGTTCCCGCCTTTAGAGGTATACTCATATGTTTGGGGTGAAAATGGGTTCCACCCGATGCGGAGCAGATTAAACCCGCTTACTTCAACCCAGAGTTGTCGCTCAATGTCGCGCCAAACTCCCGTAGGAATCGACCTGGGCACTACCTTCTCGACCGCGGCTTGGGTGGACGAGTCGGGGCGGACGGAGATTGTCCGCAACGCCGAAGGCGAACTGCTGACACCCAGCGCGGTGATGTTCGCCGACGAGGAGTTGGTGGTGGGCAAAGAGGCCCGATCCGCAACCACCATTCATCCCGAGATGGTTGCCGAGTGGGTCAAGCGCGACATGGGCCTCCCCTACTATTCCCGTCCGATTCACGGCCGTAAGCTACCACCGGAAGTGATCCAGGCCTGTATCTTGCGGAAGCTGAAGGGGGACATCGTCCGCGAACTCGGACGGGTCGATCGCGTGGTCATCACCGTGCCCGCCTATTTCGACGAGCCGCGGCGCAAGGGGACCGCCGACGCCGGCGAGATGGCCGGCCTGAAGGTGCTCGACATCGTCAACGAGCCGACGGCCGCCGCGCTCAGCTTCGGCGAGACGCTCGGCTATCTGACGCCCGGCGCCGAGCCGAAAGAGGAGATGACCCTGCTGGTCTACGACCTCGGCGGCGGCACGTTCGACGTTACGCTGTTGCGTCTCTCGCCGGGCAAGATACAGACCATAGCCACCGACGGCGACGTGATGCTCGGCGGCCACGACTGGGATCTGCGGCTGGTTGATTACGTGGCCCGGCGGTTCAAGCGGCTGCACAAGCGCGACCCGCGCGAGGATCCCGTGATCATCAACCGCGCGTTGGCGGCCGCCATCGACGCCAAGCACGCCCTGAGCGCCCGCGGGCGGACCATCATGCACATCGAGGTGGCCGGCCAGACGGTCGAGGTTCCCATCACTCGTGGGCAGTTCGAGGAGATGACCGCCGATCTGCTCGAACGCACCACCTACACCACGCGGCAACTGTTGGCCGCCGCGAAAATGGAGTGGAAGGACGTTTCGCGGGTGTTGTTGGTCGGCGGATCGACGCGGATGCCGATGGTCGGCGAGATGTTGCGGAACTTGAGCGGCATGGAGCCGGACCACACGGTCAACGCGGACGAGGCGGTCGCCCGCGGCGCCGCGCTCTACGCCGCATATCTGTTGGACAAGGAATCGGGCGACGAAGCACGCGCCGGTTTGTCGATCACCAACGTCAACTCGCACAGCCTGGGCGTCGAAGGGATCGACCCGGAGACGTTGCGGAAGAAAAACGTCGTGCTGATCCCGCGCAATACGCCTCTGCCGGCGAAATTCACGGAACGGTTCGTCACTCGTTCGGAGAACCAGCGCTCGATCGCCGTGCAAATCATCGAGGGCGAGAGTTCCATGCCCGACGAGTGTACGGCCATCGGGCGGACCGTAATCCGCGATCTCCCCAAAGGACTGCCTAAGAACTGGCCGATCGAGGTCACCTTCGAGTACGCCGAAAACGGACGGCTGACGGTCAAGGCCGTCGCGCCCGGCACTCATCAGGGCGCCACACTCGATATGGAACGCTCGGTCGGCATCTCCCGCGAGGGCATGACGCGCTGGAAGCAGCCGATCGACGAGGCGGCCGGATTCGACGCCTTCGAGTCGATGATCCAGGAGGTAATGGAACCATCGGCCGACGACCACGACGAGCCGACAACTCCCGAGGCGATCCGTGCGATGCAGGCCGATTTCAGCGGACCGGTTTCCGGCCCTTCGCGCCCAGGCGGCTGGACGCCTTTCGTCGCCGGTCCCAGGTCGCCGGAACCGGAGCCTGAAACGTCGCCGGAGCAGGACGACGAGTCCTTGGTTGCCGACGGGACGCACCGCGTCAAGTCGGTCGCTCGGCCGAGTTTCCCCCGTTGGGTCGGTCTGATTGGACACGTCATTGCGGCGTTGTTGGGATTGGCGCTCGGCTATATGATCCTTTGCCGGCTTCGGCCCGAGTCGTTCCCCTTTCCCTGGTGAATAAATCCGTTTAGCGGCCGCCGGCACGGCGGCCATCGTTGGTGCGGCAGTTAAACTGCCGCACCAAGCAGGCGCCCCGACATAATCCGACTATTAGAACAACGTCCTTAACCGACATGACGCGACCTTCCATTCCCGTGATCGGCATCGACCTGGGCACCACGTTTTCCGCGTTGGCGCGGATCGACGACCACGGCCGGCCGATCACCTTGGTCAACGCCGAGGGCGATCTGCTCACGCCCAGCGCCGTGCTCTTCGACGGCGAAGACGTGGTCGTGGGCAAGGAGGCGCTGAAGGCCATCGCCACGGAAGCCGACCGCGTCGCCGAGTGCTCGAAACGCGACGTCGGCCACCGCGTTTACCACAAGCTGCTCGACGGCAAGCAGTATCCGCCCGAGGTGATCGAGGCCCTGATCCTCAACAAGCTCCGCATCGACGCCGTGAAGCAGATCGGGCCGTTTACCAAGGTGGTCATCACCGTGCCGGCCTATTTCGACGAGGTCCGCCGCAAGGCCACCCAGGACTCCGGCTACATGGCCGGCTTCGAGGTGCTGGACATCATCAACGAGCCGACGGCCGCCGCCGTGTCTTTCGGCTTCCAGCAAGGATACTTGGACAAAGAAGGCGGCAGTCCCGCGCCGCGGAACATCCTGGTTTACGACCTCGGCGGCGGCACCTTCGACGTGACCGTCATGCAAATCCGCGGCACCGAGTTCAACGCCCTGGCCACCGACGGCGACGTCCGACTGGGCGGCTACGACTGGGACCAGCGGCTCGTCGATCTGGCGGCGGAACGCTTCACGGGGTTGGGCCACGCCGATCCGCGCGAAGACCCGCTCTCGGCGGGCAAGCTGTGGCGCGAGTGCGAGGACGCCAAACGGACCCTTTCCGCCCGGCGGAAGGCGTCCGTGGTTTGTCATCATCGCGGCGCCTCGGAGCGGATCGAGATCACCCGGCAACAGTTCGAGGAGGCCACGCAAGACCTACTCGACCGCACCCGATTCACCGCGGTCCAGGCGTTGCGGGCCGCGGGACTCCAGTGGAACGATCTGGAACGGGTGCTGCTGGTGGGCGGATCGACCCGAATGCCGATGGTCCGCGACATGCTCCGCCGTCTGTCGGGCATGGAGCCGGACGACTCGGTGGCCGCCGACGAGGCGGTCGCACACGGCGCGGCGCTGCACGCCTCGTTGATCCTCGCTCACCAAGAGGGCCTGCCCCCGATGTTCAAAATCCGCAACGTCAATTCGCACAGCCTCGGCGTGGTGGGACTCGATCCGCTTACCGGGCGACGCCGCAACGGCATCCTCATTCCACGCAACACCCGCCTGCCGGTTACCGGCAAGCGGGCTTTCAAAACCCAAAAGGCGGGCCAGCGGTCGATCCGTATCGAGATCGTCGAAGGCGAAAGCCCCTCGGCCGACGACTGCACTCCGATCGGCCGCTGTTCGGTCCGCAATTTGCCCCCCGATCTTCCGGCGCAGTACCCGATAGAGATTCTATTTCACTACAAGCCGAACGGCCGGTTGAAGGTCCGCGTCACGCTGCCGGAGACCGACCGCCGCGTGGACACCGAAATCGTCCGCGAAACCGGCCTGGACAAGGACCGTCTGGACGGCTGGCGGAAGTACATCCGCGGCCTGTCGCCGACCGATCAGCGTTGAGCCATTCTTGTCGTTCAGATTGATGTAGGCCGCGCCATAACGATGTCCACCAGCGGCTTGCGGTCCGCGAGGATTGCCGTGATGAACTCGTCGGTCAGGTGGCCGTGCGAGCCGCCGTGGCGCACGCCGTCAACGGGCGCTCGCTGTACGAATCGAAGAAGCAGGAGTTCACCGCCTACAAGGACATCCTGCTCTATCAGTCCGTTGAAAAAGTCGATTCCCGAGAGTTCGGGTGCCACTGCTGGCTTGTCCAGCAGTGTTTTCCCGGGTGTTTCTCCTCACACTGCTGGACAAGCCAGCAGTGGCACCCTTTTTCAACGGACTGCTATGCCCCGTTGAACACGCCGCCGCCGGAGACGCAACCGACGCTCAAAACCGTGGCCGAGACCGACTTCCAGGTGCGGCTGACGTTCGCCATGCTCCGGCACGACCAGATCGAGCTTCAGTCCAAGCGCGGCGCCGAGCTTGACTTTTCGCTTTTGGCCTACGACACCAACTCGCCGTACCTGGACGCCCGCGTCCCGCTGGTGCCGGGCCAGCCGGAAGTGCGCCAGTACCGCGCCCGCTGGCGCGACGACGACTTGCCCGTCGGCGACTGGAGTGATATAGTGCAGGTCACGGCCCGGCCGTGAGGCCGCGAGCACGGACGGATCAAGACGGTACGGGCCCATCCCTCGATGCACCTACCCAGACTTGTCAGCCGCCGCCCGGTATGCTATGATCGTCCCCATGACGAAGAAGAAACTGATCGCTGCCGCGCCGGCGAGCGCGCGCAAGCGAAGGCTCAATGACCCGCCGAGGCCCAAGGCCTCGATAACGCGGAACTTCACGTTCCTGGACGACTTCTACGCCAGCATACCCACGGGCGTAGCGATGCGCGAGGCCTACCCGGTCTATTTGCTGGGACTCACGCTCAACCAGAAAGATCTTCAGGAGCTGCGGTATGAATGCCTCACAGACGGCCCGGACGACCATAACACGGACTGCTGCTACATCGACACAGAGCTTGGGGAGGCCTTCGTTATTCAGGCATATGTGAGCGACACGTGGACCAAGACCGAAGCTCCATCGAACAAGGCAGACGATCTGCTGACCTCACTCACTTGGCTGCTACACAAGAAGCCCGCTGAAATCCCAGCAGCAATCAAGCAAAAGGCAAAGGAGCTACAATCGGCACTTGCAGCAAGAGAGATTTCGACCCTCCACCTGCTTTACGCGCACAACTGTCGTGAAACAGGCAAAAATGTCGCCTCCTCGCTCGAAGTTGTTGCGAGGAACGCCGCCCAACTCCTGAACAACCCGGACATCAACGTAGCTGCGCGGCAGCTTGGGCTTGACTCGGCCCAGCGTCTTTTCAACTCGATGACGAAGAACATCGTGGTCGAGGACAAGGTCCATTTGAAAGTTGATGCCTCCTTTCCGGAGAAAGGGGACTGCTGGAGCTCAGTTGCGACGACGGTAGACGGAAGCCAAATCCGTGACCTCTATGCCAAGTATGGCGACGACCTTTACAGCGCCAACCTCCGGGGCTTTCTGAACATGCTTGGGCGGAAGACAAGCATAAACTCTCGCATGATGGACTCCGTGGAGAAAGCCGCACCGAATTTCTGGGTCTTCAACAACGGAATCACCCTCCTGACAAAGAAGATCAGCACTAATAAAGGGACATTGACGCTCACTGGCGTCTCGGTCATCAACGGTGCCCAAACCACGGGAGTGATCGGTCATTCTAAGGCTGACCAGGCGGCCAAGATTCGCGTCCCCTGCCGCATTGTTGCGTGCAACGACGAGTCTATCGTTAGGGACATCATTACTTTCAACAACGCTCAAAACGCGATCAAGTCGTCCGACTTCAGGTCCAGAGACCAAATCCAAGTGAGACTCGCCGCCGATTTCGATACCTATGGGATTTCGTACGCGCACCGGCGCAAAGGCGTGACACGACTGTCATCGAATGCTGTCCTCTTCGATTCCGTGGCGGCATTCGTCTGCGCGTTTCACGGCGACTTTCAGACTGCGGCACGCAGCAAAAGGAAGATATTCGAGGACGATGAACTTTACAATCGTGTATTTCGCAGGGACGTTACTGTCGAGCACGTTTACCTGATCCAGACGCTCGCCGACGCTATCGGGGCGATTAAGGATGACTACACCGCGAAGGAGAAGGGGGGTGGGCTTAAGGAGCTCGATAAGAAGTGCTTTGGACTCCTGCGTCACTCTCCCTCAAAGTACTTCCTGCTAAGTGTGATCGGTGGCCTTGACGAGCATGTGCTCGACACCTCAGTCGCGGATCGATACAGCTGGAAGGTGAGAAAGCCATTTCTGAAGCCCGACCGCAGTGGGATGGTTGCCCGATGGAAGCAGGTGGTCGATGCGGTCATCCCGTTGATCGCCGGGCAGACCGGTGATGATCCCTATGAAACCGTGCGATCCGCCAAGGTCGCCAGCGAGCTCCCGGAAAAGATCGCGCCCCTGATCGCCGCGATCAAGATACCGATTAGCGTGTCAATGTTGCCCATTCGCGATTCGACGGAGTGCGTCTAGGACGGGGGGGGCGGTGTTCCGACGGGCACGACGTTGGAGAATCGGAGCACCGTCCGGGTGCCACTGCTCTATGAGCAGTGTATTCGGCCGGCGCGGGCGTCGGCGGCCGGGGACGCCGCTCGTGCTCACCCAGCGCAGCACATAGCGGGCGTCGTTTACGGCATCGGGCAACTTATGCCTACGCCAGCTTCCTCGCAATTTCCTCTTCCAGAATCTCCCGCACCGTCAGCGCGACGATCACCTTGCCGCTCTTGCGGAAGAAGCGATCGATTTCCGTCAGCGCGTCGGCGCTGTAGTCGAAGGCGACGAAGAACCCTTTCGTGCGCTCGGCCCGCTCCATCGCCGTCTCGAAGGCGTCGATGTCGGGCCGGCCCGCCTTGTCTTTCTGCTTCACCTGGATCGGGTACCAGTGGTCCATGAAGTCCAACTCGCCGGTTGCCGCCCCGCGCTTCTTCGGCGCGGCCGCGACGGGGAAGATGCGGCCATCAATGCCCATGTCGCCGACCTGCGCTTTATTGGGGATGCCGCCCAGGGCGATGACGGCCCAGTTCTCGAACTCGAACGGCGGTATGGCCCGCAGTTGCTCAATGCTGCGCGGCAGGTCGCGGACGATGAAGCCCTTGCCGGTGCGCCAGAGTGCTTCATCCTCGCGCACCTTGCACACGTCGCGCAGCCGCTTGGCCATCACGCGGCAGGCGGTGGGCGAGATGTCGATGCCAATCCACTGGCGGCCGAGATTCTCTGCGGCGACGAGAGCTGTGCCGCAGCCGCAGAAGGCGTCTAGGATGATGTCGTTGGGATTGCTGCACGCCTTGATAATTCGATCAAGGAGGGCGAGCGGCTTTTGCGTGGGATAACCGAGACGTTCGTCGGCCTGTGCTTGCACCGGCGGAATGTCGTCCCAAACCGTGTCGATCGGCTGACCTTGCATCTCGTCAAGGTAGCGCTTTTGAGCTGCGAGCCCGGTAGATGAATAGTGAATGATACCCTTGTCGTGCGCCTCCTGCATTCGCTCTTTCGTCCAGCGCCAGACGCGTTTGTGTCCCTTCCACTCGTATGTGAGATTCGGCCTATTAGGATTGGGGTTGGTCAGGTCGCTCAGTCGGTAACGACGTCCCGTCCCTTCCTCGATAAACCTGTAGAACTTCGCCACATACTCCGGGTCGTACTCAGTGAACTGCCGGTTCCATGTGAATCCGTCGGGCCCTGTATAGTAGAAGACCGTGTCGTGGTTGTTCGGGAAGCCCTTGAACGCGAGTCCTTTCGCGTTCGTACGCCGCCAAACGATTCCGCTACGGAAATTGTTCTCGCCAAGAATCTGGTCGAGCATCACACGCACGTAACCGTCAGCGTGCCAGTCGCAGTGATAGTAAAAGCTGCCGGTTTTTTTGAGCACGCGGGACAGCTCGACGCAGCGCGGCCGCATGTACTCGATGTACGCCTGCGTGCTGGCGTGGCGGTCCGCGAAGGCCCGCTTCTCCCGGGTCTCGCCCCAAAAAACCTCGTAGTTGCGGTTGCTGTTGAACGGCGGGTCGATGTAGATCAGGTCCACGCAGCCGTCGGGCAGTTTTTGGAGTTGATCGAGGCAGTCGCCGCAATATATGATGCGCGTGTCCAACAGCGCCGACGGTCGGCCGACCGGCGCGGCCGCGCGGCCAACGGGCTTCGGACTGGAGCGCTTGGGCGACATGTCGGCAGGATAACACGCCTGCGTTTCAGCGTCAACGGCGTACCGCAGACAGGGGCAGCGTTGGCCTCTGGCCCGTGGCCCTGCCGGGCGGCGTTCACAGGGGACTGTCCCAATTTTCGCGGCGTGAGGGACATTGCCAGACGAATTGACTTGACCGCCGCGAAAATTGGGACAGTCCCCCTTCGTGCCACAACGGTGCCCGCCCCCCCTCACCGGCAACTACTGCATGGTCGACTGCAAGTTCGCCGACTGCGACGGAAGCGCGGCGTGATCGAGAAAGTCGGCGAGCTTGCTCGAGCAGGAAGGCTGTTGCAGCTTGCGGAGCGCCTCGCATTCGATCTGGCGGATGCGTTCCCGAGTAACGGAGAAAACCTTGCCGACTTCGGAAAGGGTGTAGGAATATCCG
>JAUWPQ010000253.1 GCA_030611515.1 Planctomycetota bacterium | reverse complement strand
GGGCTTGCCCGCCGTGTTGCGCAATACACGGCGGGCAAGCCCGCCCGCTACACTTATTTCTTCTTGGCGGTTTTTTTCGCCGGGGCTTTTTTCTTGGCGGTTTTTTTCGCCGGGGCTTTCTTGCCGGGCTTCTTTTTCGTCGCGGCACGTTCCTTCAACAAGTGCGTCGCGTATTGGAACGTCACTTCTTCGGTCATCGTGCCGCGCGGCAGCGAGGCGTTGGTCTCACCGTCGGTGACGTAAGGGCCGTAGCGCCCTTGCATCAGCCGGACCGGCTGGCCGGTAACCGGCGAGGAGTCGAACTCCTTGACCGGCTCTTTGCGCACCGCGGCGCCGCGCCGTGCCTTCGGCTGGGCCAACAAATGCAATGCCTCGTCGAGGGTGACTTCCAGCGGCGAAAGGCCGTCGGATAGGCTGCGGGTCTCGTCGCCGCAAGTGACGTAGGGGCCGAAACGTCCGTTGCGGGTAACCACCGGTTGGCCCGACTGAGGATGCTCACCCAGCGTCCGCGGCAGCGAGAGCAGTTTTAGCGCGGTTTCCAGATCGACGTGTTCCGAGTCCATACCTTTGAGCAAGGAGGCGTTTTGCGGTTTTTCGTCGTCGTCGGCAATGCCGCGCTGCACATAAGGTCCGAACCGGCCGACTTTGATGAAGACCGGTTTCTGCGTCTCGGGGCAGACGCCCAACGGTTGGTCGCCTTGGCCGGCCTTGTCGAGCATTTCGAGTGCCGCCGGGATGGTGACTTCGTCGGGGGGAAGTTTTTCGGGCAGGCTTGCCCTTCGTTCGCCCTGTTCCAGGAACGGCCCGTAGCGGCCGACGCGGACGAAAATCTCCTCGGCGTTCGCGCCCTGGCCCGGCGGTTTGCCCAGCGAGAGGCGGCACACGTCGCGGGCGTCGATCTCGTCCTGCTTGTTCTTGAGCAACTGCTTCAGTCCGGGGTGCTCGTTGCCGAAGTAAAACTGCCGCAAATAGTCCAGATGGTTCAGCTCGCCGCGGCTGATGGCGTCCAACTCGTCTTCCATCTCCGCGGTGAACTTGTAATCGACCAGCTCCGGCAGATGGGCCTCGAGCAACTGCGAAACGGCGAAGGCCGTCCAGGTCGGAACCAGAACGTTGCCCCGTTTGATCTTGAACACGTACTGGCGGGCGAGAATGGTCTCGATGATCGAGGCATAAGTGCTCGGCCGACCGATGCCCATCTCCTCCAAGGCGCGGGTAAGCGAGGCCTCGCTGAACCGATTGGGCGGCTGCGTGGTGTGGCTCTTCGGATCCAACGACCGACAACGCAACGATTCTCCCACGGAAACCTTCGGCAACACCTGCTCGCGGTCGGCCAGGTCCGATTCCGGATCGTCCGACCCTTCGACGTATGCCCGCAGATAGCCGGGAAACTCGATCGTCTTGCCGACGGCCTGAAAGACGGCGTCTTGGGCCTCGACGGCGATCGTCACCCGGTGGCCTCGGGCGTCGCTCATCTGGCTGGCGATCGTCCGCTTCCAAATCAGGTCGTAGAGCTTGAACTCGTCGGGGCTAAGTTGGCCGCGCAGCGTCTCGGGCAGGGTGAACGGATGGCCGGCCGGCCGGATCGCCTCGTGTGCCTCCTGCGCGTTTTTCACCTTGGTCCGATAAACCCGCGGCGAGGCGGGCAAGTAGTCCTTACCATATTGCGAGGCGACCAGTTCTCGGGCGGCCTCGACCGCCACCGACGCCAAATTGGTCGAGTCGGTGCGCATGTACGTGATGTGTCCGGTTTCGTACAAACTTTGAGCCACCTGCATCGTGTGCCGGGCGGTAAAACCGCATTTCCGGTTCGCCTCTTGTTGCAGCGTGCTGGTGGTAAACGGCGGATAGGGCCGGGTGGTGTACGGCTTGTCCTCGATACCCGACACGCGCCAGTCGGCCGCGCGGAGCCGTTCGAGCAGATCGGCCGCCTCGCCTTCGTCGAGAAAGAGCAAGTCCGGATCTTTCAGCTTGCCCGTGGCGGGGTCGAAATCGCGGCTGGAGGGGATTCGTCGCTTTTTCAGCGAGATCAGCGTGGCCGGAAAACTCTGACCGCCGGCGTTGGCGAAAGTACCCAGCAAGTCCCAGTAGGTGGCCGAAACGAAGGCCATCCGCCGGCGTTCGCGCTCGACGATCAGCCGCACGGCGACGCTTTGCACCCGACCGGCCGAAAGCTTCGGCTTAATTTTTCGCCACAACAGCGGCGAAACGTCGTAGCCGTACAACCGGTCGATGATCCGCCGGACCTCCTGGGCACGAACCAGATGTTTGTCTATCTCACGGGGATTTTTCAGCGCCTCGCGGATGGCCTCCTCGGTGATCTCGTGGAACACCAGCCGACGGACCGGCACCTTCGGTTTCAACACTTCGCAGAGGTGCCAACTGATCGCTTCCCCCTCGCGGTCTTCGTCGGTCGCCAGGTAGAGTTCCTTGGCGTCCTTCAGGAGGGCTTTGAGCTTGCGGACCTGCGGTCCCTTCGATTTCGGAACGACGTAGACCGGCTCGAAATCCTTGTCTACGTTGACCCCCAGGTATGCCCAGTCCTCATTTTTGTACTGCGTGGGGATTTCCTTGGCCCCCTGCGGCAGATCGCGGACGTGGCCGATACTGGCCTCGATGGTATACCCTCGACCGAGAAACTTGCCGATCGTCCGGGCCTTGGCCGGAGACTCGACGATCACCAAGGACTTTTCGCCGACGGGGCCGCGCTTTTTTGACATGTTATTCCTGGAAATCTAAGAAGATTCTCGTTACGACGCTCTGCGTCGTAACGTTCGATCGGACGTTCCACGTCCATTCACAGCGTAAACCATTGTAGCAAAATCGATTCCGTCCCCCGAACGCAGTACGTTCCGGGCAGTGCGTTCCCTCGCGGAACGTGGGAACGAGCGTTTTCGTAAGTATAACGATCTATTCAATCCATATCGAATTGGCATTGCATTTGTGCCCAACCCATTTAGAATTGCGACACCATTACTCCCACAGGGGTTGGCTTGTCAAGTCGAGTTGATCCGACTCAACCCCTCCATAGAAGGATAATACACGATGACCAGTCCGTTTCAGGTCTTTCGAAAAAACCAAAAAATGTGGGTTGCCGGGCTAGTAATCCTGGCGATGTTCGGCTTTGTGTTTCTACCCACTATCCTGGAAACAATGGGGGGAAGGGGCGGCTCCAATCCGGTGGCTTTTGAGTCAAAATACGGCGATCTCCATGAAAGCCAACTCCACAATCTCCGCGAACGCCACTTGGCGACTATGGGAATACTCGGTGACCTGCTTCGACAGCCGGGCGTTTCCGCCTCGGATATCCAACAATGGTTGAAGAACAGGTTCGGCGGGTCCACGCTCGACGACGTGGCCGACTCCTGGTTGTTGGCCCGGCACGCCAAAGAGATGGGAATGGTCGTCAGCAACGAGATGATCAACGTTTTTATTAAGCAGATTACCCAAAACCAAGTCAAGGTCGACGTCCTTCAGGCCGCGTTCAAACGCTCTGGCATATCCGATCGGATGTTTTTTGAAATAATGCGCGACGAGTTGTTGGCCTGGAAGCTGAAGCAAATTTTTTATCCCAGCGTGGTTGCCGCCACACCCGGCCAACGCTGGGATTACTTCTGCCGCGTGAAGCGTTCGGCGGCCATCGAGGCCGCGCCCGTGGCCGTGGCCGACTATGTCGATCAGATACAAGACCCGACGGACGAGGAGTTGCGGGCCTTCTTCGAGGAGCACAAGGGCAAGCTGCCGTTACCCTTTTCGCCCGAGCCGGGGTTCAAAAAACCTCAGAGGGTCGCCCTCGAATACTTCAAGGCCGAGACCGACAAATTCAACTCGCCCGAGATGATCTCCGACGAGGAGGTGATGCAGCGGTACGAAAAGGACAAGCAGCGCTACGATCAGTTTTTTCCGGAGCCTGTCACTGAGACGCCGGCCGACGACGAGCAAACCGCCACGGACAAGAAAGAGGACGTAAAGGACGCGGATAATTCCAACGAGACGGCGTCGCCGCCGAAGGAAACGACGCCGGAACCGAGTTCTCCGAAAACTGAACCAACAGAACAGGAAGAGGAGAATAGCCCGCCGAAAAAGGGTGCCACTGCTGGCTTGTCCAGCAGTGCGGGGAGAAGCACCCGGGAAAACACTGCTGGACAAGCCAGCAGTGGCACCCGAACTCTCGGAAACCGACTTTTTCAACGGGCTGATAGCCCGCCGAAAGATTCCGCCGCCAGCGGGAAGTCGCCATTTATTCTTGCCGCGTTTCAGCAACCGGAGGCCGGCGAGAAGACGGAGCCGGAACCGACCGAAAAGCCGGAACCCGCCGGCGAGAAGCCGCAACCGGCGGATAAACCAGCCTCCAGCCTCCCGCCGCCAGCCTCCAGCCTCCAGCCGAAAACCGGCCCTTCGGAGAGGTTGAAGGACTATATCCGTCAAGAGATCGCCGGCGAGAAAATCAACGTTCTCTTCGATCGCCTGAGCGGGCACATGAACCAATACCGGGAGAAGCAGAGCGATTATGATTTCAACCTGGCCGCAAAGAAAGAAGGAAAATCTCCGCCGGTGCGGCCCGATTTCGAGAAGCTGGCCAAGCAGAACGGTCTAACGGCCGGCCGGACCGGATTGGTTGCCGATTGGGACGCCGCCGAATCGGAGATCGGTTCGGCCCTGGTCAAAGGCGGCGCCAGGGCATGGCAATACGCCTTCCGTTCGATGGCCAAGCTCCGGCCGGAAAAAGCAATGGACCTCGGCGGCAACTTGTATCTGTTCTGGAAGACGGAAGACGCCAAAGAAAAGGTATCCAAGTTTGAGGACGAGGGTGTGCGCGAGGAGGCGCTCCGCGCTTGGAAGATGATCCGAGCGCGTGAGCTTGCAAAGAAGGAAGCCGAATCGCTGGCGGCCGAGGCCCGAGAGGCCGACAAACCGTTCGCGCAGGTATTCGCCGGGCGACCGAAACTGCCCGTCCTGACGCCACCGCCGTTTACCTGGATGACCTTCGGCAGCGCGTCGCTGAGCTTCCCGCGGCAGCCCGAAATCAGCGCCGTCGAGGGCGTGGACATTGCCGGCGATGAGTTCATGCGGACCGTCTTCCGGCTGGAGCCGGGTGAGGTGGGTGCAGCGATGAACGCCCCGCAAACCGCGGCCTACGCGGTCCGCCTGATCGAGTATAGCCCTTCATACAAAGTTCTTTGGGAATGGTTCAAGGTCGACGATTTCCGCAAGTACTCCGCCGTTGCCGAGGGCGACCAAAATCAGATGTACCGGGCGTGGATCAACGAGATCAGGACCACCGCCGGATTCAAGTGGACCGACGAGCACAAAAAACGACTCCAGGCGGGGGATTCAGGCCGGTAAGGGCCTGGGAAAAAATAATTGTCGAATTTGAGTGTCCGGAAATTGGCCCACAAAAAGAGCTATTTAGCCCCGGGTGAATACACCCTCGTTGTTGCACACAAATGGTTGAGCGATGATTCGTCCCGGAGGGACGGGTGACAATAGCCCAGCAGTTCACTGCTGGGGAAATGGGCGAATTGAGAGTGATAAGTCCCGTAGGGACGACCGAAAGCGTTGGCGCCAGACACGTTTTCAGCCGTCCCTACGGGACGAGCAGATTCTATTCTCCCCTTTCGCCCCAGCGATAAATCGCTGGGCTATTGCCAAACGACCCTACGGGTCGAAGTAGCCAAGACTTGTGTGTAACAACGAGGGTGAATACACCCGGGGCACGGG
>JAUWPQ010000092.1 GCA_030611515.1 Planctomycetota bacterium | reverse complement strand
CCGTGCCGACGAGCCTGCGCCGTCCTCCCAGTACGGCGTCCAGTCGCCGCTGAAACTGGGAATCTTGTCGCCATAGCGATTCTCGAATTCGCGGAACATCTCCGAGGCGGTGGCGATAATCATCTTCGGATATTCGTGCTTCGCGTTCCAGTTTTTCACCACCTCGGGCAACGAGGCGTCGGGCGGACCGTTGTCGTCGCCGATGCTCCAGCGCAGTTGCACGATGTCGTAGGGGTAGTCGGCCCGCTCGAGTTGCGCAAGTCGCTCGGGCAAATCTTGGTCGAACTTGAATTTGACCATGCCCAGGGCGTAGCCCATGTAAGGCACCCAGCAGAGAACCTTCTGCCGGCCGTCGGGGGCAACCCAGTAAAATGGCTTATCGGCCCACACGTCTAACGTCCGACCGATGCGAGCGCTATGGTTCGGTCCGATGGAGAAATATTTCACGCCGGCCTGTGCCAGGGCGGGCACGATCCCCCACGTGTAGCCCGGCACGTCGCTGATCAGCGCCGTATCGACCTTCACCCCGCAACGTTTCGAGAGCCGTTGGGCACACTCGCACAACCGCATCAGTTCTTCAGGTCGGCACAGTCCGGTCAACTCGTTGCCGTACAGCGCGTGAAGTTCGATCTGTCCTGCGCGGACGGCTTCGATCAGTTGTTGCTGTTTCTTTGGTGGGGCCTCGCGCAGATAGCTGTCCACCGCCCACAAGACCTCGGTATTCCATTTGAACCGTGCTTCCGCCGGATAGTCCGCCGTCTTGCGGCAAAGGTCCAGCGCCAAGTCGATGTTCCGCCACTGTGTGCGCTCGACCTCCGGTTGCAGGCACGTGTAACCGATGTCGACGTGTGAGTGCGGCAAGATATAGACGACCCACTGGCGAGTTGGTTGCCGCGGCTTGTCGTCACGATCGGCCGCCATTGCGGAACAGCAGAGGACAAGGACCGATGCTACGACAACTTGCAGCATCACGACGGTGGCTTTGCACGACATTTTTACATTCTCCTTCGTCAGAAAAAGGTAGGGTGGGCCGAGCGCAGTGAGTCCCATCAATAGGACTTTTTTTCCTTTCTACCCCATTACACCATACCGCTACCATTGGTGCCAGTGGATGCGGGCCAGAAGCGTGTCGCCCACCACCCAGCCGTCGTGGGGACGGGCCTCGCCGACCGTGACCCAGGATTCGTCCGGGCCGGCCGCGACCGTGTGGAAGTTGCCCATCCAAGCCACGTGTTTGGCGTCGCGAACGCCGTCGCCCAACAGTGGCAACACGATTCGCTCCGAGGCGCGAATCAGCCGTAGCGTTCGCCGGTCCACCTCCGCCATGAAAAGCGGCGCCCGCCAGCGAAAGACGTTCACATTCACCGCGTCTTTCCGAGTGTACACCAGGAACAACCGCTCGGAGTGCGGCAACCAGTGTTGTTGCGTGGTCGACGTCACCAGCGGCGCACCGTCGTCCCACGTCCACGGCCGTTGCGGCCGCCACTGCAAACCGTCATCAGAGACGGTGACGTAGCCGCGATTGTCCTCAGCCCGGATCGTCATGTAGTAGCGGTCGCGGAAACAGACCATCGACGGCTCCAGCAGGCCGCTTCGCACTGGGTGCGACAGGTCGTTGCCCACCTTGCGGATCGCCAGAGTCCGACCGTCGAAGGAACAGAGCGCCGAATTCACCGCGTAGTGGGGCCGATCGTCTTTCGGCTTAAAGTTCAGCGGGATGAGCACGTCGCCGTCGGGCAAGGTCACCCGCTGGCTGCAGCCGCAACTGTAGATGAACTTTCCGCGCGGATCGTCCCACTCCAGCTTTCGCGGCGGCGACCACTTACCGTCGGCGGACCGCACCGCATAGATGGGCCAGCGCGAGCGTTGTGGTTGGGCCAGCGCGCCGTCGCGGTAGTACACGTTGCACCCGACGGCCAACACCGTCCGGGTCTGGGGATGATACTCGGGGACCACGTCGCAGACGCCCTCTTTCCAGCCGTCTCCCAGCGCGCGGCGGCCCAGCCCGGGGATCGGCTCGGGCCGGCTCCAGGTGGCGCCCATGTCCTTCGAGACGGTCCAGTGGACCGGACCATAGAAGTCCGGACCGCCGATCGTCTGCAGCGTCATCAGGGCAAGGTTCCCGTCCGCCTCCGGCGCCATGCAGACGCGGGGGTGAAACCAGGTCGCGCCCGTCTTGCGGCCGCCAAAGATCACGGTCCGCTCGATCCGCCGGATCAGGTCGTCGCCCGCGGACTCGGCGAGGGCCTCGCTGGGGCACAGAGACGCGCAGCCGATCCCCACGGTGACCTCCAGCCCAGCCTTGAGGAAATCGCGTCGCGAATAGGATGTCCAAACAGATTGCATGCCATTCCTTCCGTCGCGCGTCGCGTGAGAGAGGTTGTTTCGATGCTTGGTCAGAACTTCTTGCCGTCGATCACCACCCCGTCCTTGCGGTTGCCCAGATAACCGTGGACCGCCAGATCGATGGTGTAGTTGATCATCCGCACCGAGCCGTCGCAAAGGGCCATGTGGAAGCCGACGGCGTGGGCGCTGCCGAAAGACCCCCCGCTCCCAAGGCCGGGTGTGTCCTGCATCGGCAAATACCAAAAGTGGGTCCACCGAACATTATCATAATCGAGCGACTGGTCCCATCCTTGATCGTCGCCGCCGGTTACGCCGGTGGCATAGTGGTCTGCGTTGAGATATTTTTCACCCACAAGGTACGTGTTGCTGGTTCCGTCCTCGATTTCCGAGAGCGGTAGCCAACTGTGAAGGTAGACGACGCCCGTGGCCTGACGGCCGCCGTTCCTCTGCGCTGCCCAAGAGTTCTCGCTCATTGCGTCGCCCGCCGCGAGGCTTCCAGGTCCCTCCCAACACGACCCCGGGGTGTAGTCGCCGCAATTGGCGGCGTAGTCACACCGGGCGACCAAGCCGCCCGGTGGGATGTCGATGTTGCGTGGATACCAGGTCGTCCCTTTCACATAGGGATAGATTATCGCGGCCCGTCTGCTGGGACAGTATAGCCCGACGATCACGGTTGTCATCTTCAGAGAGCGGGCAACCCTGTCGTCACCCACCCCTAAGTCGTGCAGCGCTTGTTGCTCCATGTAGGGCAAAATGTTGTATATCCAACCACCGGGCTGCCGTCCGTCGAAGCCGCGGTCGGGATCGCCGGCCCAACAGGTTCCCCATCCGCCCGAGGGAAGATGGTGGTGTGCCTCCTCGTGGGTCAGGCAGGCAAGGCTGAGTTGTTTGAGGTGGTTTTTGCACTGCAACTGCCGGGCCGCCTCGCGGGCCGCCTGCACCGCCGGCAACAACAACGCGATCAAAATGCCTATGATCGTGATCACCACCAAAAGCTCCACGAGGGTGAAACCCTGGAATTTCTGATTTCTGATTTCTGATTTATGATTGTTTCGGTCCATCATTATGCCTCATGGTTGAATGGAAAAATCGCTCAAACGAACCCCGAGAATCTCGCGCCAAGGCGCAAAAACAACAAAGAATCCATTCCATTTGCGCCTCAGCGCCTCTGCGTGAGTTCTTGTGTTTCCGAAAATGGCCGGCGCTCCAAGCGTCGTCACGAAATGCCTTCGTGACGACGCCGGATATCGCCAGTCAAATCAGAAATCATACATCCTAAATCTATTTCCGCTTCCGCCAGGCGTAGCAAAGCAGACCGATCAGGCCGATGGCCAGCAGCACCAGTGTGCTTGGCTCCGGTACGACACTGAAACGCATGAACGTCATGCGGGCATAATTGTCTCGCTCAAAGATCACGCCGATCGTGCCATCGGCCAAGATGGTCAGATCACTGTAGCCCGCGGACCCATCATAGAGCCGTTCTACCTCCGGAAACGTTTCGCCCTCGTCGAAGCTGACGCGGACATCGAGGTTGTGCCGCAACGGCCCCCCAGGCCCGGTCCAGATGATCCGGTTGCAGTCGTCGCCGTCCGCTTCGAACGTGTAGCGCTCCATCGCGATGGCCACGGCCGTGACGGTTTCTCCGACCACTGGCTCGCCCCAGGTCTGGCCGCCATCGGTGCTGATTGCCTTCCATCGGTGGCTGAGGGTGGGCCACTGCCGGGAGGAGATCATGATGTTGCCGTCCGCCAACTCGACCATTTGACATTCATCGCAGTAAACGCCGCCGCCGCCGAGCACCTCGCCACGGTGCCAGGTTGTCCCGTGGTCATCGCTGTAGAAAGCGTAGGCACTCATCTGGCAGTTACTTCCACTTTCAGTTCTTTCCGCGGGCACGATGAGCCGTCCGTTGGCGGCCTGGATGGCGCCGCCGGGACCGAAGGACATCCCGCTCCAGTTATCGTAGTCCCTAGCCTGATGGGTCAGATCGATCGGATCGGACCAAGTCGCGCCGTTGTCGTCGCTGTGGCGTGCCCAGGCTTGACAGTCGTCGGTACCCGCCTGCGACTGGTAGATGCCGTGCCACGCTTCCCAGCGATTGTAGAAGACCCAGACCTTGCCCGTGTCGCGATCGACGACCGGCGTCGGGTTGCTACCGGCCATGTTGCTGCCGGAACCGCCGGGGTCGTCAAGCACCGCCTTTGCCGTCCAGTCGACGCCATTGTTGAAACTCCTCTTGTAGACCAGGTCGGTATTGCCGTCTCCCGGGTCGCCCCCTCCCACGCCGTCACGGCCTTCTTCGATGAAGGCGATCAGCGTCCCGTCCGGCGCGGTCACGATTGAAGGAATGCGATAGTCGCACGCATGGCCGTTATACGTTCCGTTGACGAACACGTCCGTTTGGGAAAGAACGTGCAGTTCGGCCAAGGCATCGCCGGGCGTACCCAACATTACGAAACAGCCGAGGCCGATCCATGCGATGATCAAAACGATGTTGCGATTCATATTTATGGCTACCTCCTGGGGTGAAAGCTGAGTGCCGTCCGCCGGTTGCGGCACACGGAGTGTGCTTGCCACGGCTGGGACGCGAAAACGCTTTTACTCCTCAACCGCCCCTACGGGACGGGAAACAAATTGTCGTACCATCTACCCCCCCAGCGATGTCGCTGGGCTATTGTCAAGCGACCCTACGGGTCGAAATCCTCGACGATGGATATTGGATGACGGATGCGCCTACCTAAACACATCCGCCATCCGCCATCCCTATGTCCCCTCCTCCTCGTGGGAAAGGGTTAGGGCGAGGGCGGCGTTCGGCACGTTCATTCACGCCGCCAACCGCCCTCACCCCCGGCCCACTCTCCCAAAGGGGGAGGGGGGTTCTTGTTTACTGGCCACTGACCACCGGCCACTGGCCACTAAACTCTACTTACGTTTCCTCCATGCGTAGCAGAGCAGCCCGATCAGGCCCGTGGCCAGCAGCGCCAGCGTGGACGGCTCGGGCACCAGGTAATTGGTGAAAGCGCCCAACTCATTCGCACGACCTTCAAAAGAGAACGTGATGCTGCCGCCTGCCGGGGCGATATACGTATCGGTCACCACGAAACCGGTATCCCAGCCGCCGGGGTATTGGTCGGCGTAATAAGTGTACGACCCGCCGGTGGTAGTGGTAAGTTCTACATCTACTGTCCGTCCACAAGGGATATAGAAGCTCGCGACATACTCCGCGCCCGGCGTCAGATTACTGAGCGTTAAAGCATGCCCATGATAGCTACTGCCTATGTACCCATGGCGGACGTCGGCTAGCGCGCCCATAATATCACCAACATACGTGCTGTAAGTCCAACTCACCGTGTCTAACCCTGTGTCTCCGAAAGCTGGCACCAGACTCCAGTTAGTACCGCTGACGCTCGATACTAACTTATTGTTGTAGATTGCATCGAAAGTCACGCCATTGACCGTGCGAGCAGCTCCCGCTCCACTAGCATGACCACCATTGCAGCAGTTGATGTCAACCACGTGGGTGTAGTTATAGCTGCTGCTGATCCCGGAGTCGGCATCGCAGGTGACCTGCGACATAGTGAACGTATCCGCACGTGACATGTTTGTCAGTCCGACAGTCACCATCGCGGCCACAACGACCAGTAAACCAAAGTAATGAAACTTGCGAGACATTTTCAACTCTCCTTTAAAATTAACAAACTCTTTTTTGAAGCGTCCACGGTCCCCAGAAACACTCTGGATGAATCAACCCGGACGCTTCCTCGCCTCCTCTGAACCGCTGGGGCGACAGTTGGACTGTCGCCTCTGTTGGCGTAGCAGTTGTACTGCCGCCTCTTTCCACTGTTGGGGCGGCATTTGCACTTTTACGGACCATTCATGGCAGTACCCTCCTTTCGGTTCCGGGGTGTACTTGGGGAGTCGGTCTCGACTCGCTCCGTGCCGTCGTCGGCCGACTCCTCCGACTCGGTTGAAGCCATTTGCAGCACGGGGTCGCCGAATACGCCCCACTCGCCATGGCTTTCATTGTCTCCGTCGGTCGAAACGAGCGTAAGGAACCGGTCGCTCAAGCCCAACTTCACGTCCACGACGACCGCGCCGTCCCGCGGGCGAAGTTGCCTGCGCTCCAGCTTCAACCGGCCATCGACGAAGACCCATAAGTCGGCCATACCCCCTTCCATGTTTTCCTTCGCGCAGTCGCCTAGGCCGGCGACGGCCTGAAACCGCGCCGGCCGCTCGCCGGGGTACATCTTCCGCACGGCCTCGAGGTCGAAGGTGATGCCCACATTGGCGTGCAGGCAGAGCAGGCCGCGCCCCTTGGGCATGAATTGCTCGCAGCGGCCCATGACGTACACCCAAGGCGGCCACCGCTGATCGAGGCGTTTCGGCGCGACGTCCGCCGCCCGGGCCCAAATCGAGCCGTGAAACGTGCCGTTGGCGTACGGAAACCCGTCGAAGGTATGACCGGCGGAGTCGAGCTGCACCGACCCGGCGCGGCCGTCGGGCACGAACACCCCGTCGATCAGTCCGCCGCGGAAGGCGACGGGCCGGTATCGGTTGTCGCCGCGGCCATAACGCATGACGAACAGCGGGTCTTCCATGCCGGTGGTCGGGTCGATGCCGCGTTCGCGGTCCCAGCGCGTGCCGTAGCCGCCGGCGACGATGTCCAACAGATCGAGCACTTTCGGCGGATGGACCAGCCGCCGGACAAAGACCGGTGGATTGCCGACCGCGTCGTGCATAATGACCAGTCGATCCTCGGCGTCCTTGTCGCGTTGCACTCGCGCCGATTCGTTCTTGTGCAACACTACGCCCTGTTGCTCGCCGTCGCCGATCACCCGCACATTTACCGAGCCGCGGAAGACATGCGACGTGGTGGTTCCTTCTTCACTCACTTCCACGCCGAACTCCGTGCCCAGGTCGGTGACGACGGCGGTGGGAGTACGGACAGAGAAGAGGGGAGAGGGGAGAGGGGAGAGGGGAGAGGGATCTGACTTCTGACCTCTGACCTCTGACCTCTTCTTCTCCACTCTTGCCGTCAGTTTGCCCAGCGCAAGGTAGCCGCCGTTTTCCGATTCCACTTCGTAGGTGCAGGGGCCTTCGAGAATGACCTTCGCCCCGGAGTCGTAAGTGATTTCCATCAGGCCGGAATCAAGCTTGTATTTGCGGCCCAAGGAAACGTAAGCCCCCAGCGGGGGCAGGTAGTGGGGATCGTCGGACCATTTCACATCGACCATGCCGGTGATCCGGCCGACAAACACCATCTCCGACCCGACATCCGACGGAACCGATTGTGACGGCGCCTCGGCGATATGTTGGTGTTGGGTGACTTTCATCGCCCAGAACACCAGCAGCATCACGCCCATGATCACCGTGGCGACCATGCAAGAGAACGCCCAACTGCCGACAAAGTCAGAAGTGGGTAGTGGATAGTTGGTAGTGGATAGAACGGGGAATGGGGGTTCAGGGTTTGGGGTTCGGGGTTCGGGGTTCGGGGTTCGGGACCATTGGCCTGACGGCAGTTCAACTGCTTCGCCAACTGAGACATCAATGGCCGGTGAACCGGCCATCCCTGGCCGCTGGCCCATGTATTGATCTTGCGGCGGACAAAGTTCTTGTCGCAAGGTCGGTTCGCTGATCCGCCATTCCAGCCCGTGGTGGAGCCGCATGTAACCACGATAGTAACGCCGCGGGGCCTCGCCCTGGGTGAGCAAGACGTTCAGCCGCGTCCGGTCGGCGGCGTCGAACTCGCCGTCGATGAGGCGCTCGAGCAGGGCTTCCAATTCGGCCGTCCAATCAGGTTCGGGGATCATCGCGCCCCCTTTCCGCGCCGGCGGACTCCAAAGCGGCCGCTTCGTTGATACACTTCCACAGTGTCCGGCGAATGCGTCCCAACGACTTCGAGACGGAATTGACCGGCCGGCCCAATTCGGCCGCCAACGCGCCGACCAGCGCGCCCGGCTGATAGCGACGCTCGATCAACTCGCGGTCGTCGGGACCGAGTTTATCCAGACAAGCCTCCAGAAACGTTTTTAGGTTGGCCAGATACTCCGGCTCGCGGGCCTCGTCGTCGGCGATTTGTTCCAAGACCGCTCGATCGAGAACCGGCACGTCGCGCGACTTCCGGTCGCGGATCTTGAGCACTTCCAGATAAGCGATCCGCGTTGCCCAGGCGTAGAAACTTGCTTCCGAGTAGCTCTCGTCGAACTTCTTCCACATCACCAGAAAGGTCTGTTGCAAGACGTCGTCCACGTCTTGCCCGCGCGGCATCAACATCCGCACGTACTGATAGAGCCGGCCCTGGTGGCCGACCAGCAGTTTCATGAACCGATCAACGTTTTCAGGAGGCATCGTATCCATGTATTTCCTCCGGCGAGGGTTTGGCGACCCTGCCTGGAATCGAAGAGGAGAAAAAACTCCGATAAGTCCTCTCCCTCTATAGTAATCCCAGCGGCGCGGAAGAATCTGTGTTTTCCAGCGGCGATTTTCTTGTCCGCCCGGAAAATTTCCCGCCGGAGACTCGAGAAGCACCCTTCCCTGGAGTGGCTTGTGGGTGGCATGGGTAAGCGAAGCTTGCCCGTGCGGTGTTATTCGGTTTTGTCGGCACACGGGTAAGCTCCGCTTACCCATGCCACCCCCTTATTGCTGTAATTAACTTCCTGCTCGGATAATCGGCACGGATCGTTTCCGCGGCAAGGTAATAGACATTCGTTGCCACGCGACTTTGCGGGGTTGGTCCTGCTGGTTGTAGCGGTTGGCCGCAAGGATTTCTTCGGCAGATTTTTTGACGCGCGGCCAAACGTAAAGTACCCTTGCTATAGGCCGGGAAATAGGACCCGTTTCCCGGCCTGCTCGCCGTAACCCCTATTGTGCCGCGTCGTTTACGCTGCTTGCCGGCCGCCGGCGACGTACCCACTACCCACCAACAACGGACGACATCATGCGACGACGGGTCTGTGTAGTCGGTATTCGCGCGTGTTTGGCGGTGCTGGCGTTGCTATTGACCGCTGCCGCGTACGCCCAGCTTCCCACCACGGTCACTATTTCGGACCCGCGCGGCGAGATCGACGAACTGCTGCAACGCGGACATCAGTTGGAAGTCGAGCGCCGTTGGGGCGAGGCGCTGGCCCACTACGAGGACGCCGTCCGGCAGCACCCGAAAGAAGCCGAGTTGCAACGACGGTTCGACGCCGCGCGGCTCCACTACGACGTCGAACGCCGCTATGCCGACCGGAGTTTTCACGAGTCGGTCGCGCGGCTATCGACCGAACGGGCATTGAATCTGTACGCCCAAGTGCTGTTGAAGATCGAGTCCCACTACGTCGAAGCGCCGCGCTGGAAGGAGTTGTTGGACCGGGGGACCGGCAACCTGCGGGTGGCGCTGAGCGAGCCGGCTTTTCTGGACCGGAACGTCCCTCAACGCGACCGGCTGGCGGCTGAAGCCTTCCAGGACGAGTTGCGGCGAGTCGTCGATCCGTGGATGGTCGTCAGCCGCGCCGAGGCCCGTCAGGCCGTCTCCACCGTAGCGCGGCTGGCCCAGCAGCGGCTGGAGATCAATCCAACCGTCGTGATTCTGGAGTACCTCTGTGGCGCCACCAACGCACTGGATCCCTATTCCTCGTACCTTACGCCTAACCAACTCAACGAAGTATACGCACAAATAGAAGGGAACTTTGTCGGCCTGGGCGTGGAGTTGAAGGCCCGCGACGGCAGGTTGGTGATCGTGGGCGTGATACCCCGCAGCCCCGCCGAGCAGGCCGGAGTCCACGCCGGCGATCGGATCCTCGTCGTCGACGGCCGGTCGACCGAAAACCTCTCGACCGATCAGGCGGCCAATCTGCTGCAAGGCCCCAAGGGGAGCGTGGTGAACCTTACGTTGGCCGCGCCGGGGCAGCCCGCCAGACATGTCGCCATCGAGCGCCGCGTGGTCGAGGTGCCGAGCATCGATCGGGTCGGCATCATCGACCGGCAATTCGGGATCGGATACATCAAACTGACTTGCTTCCAGAAGACCACCGCCCGCGACCTCGACGCCGCACTCTGGAAACTACACCGCGAGGGGATGAAGAGCCTGGTGATCGACGTCCGCGGCAATCCGGGCGGATTGCTGATGTCCGCCGTCGAGGTGGTCGACCGGTTCGTCGACAGCGGGATCATCGTTTCCACGCGCGGCCGCAGCACGGCCGAAGACTTCACCTACTCCGCCCACAAGGTCGGCAAGTGGCGGATGCCCTTGGTGGTGATCATCGACCACGACAGCGCCAGCGCGGCGGAAATCTTCGCCGGGGCCATCCGCGACCACCGCCGGGGAACTATCGTCGGCACGCGGAGCTTCGGCAAAGGCTCGGTGCAGGGTATCTTCCCCTTGGAGGAAGCGAACTGCGGGGTGCGGCTGACCACGGCGAAGTTCTATTCGCCCGCCGGCCGGCCCTTCAGCCGCGTGGGCGTCGAGCCGGACATCGTCGTACGTGTAGCCGCCCGGCCGATCGACGGCAGGCTGCCCAAAGGCGGCGATGTGATGCTGAACACCGCCACCCAAACCGCCCGCACTCTCAGCCAGACCCTCCAAGCCCGCAATTCACAATAAGGGATTGGAAAAAAACACTCGCTCGGATAAACGCCCACGAGGGTGTCCCGGGAATTGCATCAAGCCGCCGCGCTATGGCGCCGTCGGCAAGAGCGGTTCGATTGCCGTCGTAGAGCGATTCATCTTGACGATGAAGTGCCTCTTGGCTTGTCTACCGCTGATCCCGTACCGTCGCGAGAGCTTCCAACGAGAGCTTTTGGCGATCGTCGAGTGGTACAATGTCCACCGTGCGGCACTGTTCGCCGGGTTTCAACCCGGCCTGCGGTAGGGTGGCACGTCCCTGAGCGAAGCGAAGGGCGTGGCTGGTCGTTGGACCACGCCCTTCGCTTCGCTCAGGGACGTGCCACCCAAACAATTGTGCGCTAACTTTTCAAGAAAACCTCTCGGGCGGCCTTTTGCGCTCGAGAGGCGTTTTAGGGGCCAATTCAACCCCGCGCCCACGGGTTGATCAACCTGGCGCTTCAGGTTGATCAACCTGGGGTTTAACTGTACTTACGACTAAAGCGCGGCCGCAATGCGAAATGAATAGCCCGTGGGTTAAGCGGTTTGAACGCATCTTCGGCCCTCGGCGAATCGACGTAATAATTAAATGGCGAAATCGGAAATTTTTTCCAGTTAATTCAGACCGGAAAATCGACCTTAACCTGAATAACAACATGGGCTTGCGGCGACAACTCAAAAAACTTTTGCAATTACCCCTCCTGCGGGGTATGCGCGGCGAGGTCATTCTACCAGCCGCAAACGCCTTAAAAAAGGCTGTTTTCTGGCCGCCGGTATTTTCGCCTTTTTTCGCTAGGGGCTATGGCGGGTGCAAAAACCGCTTTTCACACCCAAAAATCATGCGTAGAACGGATTTCCTAATCCGTCCTACGCATCTTGATGCGACACCTTGGCGACCCGTTGAAGAAGTCACCTAAGCGAGATTGTTGGGGTGGCAGTTGTACTGCCACCCCAACATGTGGCTTTTTCAACGGGCTGTTAGCGGTGGAAGGCGATGTGGCGGCGCCAGCGGGCGTCGTCGGTCCGGGGGAAGTCGCCGCGAAAATGCACCCCACGGGACTCTTCCCGCTCCAACGCCGCACGGATCATCAGCCGCGCCGCGCAGAGCATGTTCTGCAACTCCCAGCCGGTCGGATCGGCGAACTGACGCGACAGCACGTAGCGCGACCAATGGTCGATCGTGTCCTGGGCCTCTTTCAAATCCTCGGCGTTGCGGCGGACGCCCACGTTTCGCCACATCAGGCTTTGCAGCGAGTTTCGGATGTCAGCCAGGTTCAGCGGCTCGGCCGGCGCGTCGGAGTGCGGGTTCTCGATGACCGAGGCGGTGAAGTCGTCGTGCAACTTTGCCGCTTCCCGCGATGCCCCTCCGCCGGCGTGGGCGCCGAAAACCACCGCTTCGAGCAGGCTGTTCGAGGCCAGCCGGTTGGCCCCATGAAATCCGCTGGCGGCGACTTCTCCCGCCGCCCAAAGCCGAGGCATCGTCGTGCGGCCCTCGATGTCCACCGAGATGCCGCCCATAATGTAATGCGCCCCCGGCCGGACCGGAATCCGGTCGCGGCTGATGTCCAGATTGAACTCGGCGCAGACGGCGGCGATGCTCGGAAAACGTTCGCGGACCTTCGCCGGATCGAGGTGGTTCAGATCGAGGAACACGTTCGGATGCCGCGTCTTCTCCATCTGGTCGACGATCGCCAGGCTGACCACGTCGCGGGGGGCCAACTCGCCGCGGGGATCGTAGTCGGACATAAAGCGTCGGCCGTGACGATCGACCAGCCAGGCCCCTTCGCCCCGAACCGCCTCGCTAATCAGGCTGCGGCTGCCCCCGGCGATGTAAAGCACCGTCGGATGGAACTGCATGAACTCGACGTCTCGCAGCTCGGCCCCCGCGCGGTAGGCCAGGGCCATTCCGTCGGCGGTTGCCACTGCGGGATTGGTGGTCTCTCGATATAGTTGTCCGGCCCCGCCGGTGGCCAAAACCGTCTGCTTGGCCCAAACCATGGTTTTGCCGTGCCGCTCGTTCCAAACCAGAGTGCCGCGGCAGACGCCGTCGAGAGTCAACAGATCGAGTGTGAAGGTGTTTTCCCAGATTTCGACGTTGGCTGCTTCCCGCGTGCGGCGGATCATCACCCGCATGATCTCCTTGCCCGACGCGTCGCCCAGGGCGTGGACAATGCGCTGTCTCCCATGTCCTCCCTCGCGTGCCAGGGCCAGTCGATCCCCTTCCCGATCGAACCGCACGCCCCAGTGGATCAATTCCTCGATATGAGCGGGAGCCTCGCGGACCACTTGCTCGACCACCGCCGGATCGCAAAGCGAAACTCCGGCCCGTAGCGTGTCGGCGCCGTGCTCCTCGAAACTGTCTTCCGCGTCGAGCATAGCGGCAATGCCCCCCTGGGCGAGGCTGCTATTGGAATGTTCCACGTCCTGCTTGGCGACCACCACCACCGACAGCCCCGGATCGACGGCCAGCGCCGCCCGCAAACCCGCCAGACCGCTGCCGACGATCAGTACGTCGGTAAAAAAATGCGGCACGTGCTTGGTATGGAACGGAACGAGGTATCGGGGAACGTCTGGGGACATGGTGCTGGGGTTAAGCCGGAGGTTTGTTGCCGGTATGTGGCCGAGGCGGGATTCGAACCCGCACGAGCGTTAAAGCCCACGGGATTTTAAATCCCGAGCGTCTGCCATTCCGCCACTCGGCCGTAAGAACGCTGATTGCCAAGACTAAGCGGCATACCGCCGGCTCAATCACTCTTTCTCTTGATTTTGCTCGGGCTGCGAAGACGCGCCGTACTGCTCCCGTTGGGTGTCGATCACGTCCTGCAGAATAAACTTCTCGGGGAAGGGATCGTCAAGTTGGCTGAGGATGCGACGGTAGCGCTTGATTACTTCCAACAAGTACTCGCCGAGCGTTTGGTCGGAGGCGAGTTCCGGGTTGGCGTCGAGTACCTTGCGCCACTCCGCCATGCCGTCGCGGTAGGCGTCGCGGGCGGCGATCAACGACCCTTCGGAGAAGGCCCGATCGCCTTGGAAGATAAATCTCCGGGCGTTGAGCATCTCGGGGTTTTGTTCGATCTCGGCCCGCTTCTTCCAGTAATCGAAGTTCACGATGTTGCGGTATCGGCTGATGTAGGTGGCGAGTTGTTCGTGTTTGGCGATTTTCTTGGCTAGTTCGAGGGCTTTTTTTCGTTTTGGGCCGGTGATCCGGCGTGCAACCTCGTTGTGCGTGACCGCAATGGCGCCCGCCGCCTCCGAGGCGAGTTCATGTTGCTTACCGGTCCGTTTTTCCAGCGGCGTATCGAGGGCATCTCGCTGGCTATCGGTCAGCGTGGCCCTCTTTTCGGCGACGATTTTTTCGCGTAGCCCCGGCTGAAGCGCGTCGAGTTGGGCCAACAGATCGCGGGCGGTTTTCTCCTCCAACTCCTTATCGCCCAAGCGGATCATTACGGGTTCGTCGCGGCTGTCCTCGCGCCGGTAAGAGGTGGGGATGTCCTCCAAGGCATAGCGTTGCCAATATTTGGCGGCCTCGTTCCATGCCGCCTTGGCCACCTCGCCGAAGGTGCCGTCCGTTTCCAGGCCCTCGGCGTAGCTCATCTGACACATCGGGGCGCTGGAGCGGTAGATCAACGGGCTTTTACCCATCATGCTCACGCCGAGATTGTTCACCATCTCGATCGCCTTCTCATACCACCACTTGCCCACCAGCCAGTTGTCGCGCAGGGCGGTCGGCCGATTAAAGCGGTCGTGGTAGTCGTCGTCTTCCTTGAACAGTTTGCGGAATTGCTTTTTCTCGTCGGCCTTGCCGATCTTTTGCGAGATCATCCAGCCCATGTCCCACCGCAGCCGCGGTTGGCGCTCGTTGTATTTGGTGCCCTCTTCGAGGAAATCGATCCCTTTCATAACCCAACGGTAACGTTCGCGGAAGTCGTCGAACTCGACCGAGATGTTGTAGGAAAGGTTCCAGGCCTGGTTGCTCCAGACGTTGATGAAATTGGGTTGGACCTTGGTGATCTGGTTCAGCGTGGCGCCGAAATTGGTCCAGTCTTTTTTCATCCTGTAGCCGTTGGCCTTTTCCCAGAGGATGTTGGCCGCTATGCCCCGCAGCCCCAGCGTGGCCAGTTTGACGGTGACGCTGGTTGGGTCGATCTCGCCGATCTGCGCCTGGCTTAGGTTGTAATCGTCGCGGAGCCGGGAGAGCTTGCCGCCGGGAGAACCCGGAGATTCCTTGGTGGCGATGGTGGCCGGCTGGCTTAGCCAGAACAAGGGGATCAGCAAGAAGGCGATCGCCGCCAGGTAAATGATTTTGTGTTGAAAAGTGCTGCGAGAACTCATCGGACACCTCGTGTTGCGAAACCGCAAGCGGTATTACCGGCCGGTAAACCGGCCAGCCCTCTTAATTTCTAATGGCCTTGTCGAACTATCCGTGCGTTAAATCCGTAAAACAAGGAAGAAACGGATTTCACTCACGAATGAAAGGAGTCTCGACATGGCTGGAACACGTAAAGGTACATACAAAATCACAAATTGGAAGAAATACAACGAG
>JAUWPQ010000079.1 GCA_030611515.1 Planctomycetota bacterium | reverse complement strand
CGGCGGTGCGTTCCCACGCGGAGCGTGGGAACGAGGGCTGAATGTGCAACTCGTTGCGGGCCAAGACGTTGCGGCTGCGGAAATTGGGCTGGACTTGCCGGGCGGTTTTTGAGAGACTTCCCGACCATTTTCCTCTCTTCCGTTTCAAGGCGAGTATCACCATGACCTCTTTTCTTCACTCTGTCGGCAAGCTGTTTCTGTCCGGCCATTGGTGGCTGGCGGTGACTTTGGTTTTGGCGTTGGGGATTTCGGGCTGTAAGAGTTGGGACATGCGCGGCGAGGGGTTCGCCGACGACGACATGGCCTCGTCGGCACGCGACGCCCGGCCTGAAAAACGCGACATCGAATATTGGGGTTACAGCGAAAAAGCCCGGCAAATCGAACGCAATCTCCAGAAGCGGTAGCACCTCATTGTAGTTGTATTTGTGGGTGGCACTGGCGTCTCGCCAGTGTTCTTGCCGCCAGCACTGGCGAGACGCCAGTGCCACCCGGCCGCGACACCCTTGCGGATTCCCGCCGTATAGACCACAATCAACCTATAGTCGCTTCCCGGCGTCTCTTTCGGTCTCCCAGGGGCTTGCGCCATGCCAAAGAACACCACAGGACTTTTCGAGGAAGTATGTCAACACGCCCGGCGCACGGCGGTAATGGCCTCGATCAACGAGTTGCTCGGCTGGGACGAGCGGACGCAGTTGCCCTCCGCCGGCGCGGAACACAGGGCCGATCAATCGACGCTGCTGGCCGGGCTGATCCATCAGCGATGGATCGATGAAAAGTTCGGCGGGCAGATCGAGGAACTCTCCGCGAGCCTGTCGGAAGAAAAGGACGCGGACGCCGCCGTGGTGGTCCGTCGGCTGAAACGCCAGCGGGACAAGAAGGTGAAACTGCCGCGGACGTTGGTCGAGGAGTTGGCGCGGACGGCGGTCCTGGGCCAACAGGCGTGGCAAGAGGCCCGGCGGAACGACGATTTCCCCGCCTTCCAACCGCTGTTGGAGCGGACGGTCGAGTTGAAGCGCGAGCAGGCCGAGGCGCTCGGATACCCGCAATGCCCTTATGACGCACTGCTGGACGAGTTCGAGCCGGAGGAGCTTACCGCCAACGTCGGCCCGGTGTTGGAAAAGCTGCGCGAAGAGTTGGTCCCGTTGGTCACCAGCATCCAACAGAGCGGCCGGCAGCCGGACTGTTCGGTGCTGCACCGCAAGTTCCCCGTGGAGGCGCAGGACCGGTTCGCCCGCGAGGCGGCCGCGGCGATCGGCTTCGATTTCAGTCGCGGGCGGCTGGACGTTACGACGCATCCGTTTTGTTGCGGGCTGGGTCCGAACGACTGCCGCATCACCACGCGGTTCTACGAGGATTTCTTCAACGCGGCGTTTTTCGGCGTCCTGCACGAGGCGGGCCACGGCCTCTACGAGCAGGGGCTGCCGGTCGAACAGTACGGACTACCCTCGGGTGAGTTCGTTTCGCTGGGTATCCACGAGTCGCAATCTCGTTTGTGGGAGAACCTCGTCGGCCGCAGCCGCGAGTTCTGGACGTACTGTTACCCGCGCGCGCAAGAGAAGTTCCCCGCCGCGTTGGGCGACGTGTCCCCGGACGATTTCTTCTTCGCCATTAGCGAGGTGCGGCCGTCGCTGATCCGCGTCGAGGCCGACGAGGCCACCTACAACTTGCACATCCTGATCCGCTTCGAGTTGGAGCGGGCATTGCTCGACGGCGACCTGCAAGCGGCCGATCTGCCGGGTGCGTGGAACGAAAAATATCAGCAGTATTTAGGCATTACTCCTCCCAACGACCGCGAAGGAGTGTTGCAAGACGTTCATTGGAGCGCCGGGTTGATCGGTTATTTTCCCACGTACTCGCTGGGCAACCTCTACGCGGCACAGTTCTTCGCCCAGGCGGAGGCGGAATTGGGGAATCTCGCCGAATCGTTCGCCGAGGGCGATTTCCGGCCCCTGTTGGACTGGCTGCGAGAGAAAATCCATCGCCACGGGCAACGCTACACGGCGTCGGAACTGGTCGAGCGGGTCACCGGCCGGGGGTTGTCGGCCGCGCCGCTGGTCGAGCACCTGCGGACGAAAATGGGACCGTTGTACGGACTGTAAGAGTGCGCGTCAAAATATGTTGATCGAAACCGTAGGACGGATTTCCTAATCCGTCCCAATAACTGGACGGATTGGGAAATCCGTCCTACGGTTTATTGCCCAGTATGACGCGGGCACAAAGAAGCATCAGCCGCCGAACCGAAGTTGCCCTATGATTTCCATCTGCCCAGGTTGCCAAAAACAGGTGTCCATTCCACCCAACGTGGAATCGGCCGCGTTGGTGCGTTGCCCCTTGTGCGAGGCGGAGTATGCCTTGAGCGAGTCCTTGGCGTTGGCCCCGCCCGAGTTGATTCCCGTGGCCTCCACGACGGAGTGGGAGCCGTCCCCGGAGAACGGGGGCGCCGATCGGTGGATTTCCAAGGAAAACGAGGCGGTGGCCGTGTCCGAAGAGTTTCCCGCCATGCCTGCCTCCGCCCAGTTGCGACCGAGAAAACAGAAGTCGGGGCTGCAAGTGTCGATCGAGGTGATCGCGGGCGGACTGGGCGGCTGCCTGGTGGCATACTACGCCCTGGCGTTTTACTTCGGTCCCCAATTCCATAGGGTTGGCCTGCCGAAACTTCCGCTGCCGTTCGTCTCTTGGATCACCGCTCCGCCGACCGAAGGGAACGAGAAGGAATCGGAACCGGCCGATGGGGATATATCCGGTCAACAATCGCTCAACCGGTCCAAAACGCTTGTTCCCGCGCAAAGCATGGGGGGGAGGGGGAGTCCGGCCGGACGCGAAATAGTTTTTTGCGAAAAGTAGGGGTGGGTCAAGCGAAGCGCGGCCCATGCCTTTTCCGCTGTTGGTGGGGCTGCGCTTCGCTTGACCCACCCTACACAGGCTTTTCCGCAACGGCAACAAAAAAGCCGGGGATTGTGGCGGCCATCAAAACCTCGTATAGTTAAATTAGTGGCAGGAAGCGAGGTTTTTCGGTTCTTTGGTCATTCCCGGTCCCAATAAGTGAAGCACACCCCTCCCGCCGAGGTTATTCCGCTGTGGAACCTTTCCGAGGGGAGCTGCGCGCGGATTGCCCGCGTCCTTGGCCCCTCGGACCACGTTCACCGGCTCGATGAATTTGGATTGCGCGGCGGGACAAAGATAGAAATGTTCCGCCCCGGCAATCCATGTATTGTTCGTTTGTCGGGGAACAAGGTTTGCCTCCGCACCGACGGGCTGTTGGAAGTGTTGGTCGAGCCGATGTAAAAAAAGCCCGCGACCACCGGTCGCGGATTTATGTCTAATTCATGATTGCCGCCGCAAAAACACGCACGTTCACCGTGGCTCTGGTCGGCAATCCAAACACGGGCAAATCGACCCTCTTCAGCGGTTTGGTCGGCGTACATCAGCACGTGGGCAATTATCCGGGCGTTACGGTCGAGAAAAAGACCGGACGGACGTCTTTCGCCGGTCTGCGTTTCGAGGTGATCGACCTGCCGGGCCTCTACAGCCTGGCGCCCCGGTCGCGCGACGAGATGGTGGTGGTCGATCTGTTGCTCGGCCGTCAGCGGGGAGCCGCCGTCGTGGACGCGGTGGTATGCATAGTCGACGCCTGCAACCTCGAACGCAATTTTTATCTGGTCAGCCAGGTGTTGGAACTAGGGTTGCCCGTCGTGCTGGCGCTGAACATGCTCGACGTAGCCGAGCGGCGGGGTATCCGCATCGACGCGGCCCGGCTACGGCGGCAACTGGGCGTTCCGGTCGTGCCCATCCAAGCCAACCGCCGGATAGGTTTGCCGCAGCTCAAAGCGGTGTTGGCCGACACGGCGGCCGGCGCGGTCGGCGACATAGTGGAGTCGGCCGGCAAAACCCACCCGTTGCAACGAATGGGTTTGAGCAGTGGTGTTCCTCTTAACATTCTTCCCGACAGGTGCCTTCATTGCGGGGCAACCGGCCGGCCGGAAGATTGCGGCGAGGACGCGGCGGGCACCGCGGCAATGGCCCCGGACGCCGCTCGCGTTCACTCAACACCGTTGCCCGACGAGTTTGAGGCGGAAGTCGCCTTGCTCGAGTCGGAACTGGCCGAGGAATCCAACCGCGCGGCCGGAGGCCCGTTGCCCCGATGTTTGGTAAGGCGGTTGTTGCTGGATACCAACGGTTACTTGCAGCGGACGTTGCTCGATGACTCGGATGGACGTTGGGCAAGTCGCCTCGCGGCGGCGCGAGAGAGATTGGCGGCCGCCGGTTCTCCGACGCCGGCGGTCGAGACCTCCGCCAGATACGATTGGGCACGCCGTGTGCTGGAGGGGGTGGTTGTCGAACCGGGGCACTACAAGACGACGCCGAGCGACCGCATCGACCGCGTGCTGACGCATCGATTCTTCGGCACCCTGATTTTCGCCGCGGTGATGTTGATCGTGTTTCAATCGGTGTTCGTCTGGGCGCGGCCGGCGATGGAGTGGATCGAAACGCTCACCGGCGCCGCCGGCGGATGGGTCGAGGCACACGTGGTCGAAGGGGCGCTGCGCAGCCTGATGGTCGACGGAGTGATCGGCGGCGTGGGGGCCGTGTTGATGTTCCTGCCGCAAATCCTCGTGCTGTTCGCCTTCCTCGCCTTGCTGGAGGATTGCGGATACATGGCCCGAACCGCGTACCTGATGGACCGGATGATGGCGCGGGTTGGACTCAGCGGGAAGTCGTTCATTCCCCTGCTTTCGTCGTTCGCCTGCGCCGTGCCGGGGATCATGGCCACGCGGGTGATCGAGAACGAGCGAGACCGGCTGACGACGATTCTGGTGGCCCCGCTGTTGACCTGTTCCGCCCGGCTGCCGATCTACGCCATGTTGATCGCCGCTTTCATTCCGGCGCATAGCTACTTGGGCGGGCTGCTGAACCTGCAAGGCCTGACCCTCGCCGGTTTGTATCTGCTGGGGATTGTCACGGCGATGATTTTCGCCACGGTGTTCAAGCGTACGCTGCTTCGCGGCGAGACGCCGCTGTTCGTGATGGAATTGCCCGGCTATAAGTGGCCGTCGCCGCGGACGGTGTTCATGCGAATGGCCGAACGCGGTTGGATGTTTCTCCGTTGCGCGGGTACGCTGATCCTGCTGGTCTCGATTCTGGTTTGGGCGGCACTCTACTTCCCCCACGATCCGAACGCCACTCACCAGGAGCAACAGCGAAACAGTTATCTGGGCCAGGCGGGCCAGGTGATCGAACCGGTCGTCAGGCCCCTGGGGTGGGACTGGCGCATCGGCTGCGCGGTGATCGCCTCGCTGCCGGCGCGGGAACTGGTCGTGGCCACGATGGGCGTGATGTACCACCTGGAAGACAAGCCGGGACCGGGCGACCGACGATGGTCCGAGAAACTCCGGCAGGCCACCTGGGACGGCACGGACCGGCCGGTCTACAATGTGCCCGTGGCCTTGTCGATCATGGTTTTCTTCGCCCTCTGCGCCCAATGCGCGGCCACGCTGGCGGTGATCCGCCGCGAGACGAACAGTTGGCGCTGGCCGGCGTTCACCTTCTCCTACATGACCGCGCTGGCCTACGCGGCGGCGTTTGTCACCTATCAAGTGGGAACTTGGGTCGCGGGGTGAACGATCCCTTTTCCATTCTTGACGCCACCACCCTTTCGTGGTATTATTGCTGACGTGGAGGACTTAACATGACCGCTCTGCTCCAAGAGGCATTTCAGAAGGCATCGGCTTTGCCCGAGGACGTTCAAGAACTCGTCGCCAAGGAGTTGCTGGACGAAATCGAGTGGGAAGCGAGTTGGGACCATACGCTGGCCGATTCCCAACCGCTGTTGGATCGATTGACGGAAAAAGCCATGAGGGAGTATCGGGAAGGGAAAACGGAAGAGAAGGGATTCGATGAGTTGTGAAGTCCCACGTCACGCGAGATTTCCGTATCTGCTTTGAACGCCTTCCTGAGCGCATCAAACGGCTCGCTCAAGAGAACTACAAACTTTGGAAACATAATCCGCGCCACCCCAGTTTGGCTTTCAAGCGGGTCGGCCGAAAGTATCCCGCCTATTCAATCCGGGTTGGGCTTGGATGGCGGGCGCTGGGTTTTCGCGACGACGACACGGTTGTCTGGTTCTGGATCGGCTCCCATGCCGAATATGGGCGTCTGATCAAAAATTTCTGAACGGCTTTTGCTTCACTTGTATGGATAGGTAATAGGGAAGCCTGTGGAGGTGCATGAATGAACTGTGACTCGCTTACGGTACGTTTCCTGCGCATCAGCGGCGCGATTCTTGGCGGGTGGCACCGATAGCTTTGCTATCGGTGTGCCGCAGGCAAAAGAGGGATTTTTGCGCGTCGTGCAAAACCTCTTGTGGCTTTACCGCCCCTTGCCTTTACTCACATCCAACGCAACAATCGTGCCGAACAGGATTGGTTCTGACCCCTTTTCCACCCCGTGTCATTATATTACTTTGCGGGCATCGACGATCTTCAGTAGGTGGCTTGCAAGGATGACTATCTCTGCGGCCTCCGACGCATCACTTATGGTAACATTTCTGTGACTGTGCGGATTTTTGTACGACCCCAAAGCGCCTGCAACAAGATCGGACAATGCTTGTCTTTCTGCGGGAACTACGCTTGCGTCCGTCAGTGGACCGTTATCTGTGTGAAACGCCTTTCGAGCAAGCGATACACCAATATCAGTGTCGGGAAAGCTACACGCTTCACGAATGGCAACTTCAACCTGCTTAAACGCCTCAAATACGGCCGAATCGTATTGACCACGCAAGAACGCGGACCATACCTTTTGTTCAATGCGAGGATGCAGTAGATGACGCGGAAGAGTTTGTCCACGTGTGAAGACGGTGGTGTCGGACGATTGTGCAAGTTCATGGCCTCGTCTGGTGACGAAAAACCATCCCTCTTGTTGTTGCGGAAGTTGGGCGATGGCACCGGAAGTCTCAAGCCATGCCCAAGCCTCCATAATTGCGCGCTGTACGATTTCAGAGTGACTGTGAAATCCTCGGCTGAAGTTTCCTCTGTTTATAGATCCTAAGCTCCTGTTTTTTTCTTGTGCGACGAGTTCTTGCAAGACAAGTGGTGCCAACTCCTCCGGTTCAAGGGTGAGGAGCATATCTGCATTACTGGCGACTTCATGCAACGCTGCCATGAGCGGACTGTCCTAGCTAGCAACATAACTTACTCTGCGACGTGTTTTCCAATTCTGTCAGCATAGTCGGGAACGTACCACATCGCAAGAGAGAACTGAGGGAGTTCCGTAGATGCCATACACAATTCTGTGTAAAGTTGCCAGATGATAGCCCGGACGTTCACGTCGGGTGAGAACGGTCCGCATCCCCTACTCGGCGGCGGCCACTATCGCGTAAGCCGTCAGCTCGGGCGTCGTCTCGCCCTGATCGGTCTTGATGCGGATCGTTTCGGCCACTTTGCCGGCCTCGTCACCGGCCTGAAACGTCACCGGAACCAGGTGCAACTTCTTCGGCGGCCCGTCGGCGGAGGTCTGAAACTGAAACGACTCGCCGTCGCAGGAGATTTCCAGGATGCGGAACGGCTTCTTTCCCTTGACGACAAGTTGTTTGGTCACTTTTCGGCCAGGCTGAACCACGCCCATGAACAACGCGGTGGGACTGACCGAGATGCCGGGCAAGATTCGACCTTCGACCAGCACGGGAATTTGCCCGCCGCGGCCGTCGTTGGTGACCAGCATTATGTAGTCGTTGAGGTATCCGGCCGGCGCGTTCGCGTCGATGTGGACTTTCAAGTCGTAAGAGACGCTTCCGTAGTAACGGCCGGTTTCCACCACCTGGGCCGAAATGTGCGGGTTGGAACTCTTCACGTCGATGATTCGCCAGTTGCCGTTGCCGACGTGTTTGACCGACAGATTCCAATCTACCGCGTTGCCCTGGTCGATCGAGCCGATTTTCACGCTGCCGGGTTCGATCGACACGTCGCCGCGGATGTAACCGCGCACGTGCAGTTGCACCTCGGCGGGGAACGGCCGGTCGATGGTCACGGTGATCGTCGCCCCACGTTGACCGCGAAAGGAGTCGGTGTTGAAATGGACGACGATCGCACCCTGTTCGTATGTCTTGACCGACGGGTTTTCAATCCGCACGCTCGCGCAACTGCAACTCGTGTAGGCGTTGGCGATATGGATGTCTTCGAGGTAGATGTTCTCGAAAACGAACCTGTACTCGGCCTTTGAGCCATGGGCAACGGCGCCGAAGCCGTGTTCCGTCGTCTTGAACATCTTCTTTGCCCACTCTTGGCCGAAACAGGGCGAGCAAGCCAAGACCAGAATAATCCCTCCGAGGCCGATCCTGCGCAACATCGTTGAAACTCCGTAAATCCCAAAGGTGCATCATGTTCCGCGAAAATCTAGGTTTTTCCGCCGAACGTGTCAACTTCGGTATCCTGACGGATTTTGCTTGACATGCGAATTAGCCCGCATTTCTCACCAATCGAACACTCTGTGCCCAATTTTCCCCGTGTGGTGAGAAAATGCGGGCTAAACACTATTCGTTCCACGGCCATCCGCGCACCCCCCAGCAGAACAATAGTACGGACATTTTCTGACCAAGTCCACCCTCTAATAAGGGGGTGGATATGCCTCGCAACATATCTAAGACACATAAGACACGAATGTTTCGCGGGGACCGCATTGCTAAAATGCCACACTGTTCGCTAAGATAAGGGATTGTCATTTGGGTACCCCCTTCTCAAAGGGAGTGGGGTTTCGGTCGTTAAGCGCGCATTTCCATGTTCGAGTCGCTCCAACAAAACCTGAATTCGGCGCTAAAAACCCTGCGGGGACGCGGCAGGCTCTCCGAGTCGAACATGCGCGACGGACTGCGGTTGGTGCAGCGGGCTTTGCTCGAGGCCGACGTCAGCCTGCCGGTCGTCAAGGACTTCATGGAACGAGTCAGTGAGCAGGCCGTCGGCGAATCCGTGCTCAAGTCGCTCGATCCAACCCAGCAACTGATCGGCATCGTCGGGCGGGAATTGGTCGACCTGATGGGACCGGTCGACCATTCGCTCCATCTACGCAGCGACGTCTCGGTGTTGATGCTCTGCGGCTTGCAAGGCTCCGGCAAGACGACCACCTGCGGCAAGCTGGGGCGACTGATCCATCAACGCGGCAAGAAGCCGATGCTCGTGGCGGCTGACCTCCAGCGCCCCGCCGCCATCAAGCAGTTGCAGGTGCTCGGCGAACAGCTCGACATTCCGGTCTACGCCGACCTCGGCGCGAAAGATCCCGTGGCGCTGTGCCACGCCGCCGTCAAACATGCCAAGGCCTCCGACGCCGACGTGGTGATCCTCGACACCGCCGGGCGATTGCACGTCGACGCCGAGTTGATGGAGCAGCTTTCGTTGATCGACCGCCGTATCGGCCCCGACCAGGTGTATCTGGTCGTCGACGCGATGACCGGTCAAGACGCGGTCAACAGCGCCAAGGTGTTCAACGAAGCGCTGGAGCTGGACGGCGTGATCATGACCAAGCTCGACGGCGACGCCCGCGGCGGCGCGGCGCTGTCGGTCAAGGCCGTCACCGGCGTACCGATCAAGTTCGTCGGCGTCGGCGAGCATCTCGACGACCTGGAGGAGTTCCATCCCGACCGCATGACCGGGCGCATCCTCGGCATGGGCGACGTGCTCACGCTGGTCGAACAGGCGCAGCAGCGCTTCGACCATGAGGAGATGGCCGAGCAGGAAGCCCGGCTCCGCAAGGGTGAGTTCACCCTCGACGATTTCAAGAAAATGCTCGGGCAGACGAAGAAGCTCGGGCCGATGAACAAGATCATGGGTATGTTGCCCGGCATGGGGGCCATGAGCGACATGCTGGGCGAGGTCGACGCCGAAAAGGACATGCGCCGTCTGGCGGGGATCGTCGACTCGATGACCCCCGACGAACGACGCAACCCGTCGAAGGTGGTCGATCAGAGCCGCCGCCGCCGCATCGCCGCCGGGGCCGGAGTCGAACCGCACGAAGTCAACGAATTGGTCAAGCAGTTCGACGGCATGGCCGACATGATGAAGCGTATGTCGAACATGGGAATGCGCGACCGGATGCGGGCGATGCAGGACATCTCCAAAGGCGGAATGTTGAACCCCGGCGGAAAACTTTCCAAACAGAAAATCAGCACCGGCAAACGGCTCTCTCCAAAGGATCGCGTAAAATTGAGAAAAGAGCGGGAACGAGAGGTGCGACGAAAAAAACGCGAGGTAAAAAGAAAATAGTCAAGTTGTCAGTTGTCAGTTGTCAGTCGTCAGTTGTCAGTCGTCAGTCGTCAGTTGTCAGTCGTCAGTTCTGGATCGGTAAACTGATAACTGAAAACTCCGTAAACAAGAACTTCAGGAGGAGAAACGCGTGTCAGTACGAATTCGGATGAAAAAACTCGGCCGGAAACACCGGCCCTACTATCGGATCTGCGCGATGGACATTCGCCGGCCTCGCGACGGCCGGGTGTTGGAGGAGTTGGGCACCTACGACCCGATGGTGCCGGATACCGACGCCCGAGCGGTGCTCAACGGCGAGCGGATCGCCCATTGGTTGAGCGTGGGCGCCCAACCGTCGGACAAGGTGCGGGTGTTGATTAAGAAATACGGCGCGGAGGGGACGCATCTGGCCGTTCAGCAAGCCGCGCTGGACCGGCTGGCCCAGAGCCGTCGCCGGCCCGAGCTGCCGGCGCCGATGCCTAAAACGCCGGAGCCTGCCGCGCCCGCCAAGGAAACACCCGTCGCGGCCGCCGAGGAAACAACCGAACAGCCGGTCGAGGATAGTCCCAAGCCCACCGAGGAAGAGCCGCGGGAAGAAGCGTCCACCACCGACGAACAATAATAATTACTTTGTGGCATGGCCGCCCTCGGCCGTGCAAAGTGTATCGCACGGCCGAGGGCGGCCATGCTACATACGGAATGTACCATGCGTTTCGACATCTTGACCCTTTTTCCCGACATCTTTCCGGGATATTTGGGCGAAAGCCTGTTGAAGCGGGCGATCCAGTCGGGGCTGGTCGACGTGCGGCTGCACAACATCCGCGATTGGTCCAAGGGAAAACACAATACGGTCGACGATCGCCCCTTCGGCGGCGGTCCCGGCATGGTAATGAAAGTAGATGCGGTAGTCGAGTGCGTCGAGGCGGTGCGCGGCCAAGCCCCCGACCCGGGCCATTTGATCATGCTCACACCGCAAGGGCGCCGGCTCGATCAGCCGAAGGTTGAGCGATTGGCCGAACAGAAGCGGATCATTCTGCTGTGCGGCCGATACGAAGGTTTCGACGAACGGATACGATTGATTCTGGAACCTGATGAGGTTTCGATCGGCGACTACGTACTGGGCGGAGGCGAGGTCGCCGCGATGGTGACTATCGACGCGGTGGCCAGGCTACTGCCGGGTTTTTTGGGAGACGAAGACAGCAGCGAGTACGACTCGTTCTCGGGTAGCCGTCGGTGGCTGGATTGCGCCCAATACACCCGGCCGCGGGAGTATCGAGGCCACGAGACGCCGGAGGTGTTGTTGAGCGGAAACCACGAGGAGATCGCCCGCTGGAGAGAAGAAAACAGCAGACAGCGGACGCAACGGCGCCGCAGCGATTTACTCGCGGAAGAGTAGGCCGGGTCGAGACCCGGCGGATTTTTCGCTCGCGGAAGAGATTTTTCGCCGGGTTGCAACCCGGCCTACGAAAGGAAAACCATGAGCCAGCAATTGATGTCCCTGGTCGAAAAGGCCAGCATTAAGGAAGAAGTCTCGCAATTCGAGATCGGCGACACGGTCGACGTTCACTGCCGCATTCTCGAAGGCGAAAAGGAACGCATCCAGATATTCAACGGCGTGGTGATTGCCCGGGCCAGCTCTGGCACGCGCGCGACGTTCACCGTCCGCCGGATCGTGCAGGGCGAGGGGGTCGAACGGAAGTTTCCGCTCCATTCCCCTCGAATCGCCAAGGTCGAGGTCAAGCGGTCCGGCGTCACCCGCCGGGCAAAACTCTACTATCTCCGCGATCGCAAAGGCAAGGCCGTACGCCTGAAAGAACGCCGGGTGGATACGAAGAAAAAACCGAAACAATAGTACGGTGCTACGGTGCCCATGGCCTTGCGGAACCTCGTTTCCGGTTGGTATCGACGGTTTTTTCCGCCTAAGCCGCTTGGCAAGCGGGGCGAGGCGGCCGCCGCCCGGTATCTCCGTCGCCGTGGCCACAAGATCCTCGCCCGCGGCGAGCGGTTCGGTCCCGGAGAACTCGATCTGGTCACGCTCGACCACGATACAATAGTGTTTGTCGAGGTCAAAACGCGGCAATCGCACGAGATGGGCCATCCGTCAGAGGCCGTCGATCAGCAAAAGCAGCGGCGGCTAACCTGTCTGGCGGTAACGTTCCTGAAACGCCACGGCCTGCTCGAGCGCCCGGCGCGGTTCGACGTGATCGCCGTCACCTGGCCGTCGGGCAAGTGGTTTCCCGAGATCGAGCACATCCAGAACGCGTTCGAGGCGGTGGGGAAATGGGAGTTTTACTCGTAGGATAATCTTCCTCCGAACTTCTCCCGGAACTCCCCGTTGTTGCTTGCGTCAACATATTCGCGGCATTTGCTCGCCGGACAGCAGATCGAGAATTCGGCCCGGGCCGAAGGGACCGCAAAGCTCAACCAGACCGGTGTGCGCGTCGGTGACGACGCCGATCCGCACCGGACCGATCGCGGCCGGGTGTGCGTGCATCGCCGCCAATACCCGATCGGCGGACGCGGGCGACACGAACGCCACCAGCCGCCCCTCGTTGGCCACGTAGAGCGGATCGAGGCCCAACAGCTCGCAGGCCGACGCAACCGGCTCGGTCACCGGGACGGCCGACTCGTCGATCTCGATGCCTGCCCGCGCGTCCGAGGCGATTTCGTTCAGTGCCGCGGCCAATCCGCCGCGGGTAAGGTCGCGGAGGCAGTGGACTTCCGTCCCGCCGGCGGCGAGCATCGCCTCGACCAACCCGGCCAACGGGGCGCAGTCGCTTTCCAGGTCCGACTCGAACCGCAGCCCCTCGCGGACCGACATGACGGCCATGCCGTGCCGGCCCAAGTCGCCGCTCAGCAGGATAACGTCGCCCGGCTCGACCCGCTCGGGCGAAATCTCGACCCCCTCCGGCACCCAGCCGATGCCCGACGTGTTGATAAACACCCCGTCGGCCTTGCCGCGATCGACCACTTTCGTATCGCCGGTGACGATCCGCACACCGGCTGCTCTGGCGGCCGCGGCCATCGACTCGACGATGCGGCGGAGCAGTTCGAGCGAAAAACCTTCTTCGAGTAGGAAGCCCGCGCTGAGCCAGGCCGGCACGGCCCCGGCCATTGCCAGATCGTTTACGGTCCCGTAGACGGCCAGTTCTCCGATGTCGCCGCCGGGGAAGAAGAGCGGATTGACGACGAAGCTATCGGTCGTAAACGCCAGCCGAGTGCCACTCTGTGTGCCACTGGCTCCGCCAGTGCCGGGCACCGGCAGCACGGCGGCATCGTGCGGGACTGGAGGCTGGAGTGTTCGTGTGCCACTGGCTCTGCCAGTGCCGCCGCCGGTGGTCGGCGAACTACTCGATTCCCCAAAGGCCGGCAAAAAAATCCCCTCGATCAGATTTTTCATCATCCGTCCCCCGCCGCCGTGTGCGAGTTGCACGGTGGCATGGTCGCCGATCGGAACGGGGCAGTTAAGTTTGATTTCGTCGTTCATGTGCGAAGCCGCAAGCGGTTTGTGAGGTGCAGAGTTATTCTTCCCGGCGTCGATAACGAAAATACGCCGCGCAGGCCCCTTCGGTCGAAACCATCGGCGCGCCCAACGGGCGGTCGGGCGTGCAGAGGGTGCCGAACGCCGGACATTCGAGCGGCTGCTTGTGGCCTTGAAGAATCTCGCCGGCAATGCACTCGGTAGGCTCGTCGGCCGTGATCCCAGCGACCGGAAAGCGACGCTCGGCGTCGAACTCGGCGTAAGATTCACGCAGCGCCAAGCCGCTGGCCGGAATCTCGCCGATCCCCCGCCACTTCCGTGGCGAAACTTCGAAGACCTCGTCGATCCGCTCCATCGCCGGGCGGTTCCCCTCGGGGCGAACGATGCGGGCGTACCCGTTTTCCACCTCCGCGCGACCCTGCTCCAGTTGCCTGATACACATCAATATGCCCTGGAGAATATCGACCGGCTCGAAGCCCGTCACCACGATCGGCACACGATACCTCTCGGCGATCGGGCGGTACTGGTCCATGCCGGTGATGGCGCAAACGTGTCCGGCGGCCAGGAAGCCCTGGACGCGGTTCAACGGCGAGTCGAGCACCGCGCACATGGCCGGCGGGACCAGCACGTGGGAGACGAGTATCGAGAAGTTCAGCAGACGGAGTTTCGCCGCCTGGATGACCGCCATAGCGTTGGCCGGGGCGGTTGTCTCGAAGCCGATGGCGAAGAAAACGACCTGCCGGTCGGGATGCTTTTGGGCCAGGGCTACCGCGTCCATCGGCGAATAGACCAGCCGCACGTCGCCACCTTCCGACTTGACGGTGAGCAGGTCTTTCCGCGAGCCGGGCACGCGGAGCATGTCGCCGAACGAGCAGAAAATCACCTCCGGCCGGCCGGCGATGGCCACCGCCCGATCGATGCTCTCGACGGGAGTGACGCAGACCGGGCAGCCCGGGCCGTGGATCAACGCGATCTGAGGCGGCAACATTTGATCCAGCCCGTAGCGGACGATCGTGTGCGTCTGCCCGCCGCAAATCTCCATGATGTTCCACGGCCGGGTGGCCGCCGCGCGAATGGCGGCGGCCAGGCCTCGAACGGCTTCGGCGTCGCGGTATTCGTCGAGGTATTTCAAGGGGGTTCGGGGGTCGGAGGATCGTTCGACGTTGCCGCCTCGATCTCGCGCAAGAAGTTCATGGTTTCATGCGCCTCGGCCTCGTCGATGATGCTGATGGCGAAACCGACGTGGACCAGGACGTAATCGCCAAGGCGGGCCTCGGGCGTGTAGGCCAGACAGACCTCTTTTAGGATGCCGCCGAACTCGACCCTACCCATCGGCACGTCGTCTTGTTGGCGGATTTCAACTACTTTTCCCGGTATCCCTAGACACATGAAACGGACCAAATGTTGCAATTGCCGGGGGCTAGCAGCCCCCGGAGGGAAATCCCGTAATTCGCGCGGCGTCCGACGATGATTATACACGTAAAAGCCGGCATCGGACAGTCGGCGACGATCCTCCCGACCTTTTTCACCTCGGAATAACCCCCAGAATAACCTAAGCAGGCTGTTGAACTGAACGGGTATTTGTGCTAGAAAATTTGCTTTGACGTTCCGGGACGTGGGGGGCGTGGGTCGAAGCTTCCCCAACCAGATTATGGCGCCGTGCGGCGGACGAACAGACGTACTTTAAGACGGGAGACAAGAATGAAGAGAGTATTGGTGACAGGGGCCGTGGGCCAGATCGGCTCGGAATTGACGCTGGCTTTGCGTGAGAAGCATGGGGCCGACAACGTGGTCGCCGGCGGACGTAAGACAAAACCTAGTCCAGAGTTACGAGATTCCGGTCCTTTTGAGGTGGTTGACTGCACGGATGTCAAGGCACTCGAAGAGACAGTGAAGAAGTACGAAATTGATACGATTTACCACCTGGCGGCCATCCTGTCGGCCGTTGCCGAGGCCAATCCGCCACTGGCCTGGAAGGTGAATATCGACGGCTTATACAATGTTCTGGAGGTGGCCCGGGAACACAAATGTGCGGTGTTCGTGCCTAGTTCAATCGGCGCTTTTGGGCCCTCGACGCCGCAGGATGGTACGCCGCAGGATACCATCCAGAGACCTAATACCATGTATGGCGTCACCAAGGTGGCCGGCGAGTTGCTCTGCGACTACTATCACAAGCGGTTTGGCGTCGATACCCGTGGCGTGCGTTATCCGGGCATTATATCCAATGTCACTTTGCCGGGCGGGGGCACAACCGATTACGCGGTGGAGATATTCTACGAGGCCATCAAGCAGGGCAAGTACACCTGCTGCCTGAAGCAGGGCACGAAGCTCGACATGATGTACATGCCGGATGCGATCAAGGCCGCATTGGACCTGATGGACGCCGATCCCCAGAAGCTCAAGCACCGCAACGCATTCAACGTGACGGCCATGAGCTTCGACCCGGAAGAGATCGCCGCGGAAGTAAAGAAACTCGTTCCGAATTTCACCATGGATTACGACATCGATCCCGTCCGTCAGGCAATCGCCGCGAGTTGGCCCAATTACATGGACGACAGCGCCGCTCGCGAGGAGTGGGGCTGGCTGCCCGCCTATGATCTGCCAACCATGGCCAAGGACATGATCGAAGTGCTCTCCAAAAAGCTTTCCGGTTAGCCGTTTCTGTAGGACGGGTTAGGAAATCCGTCCTACGTGTAAATCACCCACTTATTCTTTTACCGGCCCTTAGAGGATAACATGTCAGCAAACAAATTGGAAAAAGTGCTCACGGAATCCGTGGAAGAACGTCGCGTCAAAGGCACGCTCAAGGGTGCTGAAGTCGTCATCACGGGCATCAAGCATCCCACGGGAGAAAAGGGATATCGCTATTTGCTGGAGGGTTTCGGCGACAAAGAATTCCTCAAGATGAACGCGAACGCCTACCTGGGCATGCCCTTGCGTCCGGATGTCATCGCCGCCGAGGAGGAAGCCTGCCAAAAGTACGGCGCCGGTCCCGGCGCGGTGCGGTTCATCAACGGCACCTTCAAGCCCCACGTCGAACTGGAAAAGAGCCTGGCCCGCTTCCACAATCGCGAAGCGGCCATGATCTTCAGTTCGGCGTACGCCACGATGATCGGCACCTTTCCGCCGCTGATTACCGCCGAAACCGCTCTTTTGAGCGATGCACTCAACCACAATTGCATCATCAACGCCATCCGTCTGTCGCGCCCGCAGGTCAAGGAAATATACAAACACCTGGACATGGCCGACATGGAGGAGCGGATCAAGAAGAATATCGGGGTGGTAAAGCGGGTCATCATCGTCACCGACGGCATCTTCAGCATGCGGGGCGATCACGCGCCGCTGGATAAGATCGCCGAGATCGCCCGGAAGTACGACGACCAGTTCCCCGAGGGAACCACGGTTATCGTCGATGATTCGCACGGTGTCGGCGCGATCGGCAAGACGGGCCGCGGCGTCGAGGAATACACCAACGCCAAGGGCCTCGACATCATCATCGGCACCCTGGGCAAGGCTTTCGGCGTCAACGGCGGATACATCGTGGCCTCGGCGGCGATCATCAATTACCTGCGGGAAACGGCGGCCACCTATATCTATTCCAATCCGATCACGCCGTCCGAAGCCGCCGCTGCCAAAAAATCGCTGGAAATTCTCGACAGTCCCGAGGGGCTGAAGATGCTGGAGAAGCTCCGCGAATTGACCCGGCGATTCGAGAAGGGTCTTGTCGAGATGGACTTCGAGATCATCGCCAGCGAACACCCGGTCGTGCC
>JAUWPQ010000331.1 GCA_030611515.1 Planctomycetota bacterium | reverse complement strand
GTCTGCTGTCGACCGTGGGCAGGTTGCGCCAGCCGGCCTTTTGGACGGGCGCGGCGGTGTTGACGATCTCGCTCGGATTCACTCTCGTCGGATTGGGACTGCGCACTTACATCACCGGCCTGGTCCCGCTGACCGGGATGTTCGAGTCGGTCGTCGTCGTGGCGACGTTCGTTTACGCTCTCGGTCTCTGGCTTACCATGTTGCCGCTCTGGTGGTCGAACGAGGGGCTGGCAATTCATTGCCCACTCGAGCGCTCCTCAACCCGCGTCGAACTGGTCCTACAACGACGGCTCTTCGCCCTGGCCGGGGCGATCGTCGGTACGTTGGCGCTGGTTTTGGCGTATTACGCGCCGGCGACCGTGATGTATCGGAACATCGGCGCCGCGGCCCCGATCCTGCGCGACAATTTCTGGTTGGTGGTCCACGTCGTGACGATCATGGCCGGCTACGCCTCAGCCGCCATCGCCCTGATCCTGGGCAACGTGGCCTTGGGTTACTATTTGTTCGGCCGATATGTGGCACGGCCGCCCTCGGCCGTGTCCGAGGCCAACCCAGCCGAGGGCGGCTGTGCTACATCAGACGGCCGTCGGCCGCCCCCGGCCTGCTCGGTACTTGCCGGATTCATTTACACGACCATAAAAATAACGGTTCTGTTGCTGGCCGCCGGGACGATCCTCGGCGCGCTGTGGGCGGACAAGTCCTGGGGACGCTTCTGGGGTTGGGATATGAAGGAGGTCTGGGCGTTGATCTCGCTGTTGGTCTATCTGTTTTTTCTCCACGCGCGGCACATCGGCTGGTCGGGCAATTTCGGCATGAGCGCCACCGCCGTGCTCGGCGCAACCGTGATACTGTTCAACTGGTACGGCGTGAACTTCGTCCTCGGCAGCGGTCTGCACGCCTACGGCGCCGGCGCCGGCGGGCAGTTGCAAGTGGGCGCGGCCGTGCTTATCCAGTGGCTCTTTCTTTTCGCCGCGGCCGTCCGCTATCTCATCGAAACCCGCGGCGGCTTGCTTCCGCCATCGGCGAGAGTACAATAACATTTCGACTCGCGCACATTCCGCGGGCTGCCAGCACCCCCCGCTCGTTCCCATGCTCCGCGTGGAAACAAGGAGTTTCTTCCGAACAAGGAGTTTACCGTGAAACGCTCGATTACTTCATTGTGCCTGCTAATCGCATTGCTCTTGATCGCAGGCGGCGCCGTCGCGGACGAGCTTCACGCTGGTCCGCCGCTGAAAGTGCAGTCCCGCGACATCCAACTCAAGAAATTTACTCCGTCGAACAAGCCGGCGAAAAGCGAATCCGGAAAGAAAAGGATTGTATTCATTGCCGGTCGCCCCAGCCATGGCTACTCCGAACACGAACACCGCGCCGGCTGCCTGCTGTTGGCCGAGTGCTTGAAGAAGGCCTTTCCGAACGTGGAGACCGCCGTTTACCGCGACGGCTGGCCGCGCGACCGCAAGGCCCTCGACGGCGCCGACGCGATCGTGATCTTTTCCGACGGCAGCAAGTCGCACCCCATGTTGCGTCATCTCGGGCAGGTCGAGAAGCTGATGAAGCGAGGCGTCGGCTTGGCCTGCATCCACTTCGCCGTCACGGTGCCCAAGGAAAAGGGGGGCGATCAGATGAAGGATTGGATCGGCGGCTATTACGAGGCCTTCTGGTCGGTCAATCCGTTCTGGACGGCCGAGTTCAAGAAGTTTCCCGATCATCCGGTCGCCCGCGGGCTAAAGCCGTTTGCCATCGAGGACGAGTGGTACTACCACATGCGGTTTATCGACGGCATGGAGGGCGTGACTCCGATCCTGACGGCCGTGCCGCCGGACAGCACCCGCGAAGGCCCCGATGGACCTTCGAGCGGCAACCCCACGGTCCGGTCGGAGAAGGGCAAGGCCGAGCACGTCGCCTGGGCAAGGGTGAGACCCGACGGCGGGCGCGGTTTCGGCTTCACCGGCGGCCACTGGCATTGGAGCTGGGCCAACGACAATTTCCGCAAGGCGGTGCTCAACGGGATCGCCTGGGTGGCGAAGTTGGAAATTCCGCCCGACGGCGTCCCCTCAAAGACACCGACCTACGAAGAACTAAGGCTCAACCAGGACAAGCCTGAGCCGGCGGGATTCGACCGCGAAAAGGTGCGGAAGAATATCCGGCAGTGGAAATAATTCCATTTGGCCCGTCGTGAATACCATTTAGCCCGCCGTGAATACACGGCGGGGAGATGATCGAACACACTACACCGTGCCCCGGATGTATTCACCCGGGGCTAAATACCTATTCCCAGACAGCCTTACTTCTTTGCCATCGCGGCGGCGAGGATCGCGGAGGTGCTGGGACGCATGATCCGCGAATCGACCGGACGGCCCTCCAGCAGTGCCCGGCGTACTTCCTTGCCGGAGATGAACACCGGCTTCTCGTCCTTGTGGTTTTCCATCAGATCGACCCGGCCGATCGATTCGTAAAAGGCGGCGAATCCGACCCGCAGGGGATGGATTTTCAGGTCGCCGTGCAAGTTGTCGAAAATCTCCTGAGCGTCGAAATCGCCCCAGATCGCCGTGCCGTCGTGATACGGGGCATCGGCGTGCTTCCGGCCGATGACGATGTCGGTGAAGCCGAAGTTCTGCCGATAGATGGCATGCATCACCGCCTCTTTCGGCCCGCCGTAAAACATCTTGATGTCGAGTCCCAGCAGGATGACCCGATCGGGAACCGATTCGCCGCGCGGTCCCCATAGCGCCGGATCGCTGTCGCCCTCGCCCAACGAGCGGTCCTGGATCAGGACTTCGTAGGTGTGCATGCGGACCTCGGCGTCCACGTCGTCCCCCTTTGTCTCGCCGATCAACGGGTTCAGGCACGCGCCGGCGTCGTGACCCGCCCGCAACAGGGTCTCCAGACCGTAGACCAGCGCGTACTCGTGTGCGCGGTGCAAGGGATTTCGGGTCTGGAAGGCGACTACCCGCTGCCAACCCTTTTCGGCCAGCAACCGGCGGACCTCGCACGGAGTGAGGACGTATTTTCCAAACCGCGGATCCTTTGGCTGCGGAATGACTTGAATCTCGCCGCCCAAGAGGTGCGTTTTCTCGGCGTCGGCCTTCAGCACCATGTCGCCGCCGGGATGGTCCGTCCGCTCGGTCAGATAGACGCT
>JAUWPQ010000022.1 GCA_030611515.1 Planctomycetota bacterium | reverse complement strand
TGGAAATATGCCGCCGTTTATGCCGGCGTTGCGACCGTCGTGGCCGAGGCCGTTACGGTGGCGATGCGGTTCGGCACGGGCATGAGCGCGGCCGACTTCAACGCCACCAAGCCGCCGCTGCTGTTGCAGATTCATCATCTGTTTTGGTGTCTTCCGCTGTTGCCCGTCGTGCCGTTCGTCTGGCACAAACCGAAACTCAGCGGCGCGCTGTTGGGCATTAGTATTGCCGCTGACGGTCGGCAACACCGGCTGGCACTGGCCGTAAACGATATCGAGGACGCCCGTGAACGGGCGTGACAAAGAGGGGACCATCAAAGCCGCCCACCCGGCGTGAAGAGACAGTCCAGTTTCCTTGGAGGTGTGGGTGGTTTGGGAGTTTTTATCCCGAAGGGATTGTGTAGGATAGCCCAGGGTTGCCGCGCAGCGGCTACCCTGGGTGAACGGGTTTGTCGTAACATCTTACCCCGAAGGGGTTGCGGAATGGCAGCGTCGCTCCGCAACCCTTTCAGGGTTGATGCGAGGATACGACCACCGCCTCCCAGGGTAGCCGCTGCGCGGCAACCTTGGGCGATCTTCTGAAAAGCCCTTCGGGCTAACAAAGTGCGGAATGCACCCCGGTGGATCGCTCTACCGCGCGATCATATATGCGGCGATCAGCAGGCCAATGGCAAGAAGAGTCCCGCCGGCCACCAACAGCCAGAGCCACTTGGGAGTGCCTTTGCGGCGGGCCAGGTAGGTCTCGATGTCGCCTCCCTTAAGCTTCCCATGCTGCTTCCAAAGAGGCAACGGCGGCATTTCGGCGTCCAGAACGAACTCCGAGGCGGGCCCTTCGTCGAGCGGCCGGGCTACGAGCAGGCGCCTCTTGTCGCCGGCGTGGGAACCTCCTGCCTTTGTCGCCGAAGGCGAGGGCTGTGTGGGAAGGGGGGGTGGAAGTGCATCCTCGCCCGAATTACGCCGCGGCCCCTCGGCACCCTTGGCCAGCTTGCGTCGCTGCGAGGGGATCGGTTCCCGCGCCGACGATTTACCCGATACGTCCCCCGTCAGATTCGCCGATGAAATCCCGCCGCTGCTGCCCGAGGGGATCGTCTGGCCGTGCGCGATCAGCCATTTCGCCAAGGCGTCGGCCGTCTCGGCGGCCGATTGGTATCGGTCCTCGGGTTTCTTGGCTATCATCTTCAAGCAGATGTCGATCAGGTCTTGCGGCGCATCGGGACGATCGAGTTGGATGTCCGGCGGAGGTTGCTTCTGATGCATCATCAGCCGCTGCGGCAGCGTGCCGCCGACAAACGGCGGATGGCCGGTAAGCAGAAAATAGAACGTGCAACCGAGCCCGTAGATGTCTGCCCGCGAGTCCACCCCGTGGCTGTCCAGCGCCTGCTCGGGAGCCAGATAATCGGCGGTACCCAACACGTTTTCGTCGTATGCCACGGTCAGCGAGGCCTTGTCCTCGTCGGTGAATCGCGCCAGGCCGAGGTCCAACAGTTTGACCACGTTCTTTGGAGTCACCAACAAGTTGGCCGGTTTCACGTCGCGGTGGATCAATCCGGCCAGATGAGCGTGGGCAAGTCCTTCGGCCGCCTGGCGGGTATACTCGGCGGCGGCGACGTATTCCAAAGGGCCGTCCTTCTGGACAATCTGCTGGAGGTCGCGCCCCTCGACGTATTCCATCACCAAGTAATGGATGTTCCCTTCGCTGTCCACGTCGTACGCCCGGACAATGTTGCGGTGGTCCAGCGAGGCGGCGGCCTGGGCCTCGCGGTGGAAGCGGGCGAGATACGAAGTGTCCTCGACGCGGTCTTGCGGCAGGACCTTGATCGCCACCCACCGCTGCATCAACACGTGTTCGGCCAGATACACGCTGCTCATTCCGCCCGTGCCGAGATGGCCCAGCAACTTGTATTTGCCCAGAAAAAACCCCTTGTGACGCCCTTCCAGCAGTTTATCGACCTGCCAGCGGGTGAGCAGTTCGGCCTCGACGATCCGCCCGGCGACAAAGTCGGTGTCGGTGATCGAATGGCCGTCGGACTCGCGTTTCAGCTCGCGCAGCAGGGCAATCAGGCGGTCTTTCTCGACCAACCCGCTCCGCCGTACAAGGTCAAGAAACGCATCTACATGCAGTCTGGCCATGGTTGTCCTAATCCTCTGCCCCCCCCACTGTATCAATAATAACATGGACTAATACTACAACGCTAGGTAACGCGGGATAATCGTGTAGCGTTCGCAGAAACGACCCAACGTTGTAGTATTAGCCGGCGATGCCGATAACCAATGGCCCTAATCGCCACAACCCGATATAATCGCGGCTTTACTCGATTTCTTCATTCCCCTGTAGGTAGAACAAGTGGCAGACATCGTCAGCGTAGCCGAAGCCCGGCGGGCCGATTCGGTCGGCCGTGAGGTCGTCGTCCAGGGTTGGGTTCGCACGCGGCGCGACTCGAAGGCCGGATTCAGCTTCATCGAAGTCAACGACGGTTCCTGCTTCGGCAACATCCAGATTATCGCCGAGGCGGCGTTGCCCAACTACGAGTCGGAAATCAAGCGGCTTTCGCCCGGCTGCTGCGTCGGCGTCACCGGATTGGTGAAGGCGTCGCCGGGCAAAGGACAGGCCACCGAGATTCAGGCCGCCGTCGTCGTGGTCCACGGCCTGGCGGACGTGAAAACATATCCCTTGCAGAAGAAGGGGCATTCCTTCGAGTTCCTCCGCACGATCGCCCACCTGCGGCCGCGGACCAACACCTTCGGGGCCGTCGCCCGAGTGCGAAACCGCGCCTGCAACTCGATCCACCAATTCTTTCAGGAGCGCGGGTTCCTCTACGTCCACACCCCGATTATCACCGCCAGCGATTGCGAGGGGGCCGGGGCGATGTTTCAGGTCACCGCGCTCGATCTGGCCGCCGACAAGGAAAGGGGTACGAAGGGTGAGAAGGGTGAGAAGGGCGTGAAGGGCGCGGGAATCGATTTCTCAAAGGATTTTTTCAACCGGCCAGCGTATCTGACCGTCAGCGGACAACTCGAGGCCGAGACGTTCGCCTGCGCGCTAAGTAAGACGTACACGTTCGGCCCGACCTTCCGCGCCGAGAACAGCAACACGCCCCGCCACCTGGCCGAGTTCTGGATGGTCGAACCGGAGGCCGCCTTTTTCGACCTCCAGGACGACATGGAACTGGCCGAAGGGTTGTTGAAACGCATCTTCCGCGACGTGTTGCAAGAATGTCCCGAGGACATGCAGTTCTTCAACCAGCGGATCGACAAGACCGTCATCGAAACGCTCGAACACATCGTCGAGAGCGAATTCCTCCGCGTTTCATATTCCGACGCCATCGACATTCTGCGGAAGTCGGGGCAACGGTTCGAGTTTCCCACCGCCTGGGGCAACGATCTTCAGGTAGAACACGAACGCTTTCTGACCGAGACGCACTTCCGCCGGCCGGTGATCCTTTACGACTATCCGCGCGAGATCAAGCCGTTCTACATGCGTGTGAACGACGACGGGCGGACGGTCCGGGCGATGGACGTGCTAGTGCCGAAGGTGGGCGAGATCGTCGGCGGCAGCCAGCGCGAGGAGCGACTCGACCTGCTCGAACGGCGCATGCGCGAGCAAGGCCTCGATCCGGAAAGCTATTGGTGGTATCTCGATCTGCGCCGCTTTGGCACCGTGCCGCACTCCGGTTTCGGACTGGGGCTGGAACGGGCGATCCAGTTCGTCACCGGGATGTCGAACATCCGCGACGTGATCCCATTCCCCCGTACGCCGGGCAACGCGGAGTTTTAGCGAGTTTACCATCAATGTGTAGCAGGCTTGCCCACCCGCTGCATATTGTTTGGAAAAATGACGGGGCGCGGCCGTTTTCACCACCTTGCCCGCCGGGGGGTTATCGAGCATAATATATTGTATCCTTGTGGTGTTCGATCGTTGCCCAACGCGCAACCTCTATGGCATCAGATAATTCCGCTGATTCGTTCCTGGATCTCATCCGACAGAGTGGTCTGGTTCCAGACGACCAGATGCTGGCGTTACAGGAAGAGTTCGGCGTGGATGGCGCCAAGCCCGATGGTTCACGCGAACTGGCCGATGAGTTGGTAAAGCGGGAAATTCTGACCCGCTGGCAGGCGGACATGCTGCTGAAGGGGAAGCATCGCGGCTTTCGTCTCGGTCCCCATCGCATTCTCAGACCCCTGGGCCAGGGGGGGATGAGCAAGGTGTTCCTGGCAGAGCACGAGATGATGCGCCGCCGCTGCGCGATCAAGGTCTTGCCCAGCAAGTACCAAGCGGACCCCGATCTGTTGGCCCGGTTCCACATCGAAGCCCGGGCCATCGCCGCGCTCGACCACCCTCATATCGTTCGGGCCTACGACTTCAACAAGGACGTTCGATACGGCAAGGAAATACACTACCTGGTTATGGAGTACATCGAGGGGCCGGACTTGCGGCGGCTGATCGACGAGCAAGGCCCTTTGGACTTCCGCAAGGCCGCCGATTTCATTGCCCAAGCCGCCGACGGACTCGTCCATGCACATCAGGCCGGTTTTGTCCATCGCGACATCAAGCCGGCGAATCTGCTGGTCGACGAAAACGGGGTCCTGAAAATTCTCGACCTGGGGCTTGCACGAGTCACCTTCGAGGGAGAGCAACCTTGGCAGACGTCCGAGGGCGAGCCGTCGGCAGTGGGAACGGCCGACTACGTCGCCCCGGAACAAGTGGCCGACAGCCGCAACGTCGACGGCCGGGCAGACATCTACAGTCTCGGTCACACGTTCTACTTCCTGCTGACCGGCCGTCGGCCGTTCCCCAAGTCCACGCTGGTGGAATTGCTGATGGCGCACCGGCGCGAGCAGCCCGAGCCGATCGGCAAGTTCCGCCCCGACGTCCCGCTCGAACTGATCGAGATCGTCGAGCGGATGACCGCCAAGGAACCCATCCATCGTTTCCAAACCGCCCAGGAAGTGGCCGATAAGATCCAGGCGTGGCTGAACGATTCGGCCGGCGGCAGCGATTACTCGCGGATTTCGGCGCTGATGGCCGCGGCCATGCGGTCTAAGCAGCCCTCGGAGCAAGACTCCGCGAAGGCCAGGCCCAAGGAGACCGAGGCTTCCGTGCTTGAATTGGCGGCGCTCGATGATGAGCCGCGCCCGCCGGACAAGCCCAATATCGCCGACGACAAAAAAGCGGAAACCACCAAGCCGTCTCCCGCCAAAGAGCAGCCCCCCAGCCTAAAACGGACCGTCCAAAGCGACGGCAAACAGTCGGCCCACGGCGACAGCAAGCCGTCGCTGGCCAACCTGCACGCCGACGTGCTGGCGGAACTTCTCCCCGGCGACTCGATCTCGGCGTCTCAGTCCGATCCGCTGATGATGCTGCCCACCGATGCAGGCCGGCTCCAATATCCGACCCCGCCAAGGCTCAAGCGTCAAGACGGCCCGCTCGTCATATTGAAATCGCCTTGGTTTTGGACGGCGTTGGTGTGGTTGGTTTTTGCGGTGTTGTTGCTGTTCTTTTTGTTTGGTTCTCCGTCGTCGGATAAGCCCCGCGAACAGCGCCCCATCGGCAGCGCGAAACAGAATGGCTCGGACACACCCGCCGAGCTTCCCGCGTCTCCCGCTCCATCCCAGCGGACGCCCGACGAGAAGCAAACCGAAACGCCTCCGTCGCCCTCACCGGATGATACGCCCTCACCGGATGATACGTCCTCGCCGGAGGCCGCCGAACCATCGCCGTCTCCGATCGAGACGCCGCCGTCTCAGCCGGCCGAGGAGCCCGTGCCCGAACCGCCGCCCCAAGAAGAGCCTGTGCCCGAGCCAACGATGCCCGTAGAGCCGGTTCCGCCGAAACCGGAAACGGATGAAACGCAACCGAAGCCGGCGACACCGCCCGCCGTGAAGACAATCAGCGCCAGCGAGTTGCTCGCCGGCATCGAAAAGCTCTCGTTGCGGTTTCAATCATCGGATCGCGATCCAAAAAGCACCCTGAACTTGACCATCAAACGCCAAGCGTTGGCCGCGGTCAAGCAGCTCGGCATCGAGGTCGAGGAGAAAGACCCGCCCGTGCTGATAATCAACATCAAGGCTTCCAAGACCGCCGATCTGTTCACCGTGGTGATCTCCGCGGACGTGGGGTGCCCTCTCCCAGACGGCAGACTTGGCCGCGTGTGGACGCAAAGCAAGCAGGTCGTCTCCATTCCGTCACAGAGGCTTCGTCAGGATCAGGTATTGCGAATGCTGAGGATAGGAGCAAAAGACTTTTTCGATCAGTTCGTCGACGACGTTCGCAAGGCCCGGGCAAAGGCCAAATTCAAGTAGCCGGCCGGCACAGCTTTTCTCACGCACGCGGGTGGATATTCGCGTTCCGCACCGGCAATTGGTCGAACCGGCACGCCCGCCAATCCCACCGCCTCTTCTCCCGCGAATCTGGCTCACGCCGTTGGTCGGATCGACCGATGTTAAGCTATGTCGGTCAAGGACTCTGCGTAGTATGCGTAGCGACGGCAACAAGCGGAAGACCGGCCCCTTGTTTCTGGTTGTGCTGATTCGGCCAGAGCCGCCGATTGCAACGAATAACTCGGCCACGGATGGATTATCTGAACGCCTACCTTAATCATCCAGAAAAAATCGTGGCCAATTCCGCATCGAAGTCAAAACATCTGAAACTTTATACCGAACAGCCGCCCAAGCCGATCCGACCCCAGATCGAATCCCTCGGGTGTATGCCTGAATTGCTGCGGGCGTTCCAGACGGCCACCGGCTGGTCGATGCAATATAAAGGGCCGGCCGCTTCACATAAAGGGCTGGCCGCTTCAGCGGCCAGTGAGTCCAAAATCTCCAATCTCCAAATCTCCAAATCTCCAAATCCCAAATCCCTTTCCCCCACGCCGATCGACCGCGACGCCGCCCAACGGCTCGCCGGTTCGATTGCCGAGGTGCTCGACGAGTTGTTCGACACCCGTGACGCGCTTCACCGGCGCGAGGCCGAGTTGGCGGCCGGCGTGCCGCTGGTGCCGCATCGCCGGGAGGAAAAACATCTGGCCATGCGGTTGGAGGCGGTGTTGCGGGCAGGCGTGGAGGCCGTCGGCTGCGATGCCGCCGCACTCTACATGCTCGATGAAGCCACCTCCGAATTAAAAATGCGCAGCTCGTGTGGGTTGCCCTTCGACCGGCTTACCGCTCCGCCCCGGCCGCTTGAAGGGGCTTTGGCCGATCTCGAAGCGCTGCTCGGCCACGCCGTGGTTCTCGACGACAGCACCGCGATGCGGACGTGGAACATGCCCGAGAATTTTCCCGCCGCCGTGTGCGTGCCGGTATCCACGCCCACTACGCTGCTGGGAACGCTGTGGGTCTTTGCCAACCAGCCGCGCGACTTCAACGACCGCGAAACGAACCTGCTGGAGGTGATCGCCGGCCGGCTGGCCGCGGACCTGGAGCGCGAGATGCTGCTTCGCACCGGAGTAGACGGGGCGAAGTTGCAGCAACAGATCGCCGCCGCCGAGCGGCTGCAATGCAACGAACTGCCGGCGATCGCCCCGATGCTGGACGGCTGGAACCTGGCCGGCCGCACAATTCAGTCGGGCAACGTCGGCGGGGCGTTCCACGACTGGTTCTCTCTGCCCGACGGCTTGACGGCCGTTGCGGTCGGCCGCGCCGCCGAGCAGGGCGTGGCCGGGGCACTGACGGCCGGCGGTGTGAAAACGGCCCTGCGCAGTCATGCAAAATACCAACGCCAGGTAGAACCCGTCATGCAACAGGTCAACCTGACGCTCTGGACCGGCTCGGCCGGCGATCGACACGCCGCCTTGCTGTTCGGATTGATAGAGACGGCCACCGGCCGGGTGTGTTGCGCGTCGGCGGGTCGGCCGTCCGCCATCTTGCTTAGCGGCGAAGGCTGGCAGTCGCTCGGCAGAAGTTCCGTCATGCTGGGCGAGAGTCCCGAGACCCGGTTTGAACCGTTCGACCACGAGTTGCAACCGGGCGAGGCGCTGGTTTTCTGCACCGACGGCGCGTTGGACGTCGCCGACGCTGAAGGCCGCATTCTGGGCGAAGCCGGCCTGGCCGATGCCTTGCGGGGTAAGCTCGAACTGGCTGCCGAAGAACTGGTCGCCGCCGCTCAGGCCGCCCTCGAAAATCACGCCCCGGACAATACCCGCGATCATTCGATCCTGGTGGTCAAACGGACCATGTCTTGACGCTCGGCGGGAGTCGGGTAAATTGAAGGGTTCGCGGGAGTGGCGGAATTGGCAGACGCGCTAGGTTGAGGGCCTAGTGGCCGCAAGGCCGTGCAGGTTCGAGTCCTGTTTCCCGCACTTACCTAAATGGTTACGCTACGAGGGTTTGTGCCAATTGCCACAAACCCTTCTTTGTTGCGCTATGCCAAAACGATGACACAAGCGTGACACACTATGTTGCAAGACGTTGTTATGTGTTGCAGAGGTTACCTAATGCCGCCAGAGAATCCGCCAACAGCCACCGTTGCCCTCGACGGATTTGATCTGGCCAGATAGCCCTAAAAACGCTCCGAGATAACGTCTGGTCGTTGCGCAATCCAGTGGCCCAAAAAGCCGACTTGAATAGATCGGCCGATCTGCTGTAGTATACGCCGGTTCACATAATGGCTGGGTTGTGCGCAGCGTCCATGAGACGGAAGTGGCGCGATGTTCGTAATTTGCGAGTGTTACGAAGACCATCTGCCGCGCCCCGCGAGGCAGTTTCGGTCCCCCTGGATCGTGCTGGCAAAGGTCTAACGTCGTCATGTGCATACATCACCATTTTTCTATCGCGTTGGGTTGAGCACCATGGTGCAAGTGATCCCCATAGAACGAAAATCGGCAGTGCTCACACCTTCCAGCCTAGCCTGCCTGTCGCACGTTCCGACGGTCAACCTGACGGCAGGTTGCGCCCATGAGTGCCGCTATTGTTACGCCCGCGGCTACCTGACGCACCCTGGCGAAGGCAAGGTCGCGTTTTACACCAATACGCTTGCTAGGCTGCGGGAGGAATTACGCCGCAAGCGCAAAAAGCCGACCACCGTGTATTTCAGTCCATCGAGCGACACCTTCCAGCCGGTTCCCGAGGTTCTGAACATGGCTTATGACGTGTTCAGGTTTCTCTTGGAGTCGGGGATTGGCGTAACCTTCGTCACCAAGGGGCGGATTCCCGACCGGCACCGCGACCTGTTGGCCGCCCATGCACCGCTGGTTCAGGGGCGGATCGGACTGACTACTCTTGATCCAGCCGTCGCCGCCGCGTTTGAACCCCATGCGGCGTCGCCGGAAGTCCGGCTCGCACAAGCGGCCGAGTTGATCGGCGCCGGTGTCCCGGTCGACGCGAGGCTCGACCCGATTTTGCCGGGCGTGACCGACGGCGCGGACTGTCTGGAGCCGCTTTGCGCGGCATTGGCTCGAATCGGCGTGCGAACCATTGCCGCCAGTGTGCTCTTTCTTCGGCCGGCAGTGACCGGATCGTTGCGACGGTGCGTGGAGGACAAGCGGATGCTCAATAGGATGTTGGACTGCTTCGCCGACAGCGAACCTCTGGCGATCCATGCGGGCAACAGCCGGGTGTTGGCGCTTCCGGCCTCGGCGCGTCTTGAGATCATGGAGCGTCTGAAAACCATTGCACACCGTTACGACCTGGAGGTTCTCGTTTGTGCCTGCAAGAACCCGGACATCTCCAGTGGCTCTTGCCACATTTCAGGCCGCTGGCCGCCTGTGGTTCGAGGGGGCAGCCAATTGGGACTGTTCCAATCGTAGCAAAAGTGGCGAGGAAGAAGAACAGGAGCAGCGACCTCACCATACGAATTTTACTTGGATACGCAAGTCTCCATGATCAAAGTGCCTTGCGGTGGTTTCTTGTCGGCCTTGCGTCTCTTCGATTTCGCTGTCGCCGCTTTTACGACGATCCGGCCTCCGACGGCCGCAAACGCCCGCATCAGTTGGTCCAGCGATACGTCCGAAGCGGCGCGCTCGATCTTGGCGACCCGAGGCTGGCTTGTCCCGAGTTTGAGCCCCAATACCTTTTGCGACAGATGCCGGGCTTCGCGTTGCCGTCGAACCGCCATGGCGAGTTTGATCCGAGCATCGAGCACCTGACGTTCCGCATCATCCATTTCCAAGAAGTCGGCGGCATCGCCCAGTTTCCAGCCCGCCGCTTCCAATTTTTTGCGTTTTGCCGTATCCATCGTTCGCTCCTCCGCTGATTCACCCGTTTTTCCTAAAATCCTTCACCGTCGTGTCGTACCGCTTCAACCGATCCTTGCATCGACGAATCACCTCGTCGGGAATTTTTCGCGTCTTTTTCGGATACACGTCGAGGATCAATACGGCGTCGGCGTCGATGCGGTACATGATCCGCCAGTTGTGTCCCGCGTCTCTTATGCGCAACGCCCCGCAGCGATTCCCAACGTCGGGCAGCGATTCCGCCAGCGGCATTCCAAATTTATCGCCTTCCTGAAGGAGCCGGAGCAGCATTCCGGCCTCTTGCCTGCCTTCGACCGTGAACGGCGGCGTTTTCACCTCGCCATGCAGCCAAACGAGCGGCTTCCGGGTACGTTCGTCGTGTTTGGGCCTTCGCGACTCGGCCATTTTTCATTTTGTCCTTGAAGGCATACCTGAAGTATATATCGGATACGATATACTGTCAACCGAGAAATTCGACGATGCAACTGGGCATATGGGCGTTTTTTCTTTTGGGGGTATGCTGAAGGACAATCCGCGGGCTTGTCTCGCCCGCTTCACGCCAAGTTTGCTTGTATGGTCACACTTAGGAGTGTAGGATGACGTGGTAAATCATATTCGCCGTGCAGGTTCAAGTCCTGTTTTCGTATCTTTCGGGCGGAACTTGTAGGTTATGCTTCAGCATAACTCATTGTTCCCATAATGTGTTTTGTTATGCTAAAGCATAACCTACAACTTTTTTCGTTGACGTTTACAGGGGTCTGCCCCCTTTGCTTATCCACTGCCGATCCCCGACACGCCCGACACCCATGCCAGACGAAGACCTCGACACGCCCCTCAGAGTAGACGCCAACACATCCTCGCCATCTTCGCCCGCAAATGATTTCGAGTTGCCGATAGCCGGTTTCCAAGGCACACCCGAGGAGATCGAGCGGCAGTGGTTCGAGCAGGTCTACAAAGGCCGCGGCGACTCCATGGCCCAATTGACCTGGCGGGCGGTGCTGATGGGGTCGGCCCTCGGCGGTGTGCTGTCGCTGACGAATCTCTACATCGGCCTGAAGGCCGGCTGGGGCTTCGGCGTGGCCATCACCGCCTGCATCCTCTCCTACTCGATTTGGACCGGATTTTTCAAGCTCGGGCTGGCCAAGACCAGGATGACCATCCTGGAAAACAACTGCATGCAATCGGCGGCCAGTTCGGCGGGCTACTCGACCGGCGGCACACTGATCTCGGCGTTCGCCGCTTATATGATGCTCAATCCCGAACCACTACCGATCCCAATCATGCTTGCCTGGATATTTTTCTTGGCGGTCATGGGCGTGACGATGGCCATTCCGATGAAGCGGCAGATGATCAACGTCGAACAACTCCGCTTCCCCAGCGGCATCGCCGCCGCCGAAACGCTCCAGGCGCTGCACTCGCACGGCGAAAAGGCCATGCGCGCGGCCAAGGCGCTGGGCATCGCCGGCGTTCTGGCCGGGCTAAACCAATTCTGGGCCGACGGGCCAAGGTTCCTCGATAAGTTGAAATTCGTCGATTTCCCGCTCGAACCGTATTCGATCAGTTCACTGATCGTGAGGATGAATGAGTTTGTTTTTGGAAAACAGTGGATGGGACGCACCGTCCAGTTCGAGTGGGATCCCGTCTTCCTCGCGGCGGGTGCGTTGACCGGGCTGCGTGTTTCATCAAGTATGATCCTCGGTGGAACGCTCTGTTGGGCCATTTACGTGCCCTTCATGCAGCAACAAGGTGTCATCCAAGGATCGGGGTTCCGAGACGTCGTGCAGTGGACCCTCTGGGGCGGCGCCGCCTGCATGGTCGCTTCCGGTCTGTTCTCGTTCGCCATGCAGTGGCGGACCATGTTTCGGGCGGTCGCCGGTCTACTGAAAGGCTTCTCCCGCAAGGAAGGCAAAACCGTCGGCGAAATGGACGCCATCGAAACGCCGATGTCCTGGTTCCTTGCCGGACAACTCGTTTCGCTGGTCGCCCTGGCGTGGCTGGCCAAGGTCACGTTCGACATGCCTTTGTGGCAAAGCGCTATCGCCGTCCCGCTGGCCTTCCTGTTGGCCTTGGTGGCTTGCCGAGTGACGGGCGAAACCGACACCACGCCGGTCGGCGCCATGGGCCAGACCACGCAGCTTATCTTCGGAGCGATCAATCCCGGCCATGCGACCCTCACCCTGATGAGCGCGAACATCACGGCCGCCGCCGCCGGTTCGTCGGCCGATTTGCTGACCGATTTGAAAAGCGGCTATTTGCTCGGCGCCAACCCGCGAAAGCAGTTCCTCGCCCAGTTTTCCGGCATCTTTATCGGGACGGTGGTCACGGTCCTCTGTTTTCGCGTCATGGTGCCCGATGCTTCCGTGCTCGGCTCGAAACAGTTCCCCGCTCCGTCGGCCCAAACTTGGAGGGCCGTGGCGGTGGTGCTGAGCCACGGGATCACCACGCTTCATCCCGTGAAAGCCTGGTCGCTGGCCATCGGCACGTTGGTCGGCATTCTTCTGCCGTTGTTGTCGATACTGTTTCCGAAGCAACAGAAATGGATCCCGTCGGCCGCCGGCTTCGGTCTGGCCTGGACGTTCCACTGGTACTACAGCCTACTGTTCTTCCTTGGCGCGATCATCGGCTACGGGTTCGAGAAGAAAACGCCCAAGCTGTCCGAAGAGTATTTGTTTCCGGTGGCCTCGGGCATAATTGCCGGCGGCTCCTTGATGGCCGTGGTGGTGATATTCTGTGAAAACGGCCCGCAAATGATCCGCCAACTTTTCAGCGGCGGTTAGTCCGGCGACTGCTTGTGCAGCAGCCGTAATATCCGATAGGTCAGGTTATAACCCGGCGATTTCGCTAATCCGCATTTCTCGCCACCCCGCGGCGTAGCAGTGCCTAATGGGGTTGGTGCGTAAGTTGGCGAGCGCGTTGTATCCGACGTGTCAATCTCTGTTGACCTGGTCGCTACTTGCCGGTTCGACAAAACGCAACGACTCGACGATCGGCTCGTCGGCATCCGCGAACCGATCCGTGTTCTCTTGTTCGATCGTGAAAGTCAACGCAGCTTGATGTCCTTGCCGGTCGGCCAGATGATAATAAATCCAGCGGATCGGCACGTCGTCGGGTTTGCCGGGCACGGCGCCGTGGACCACCACCCGCAATACGCGATATCCGCTCTCGTTTGCCGACTGGCCGGCCGCGACGAACGCACCGAAATTGTCGCCCAGGGCCTTTCGCACGTCTCCCTGAAACTTTTCCAAGGAGACCAGCCGGTTCGGATCGCGCTTGAGCAACAAGGCGAGATTGCACTGTCCGGCGAGTACACCGCGATCCATCAGCCGCAACACGCCCGATGAATTGTCGGCGTACCAACGCCGGTCGTACCGGCAACGGCAACCTCCGCCCGGGAACTCGTAGGTCAGGCAAGTGGATTTCGCAGTCGGCTTTAGGTCGAGGTTTTCGAGCACCGCGTGGGCCAACTCCTTCGGCTCTTTCACCTGTGTGACGGTCAGTTGCAATCGAGAAACCACGTCCACCCCGTCGGCGACGTCGCCGGCCTGCCGGTCTTCCTTGATCAACATACCCAGCCAATCGACGCGCTTCGTACGCAGATCGAAGCGATAGCGGCCTTTAAGCTCGATGTCCGTCTCGGCACCGTCCGCGCGGCCTTTCACCCGGCCGGTCAACTCGAACCGGGCAACAATGTCCGTGACTTCCTTCAACGTACACTCGACAGTTGACTTTGCAACTTCTTCCAGGCCGAGCATGGCCGCCAGCAGATTCTTGTCCAGGGGCCAACTCCGGCCGACGACGATAGGACCGCTCGGCAACAGACGGTCGAGCAGCAGGCTGTTGACCTGGATGTCGATGGCGTCCAATTCGCTGCGTGAAAGGCTTCCGCCGGGCGAGTAGAGCAACGCCGTCCGCTGGGCGGCCTCGACGCCGATCAGGCGGTGTTCCGGGCGCAGGGCCGGCTCGAACCGATCGTCGCCCACCTTCACCGTCGCCGCCGCCCTCCGGTAGTGGCGGACGCCGCGTAGAACGCCGTCGGCCTCGGCCGGCGTTTCCAGCGTCTTTTCCAGGTAGTCCAGACTACAGACGACCCCCATTTTCTCACGCCGCGGCTTGCCTTTGTCGAGGAACTTGGTTTCACCCCCGACCTCCAGCAATACGACCACTCGATCGGTCTGACCGGCCTTTCGACCGCTATGGAAGACGTAGGTTTTCTTCACATCCGAGGCGAACGCGCCCGACCCGGCGATCAAGGAGACCAGCACGACACAGCGTATTATTGGGGCTGAGAGCTTCATGGCCGCATTCCAAAAAGGGGGTTTTATAACTACTATGTCGTGACAGTCGAAACGGTCTACCGCCAATAGCAACTGTAACGGTGTACTGCCTGGTAGTCGCTAAATCGACCGTCATAGCCGGCAAAGTTCATTGGAAAAGCCGTCGACTTGATAAATATATGAAAACGATGTGTAACTTTTTGACAGAATAGAGTATCTAAATTATAAGACAAGCTGAAACAATAACTTGCGTCAATTTGCCGGAATAACGGGATTGCCGTGAGCTACGGTCGGGGCCGTTGCGTACAGATAGTTGTTCTATCCATAGGAACATGGCGGTGGGGAGGGTGATCGACGGGCTAAGAGGCTATCCAAAAAGTCTCTCCTCTCCCTTTTGGAGAAATGTCCAATGTCCAATGTTTTTGGTTATTGGACATTGGTCATTGGACATTGAAAGTTGGTCAGCCGGGGGGGAGTGGTTCTGGTTGTTTGTGGGGAAATGCCTGATTTTTGCAAGATTAAGCTGTCATAATGCTGGGCGGTGTGTATAATGGATCAAGTCGAGACTAATGTGGAGAAAGAGCCATGCGCAGGGACTATCTGAATCCGGCGATCCGACAGCTCCGCGATCAGCAGGTCCGCTTCGCGCCGCGCGAAAAGCGAATCGAACAGGCGGCGCAGGCCGAAAGGCTGCTGAGCGAGTTGGACCCCGCTCGCACCTACCCTTACGGATACATCTGTTTCCGAATCACCAACTACCGCCCCGAATCCTACCCCGACCTGAAATTGACCGGCCAAGAGGCCAGCCACGATCTGAGATTGTTCGTGGAGGACGTATCCGATTCGGCTGGCGTACAGGCTGGCGAGGCCGGCGAACGGGTGCTGACCATCAAAGGGTTGGCCGAGCAATTCAACGTCTCGACGAAGACGATTTCCCGCTGGCGGCGCCAAGGGCTGGTCAGTCGGCGGTTCGTGATGGACGGCCGCAAGCGGGTAGGTTTTTTGCAGAGTTCCGTGGACAGTTTTGTGGAGCGGCACCGAGACCGAGTCTGTCGCGGCTCGCGGTTCAGCCAACTGACGGACGAAGAGCGAGAGATGATTATCGAACGCGCTCGACGGCTGGCCCGCGCCGGCGCCCGCCCCGCCGACGTGACCAGGCGATTGGCCCGAAAAACAGGCCGCAGCGCCGAAACCATCCGCTACACGCTCCGGCAATTCGACAACGAACATCCCGAAACAGTCGTGTTTTCCGACCATCGTGGGGTGCTCTCGCCGGAATCGAAACGCAAGATTCATCAACAACATCTGCACGGGGAGTCGGTCGATGCGTTGGCCAGGCGTTTCGGCCGCACGCGGTCAGGCATCTACCGGATCGTCGCCGAGGCGCGTGCCGGGCGGATACTGGAATTGCCGCTTGATTTTATCCCCAACGCGTCGTTTTCGCGGGTCCGCTCGCAGAAGCACGAGGCACGTGTGATCGGACCGCCGCCGGCTTCGGAGGCGCCGCAGAAGAAGGCGCGTTTACCCAGCGGATTGCCTCCGTACCTGGCCAGCCTGTACGAGGTGCCGTTGTTGACGCGGGATCAAGAAGCCCATCTGTTTCGTAAGATGAACTACTTGAAATACCGTGTCGGCCGGCTCCGCGCCAAACTCGATCCGGCCCGGCCGAAACGAAACTTGATGGACCGGATCGAACGGATGCAAGACGAGGCGGTTTCGACGAAGAACCAAATCATCCGCTCGAACTTGCGGCTGGTCGTCTCGATCGCCAAGCGGCACGTGGGTCCGACGCAAAATTTCTTTGAACTGGTGAGCGACGGAAACATGTCGCTGATGCGTGCGGTGGAGAAGTTCGACTACTCGCGCGGCAACAAGTTCAGCACCTACGCCAGTTGGGCGATAATGAAGAACTTCGCCCGCAGCATTCCCGACGAGCATCGCCGCCTCGACCGGTTCCGCACCAGCCACGAGGAGTTGTTCGCCTCGACGGAGGACGATCGGGCGGACCCGGTCGAACAGTTGACGGCGCAAGTGCAACGCGAGGCGCAGGTGGAAAGGATACTCGAACGTCTCGACGAGCGCGAGCAACGGATCATCGTGCGGCGGTTCGGTTTGCGCCGCGGCCAGGAACCGCTGACGCTCAAACAGGTCGGGGCCGAATTGGGCGTTACGAAAGAGCGGATCCGTCAGATCGAGGCCCGGGCACTCGACAAGCTGCGAAAAGCGGCCGAGGAAAACAGCAGCGAGTTCCCCGGCTGAATTCAGCAGGAGGCGGCTCCAGTCGCCGAATCCCCTTCTCCCCTCACCCGGATTATTCGGGGTGTCATGGGTAAGCTGCGCTTACCCATGGCACCCAATTTCAGGCTTTATGAATAATTCCCGTCCGCGCTCCGATTTTTCCGCCTATCGGCCTCGGCCGCCGAAGATTCCGGTGGCGTACCAGATACCGTTGCCGCCTCGCCGCATGTCGTACCCGAAGAAGCGATGTTGTGCCCGCACGGCGCTCCAATGTCCTTCAGAGAACCGCCAGCATCGCACGCACTCGATGGCGGCCTCGACCAAGCTCTCGCCCGGCCAACTCTCGGCGCACACCTCGCTCGCCGTCATACCGCCCGGCAGCCGGGCAACGATCCGCCGAAAACGCGATCCCCAGGCATGATGACCTTGCAAGCGGATGTCGGCTTGATACTGCGAATGTTCCTGGGCCTCTTCCACCAGCGTGAGAAGCGGCTGGCCGTTGGTGCTTTCCGGCTTGTCGGGATGGATCCGCACGGCGTAGATCAGCGTCCGCTGGGTAAGCGAGCCGGTGGGAAGGTCCAAGATCACCGCCATCCGCTCCGGCGTGTACCAGAGCTTCTCGGTAATCGGAAACGTGCTGACGATCGAGCCGCGCAGGGATCCTTCGGTCGAGCGGAAATCGACGATCGCGATCCCCGGTTTGCCGAGCATCTCATAGAACGATTCGTGCTCCAGCAGGACCATATCCTTGCCTTGGACCTTGATCTTGGCGTCCAATGGAATCTGGACGCACACGTAGTCTTGCAGCTTGCGGCGGACCCGTGGGTCGTCGAGTGTTTCTTTTTTGAATCGGTTGCACGGCTGGTTGCCGTCCGTGTCGCAGAAATAGATGAACATCATCTTGTTGCGGCTCTCGGCCTCGGTCATCGCCTTGGCGTAGTCGGAGTGCCAAGCGACCTCGGCCTCGGGGGCGTCGCCGGCCGGGTTGTCCAATGGCACAGAGGCCAATACCAAGCACGTACACGCCAAGCCAGCCAACATCAATAGACAACGTACGCCGTTCATACTCTTGCTCCTTCGGATTGGTTCTCGGAAAGAAAGGTCTTATGGTGACCCATCCGTGGAGGGGATCGTCCGAAGTTCCAGATTTTCAGACGACTTGTGCGGCCAAACCTTGCCGCGGCAGGGATCGATCGATGCTACCGGCCATCTTATCCCAACTTGTTAAAGAAAGTGATAACTGGTAAGCTACGCAAAATCAAGGGGTCAAATGGAATTTTCCGGTTGGGAGATATCCGTTGGCTCACCCCCCCACAAGGAGCTGGGTAATGCGGTTAAGGATGAAACTCAAAAAAGCGATACTCTGTGCGTCCGTTGTTTTTCTTGCCTCGTTCGCGCAAGCAGCGAGTAGCGAGGCCGCCGTCTCGCTCGAAGAGCTGCCCGCGGCCTGCAAAAACGCCAGGTCCGAGTTCCGCCCGATTGACCGCGACGACGTTCAACAGTCCAAAGCGGGGCTGATCGAGGCCCTCTCGCGGCTGGATCGCAGACTGGAGTTGGCGGGATCAAACGGCGAGGATTGGCGAAAATACCTCCGCTGGGACGCATTACAGGCGGAGCTTCGCGGCGACCAGCCGGACAAGGCGCTGCTCGGCAGCATCCACGCCCGCTATTGCGCCGGCTATGAAGGATTGGACCTGGTCTGGTTCCTCGACGTGCAACGGGCATTGCACAATTACATCGCCATGCTCCGCGCGGTGGACAACCCCAACATCCGCGCGGGCTTCGAGGCAATCATCGACCGATTGGCCGCGAGCATGAAGACTTACGTCGCCAAGCCGACCACCGAGGACGCGCTGGTCATTAGCGAGTCGGTTCGTTGGCTGGAAGGCGCGCATCAGTGTCCGGCGCTGGTCCGGGCAATCCAGGGCCACTTCGTTCGGCCGAACCTGTTCGTGGAAATCTCGGCGGAGGTGGTCGCGGCAGGCTTGGACGAAGGGGTTGACGACACCATGCCGATCCGCGACTACATCCTCGGCACCGACATTCACGGCACGGCGCACACCGTCGGCCGGACCCACGCCGAGCTTTGGCCCGATCCCAAGTTCGGCGTGATCGACGCGCTGTTTTTCGGCGTCACCGAAAGCGACAACGTGGGCTATCACGGCGGCATAACGATCTTCAGCCGCTCGACGACCAACTTGGCCGCCCGCAAACGGATTTGGATCGACGCCGGCGGATTGTCCTCCTACCCGGCGGTTTCCAAGGCGGAAACATCGATCTCGTTCAATGACATCCAATCGCGCCGCGGCCGCCGATTGATCGAGCGGATGGCCTGGCGAAAGGCGGGAAAACAGCAGTCCTTGGCCGAGTGCATCGCCTCGCAACACGCCGAAGAGAAGCTCAACAAAAGGATCGACCAGCAGGCGGTCGAGCCGCTCGAACGGGCGAATCGGCAATACGTCGAGAAATATCAACGCCCCTTCACCGAGCGGAAACTTTTTCCGCGACGGCTCGACTTCAGCACCACGCCGTCTGCGCTGATGATAATCGGTTTGCAGGCGGGCGAGAGCAAGCTGGCGGCCCCCGACGAACCTCCGTCCGTGATGGAAGGGGCCGAAATGTCGCTGCGAATACACGAATCGACGATCAACAATCTGGTCTTCGACGCGCTGGCCGGTCGCACCGTGTACGAGGAAAAAGTTCAGCAGGCGGCCGCCGATCTGCTCGGTGAATTGCCGGAAAAAATGAAAGGGGACGAGGACGGCCAGCCTTGGGCCATCACCTTCGCCCCGCGACAACCGATCTCCGTCACCTTTGCCGACCAGCGGCTGACGATTACTCTGCGCGGAGTAAAGTATTACAAGGGGGACGACGCCCATCCGGCTATGAACGTCTCGGCAGTTTATAAGATCGAGAAGTCGCCGAAGGGATTCAAGCTGGTCCGTCAAGGCGACATCGTGGTCCTTCCGCCCGATTTCATCCCCGGCGGCGGCCGAACGATCGACGCCCGGCGGACGGTGATCCGCAAATTGCTGGAAATACGGTTCGAGAAGGTCTTTGAGCCGGAGTTTCTCGCCGAGGGCTTTGAACCGTCCGGCAAGTGGAAGGCGTTGGGTAGGATGATGCCGATACAAATGGATTGCCAAAACGGCTGGTTGACGATCGCCTGGAAGCGGGCCGCTCGGTGACGGCAGGCGAACCTCGGTTTGCCCGAAATGCCGTTGAATTAGTTTCTGTTGCGGAAAGCTATTGGACCGGGTGTCATGGGTAAGCGGAGCTTACCCGTGGATCGGAAAACGCGGAAACCCTACACGGGTAAGCTCTGCTTACCCATGACACCCACCGCTCTACTTCTCCGAAGTATCGACTGCGGTGATTCGCAGGGCGCCGAGGAGTTCGTTTTCCGCCAGCAGTTCGAGCGCGAACACGCCCGCGTGAGGCGTGGGCAACGGCGGGATCGGAACGACCGCTTCGACCGTGTCCAACGGGTCTTCCGAGGCGACCTGGAACGATATCCCAAACAGAACCGCGCCGGTGGAAAGGTCTCGATAGCGCATTTCAAGCGGTGTCGGGCCATGCACGTCCGCCAGGCTGATGAAGGCATAAGGCGAGCCGGCCTTCTGCACGTCGGCCGCGGTCATTCGGCGCGCACCGGGCGGCGGCGGCGAGGATGACGGCAACGACGCCGAGGTGGGCATCGCGGTCTCCGAGGTAGATTGAAACGGCGACGGCGATGGTCTCTCGCCGAACTCAGACTCGACGCCGGGTTGTTCCAGGGGCCGCTTCATCCTGGTGAAACATACCCGATTGAACGTGCCGGCGATGATCTTCTTGCCGGTGATCTTGTCCTGATAAATGTGATCGGCCAACACAAGCGCTTGCAGTACGGGTTTGGGCATTTCCATTCCTCTTTTGTGATTAACATTTCATCCGTAGTGTTTAGCCCCGGCGTCCACGCCGGGGGAGGCCATTTTGCCGTTGCGATGCGACCCGGCGTGGACGCCGGGGCTAAACGAGTTTTTCCGGAATCGCGCAAGTCCATTAAGTTTGTTTACATCAACCGCCACGTGCCCGTGGCGACAACATATATCCCCAGAATCAAGTTCGTCAACGCGTGGGCCGCCACGCAGTCCCAGATGTTCCGGGTACGCAACATCAGCCAGGTAATCATTGAGAACCAAACGGCCGCCGCCAGCAGTTCGCCGGGGTGCATCATCATCGGCACGGCCGTACCCAACACAATGGCAAACGCACCGGCCTTTCCGAACGGCACCTCCCACCAATCGCGCTCCATCACGAACCGCATCAAAAATCCGCGCAGAAAAAACTCCTCGATGATCGGCACGATGGCCACCAGACCGAAAAACCGCACGGCCAGAAAGGACCACGCCCAGGCCGGTCGGCCGGCAAGTTCCACAAACGGGTTGAACGCCGGCCGCTCGCCGGCGCCGATGATCCATCCCGCCCCAAAGTTGTTCAGAAAGGGGAAGATGTAGAGATGTTCCCAGTCGAGCAGACAGAGGCCGATCCACAGCGGTCCACCCACCACGCCCACCACGATTGCCGTCGGGCTCAATTTTAGCGGAAACTCCCGGTAGCCGGGCAACACGAACACCACCGCCGCGATGGTCAACGCGATCTTGGCCGCGTACAGCCAAGGATAGTACGAGTACGGGATGGCCAGACCGATCGCGCCGCCGCCTGGTTCCTCGGGCGTCGGCTCCAGCGCGCCGACGAGCATGAACACAAGAAACGGCAGCAAGAATGTCATCCAGCGTTGCCGTTCCAGCAGCGTCGTTCGCCAAGTGTCGTTCATCATAAAGCCGCGACCGTTGGTCGCGCCAATGCAAAACCGCAAGCGACAACCAAAAATATGTGGTTCCACAACCCACAAGCATAATCTTCAGTCCAATGATCGGCAACCGTCGTAAACTTGCTTTTTCGCCCCGAATATGGCATCCTGAGATCATTGGACCCAGTAACAACAAGGAGGATTGCTATGCGAGTCCGTTCGAGCCGCTGGTTGGCGGTGGTGATCGGGTTGGCCGTTTTGCTCTCGGCCGCCGTCGAGGCGCGTTGCCGGGAGCCGTCGGCGGAGACCGTCGCCGTCTCGGAAACCTACAACAACGCCCCGTTCGAGTATCGCATCCGCCCGTTGGCCGAGCGGGCGGAGTTCCGCATCTTTCGGATAACTTATCCGTCGCCGGTGGTCACGCCGGTCGAGCAAAACAACACCATCCCCGCCGATTACTACCTGCCGAAAAATCTTTTGCCCGGCGTCAAATATCCGGCGGTCATCTGCCTGCACATCCTCGACGGCAACGAACCGCTGACCGATCTGGTTTGTTCGGTGCTTGCCTCGCGGGGCATACCTGCCATTTCGTTCAAGCTCCCCTACTACGGCCCGCGCGGATTGCCGGGAAAAGGCCCCAACGCCCTGGCCGAGGATCCAAAATTGTTCCTCGGTGCGATCAAGCAGTCGGGCGAGGACGTTCGCCGAACCGTCGATCTGCTGGCCTCCCGGCCGGAGATCAACCCCAAGCGGATCGGCATCACGGGCATCAGCCTAGGCGGCATCGTGGCCGCCTCGGCCGCCGGGGCCGAGCCACGGTTGCATCGGGCGGGGCTGCTGCTGGTCGGCGGCGACCTGCCCCGGATCATTCACCACGCCCGCGAAACCCGCACGCTCAGCAAGATGATCCGGCAACTGCCGCCGGCGGATCGGGCGGAGGTGGAAAAGATGATCGCTTTGGTCGATCCGCTCCATTTCGCTCCGGCCTTGCGAGATCGCGCCCGGGACGGCCGGGTGCTGATGCTCAACGCCGCCGAGGACGAGGTGGTTCCTCGCGAGTGTACCGAGAAACTCGCCGAGGCGTTGGGAATCGCCGACCGCGTGGTCTGGCTTGAAGGGCTTGGCCATTACACGGCGATGGCCGAGTTGCCGCGCGCGTTGCGGATGACGGCCGAGTTCTTTGCGCGGGATCTCCCCGAGGCCGCGCGTGAGGCTAATTCACTGGCCGCTGAAGCGGCCAGCCCTCGTAGCACTCCGCTGCAACGGATGGTCTCCTTATTGCAGCAAGCGGTCGCCATGCTGGCCACCGAACCGGCGCCGGGCCGATGCCACTACGCCGACGTGGAAGTGTCGGTGACGCTGCCGGGGAAACGTCCGATCGAGGTCCACACGCGGCTGGTCCGCGGCGAGAACGAAACATTTTCGCTCCGCTGCAAGATATCCGATCTCGGGGAACTTGCGATGGGCCAGTGCAGCTTTCCTTGGCTGGTCGCCGGTGGAAAAAAGGTGCTGGCAGGGACGAAAAACCCCGTCGCCGGCAGCCGGCCGCTGGGGAACGTCGATCCGCGGCAGTTGGTCGGGCTGCGCACGCTGGCCGGGGCGGTGGGCGGATTCGCACTGGCCCCGCACGCGCTTCAGCAATGGATCAACGTCGAGGACGTCCCCCATAAAGCCGCAAGCGGCGGTCGCGCCATCCGCATCACGGCCGCCGAGCAGACGCGAGCGCCGGGCGAAATACTCATCGGCTTCCGCGACGACGGCCGCACGCCGGAGACGGCTTCTTTCGCCGTGGCGGGCGTCGTGGGAACGATTAAATTCCGCGGCTGGCAGGCCAACACACCGGCGCTCGACGCCTTGTTCACCCCACCGGCGGACATGCCACGGGAAGAGGTCGAACAGACGGACCTGCACCGCGTCTTCTCGGCGGCGGCAAACTTCGCCCTGGATCGCCTGGACGACCGGCGCTGGTCGGGCGATCGAGGAAAGAGCGACGAGATCGCCGTCGTCGCCCGCGACCCGGCCGGCCACGGCCTGCTCTGCCGCAGCCAGGGCAAGATGATCTTGATGGTATCCGGCACTCCCAGGCAGATGGGCGCCGCCCAAGGGACGCTGGTCCGCGACACCGCCCGGAGAATGATCGACCGGGTCGTCTACGCGGTCGGCGGCGCCGATACGGTCCATTCCGGCCGGTGGTTCTTCGACCGCATGGCGGAAATCAGACGGCGGACCGAACCGCACATCCCGCCGCGGTTCATCGAGGAGTGCGACGCACTGGCCGATGCGGTCGGCATATCGCGGCGCGACGCACTATACGGCAACCTCTTCCCCGAGCGGTTCCATTGCAGCGGCGTGGCGCTCAGGGGCAAAGCCACCGTCGGCGGTCGGGTGCTTCATGCCCGGGTGCTCGATTACATGTGCGACATCGACCTGCAACGGGCAGCCCTGGTGCAGGTATTCATGCCCGAGCAGCGCAACGCCTGGATGAGCCTCGGCTACGCCGGGTTTGTCGGCACGGTGACCGCGATGAACGAGAAGGGGTTGGCTATCGGCGAGATCGGCGGACGCGGCGAGGGACTTTGGGACGGCGTGCCCATGAGCCTGTTGTTGCGCGACGTGATGGAACGGGCCGACAACGTCAAGGAGGCGCTCGATATCATCCGCCGGTCGCCACGTACCTGCGAGTATCACTACGTGTTGAGCGACCGCTCGGGCAAGCTGCTGGCGCTGCACTGCACCCCGGAAAAGGCAACGGTCCTCGAACCGGGCCAACAGCATCCGCGGTTGCCGCTGGTGCCCGAGGACGTGGTGTTGGTCTCCGGCGACAGCCGGGCGAAAACGCTCAGCCGGCGGATTCAGGAGAACTACGGCCGGATCGACGTGCCTAAGCTGATCGAGATCATTAAGCGACCGGTGGCGATGCGGTCGAACTTGCACAACGCCATCTTCGCGCCGGAGACGCTGGAGATGTGGTTCGCCGACGCCGGCCGGCACACCCCCGCCTGCGACGAGCCGTACGCGAAGGTGAACCTGCGCGAGTTGATCGAGTTCTACGCCGCACACGGCAGCGATCCATAAAGCGGCTTTATGATTGACGTTCCATCGGCGAGTTGACCGCCTGGAGGAACCGGCCGCCGCTTTCGTACCAACCGTCCTTGGTGAATCGGCACCAACTCAGGTCGATCAGGAACCCGAACCAACGCCCCTTGCCGACCTCCAGCGAGGCGATCATGCGGCGATGCGGCAGAGGGATTTGGTGATAGAAGCCCAATCCGTGTTCGGATAGGTGCCGGCCCACGACCACCACCGTCTCGTCGAGCGGCGTGAAGCCGTCGTCGGCCACCGGTGTGAGGTGGACCAGACAAGGGAACGGATAGCGGGCGTCGCGGCGGCGTTCAATCAGGTCATTGCGCGGATAGAGCACCGTCAACAGACTCAAGACCTGGACCTTCACCTCGTCGTCGATCCGAGTGTCTTGCCGATCAAGAAAATCAAGTTGTGGCATGGTCAGTTCCATGGCTCTGCCCCCCCACCGTGCAACCGTCACGTTCGCAAGCATCACGAGCAACGAATCGCGGGTCAAGCGGACCATCAAGGAGAGTAATACAGACAAGTGCCCCGCAAATGAACCCTATGTCACGAATGGAGAGGTGTCAAACCCGGCTTGCGAAACCCCTGGTTCCCACGCGGAGCATGGGAACCAGAAGCAAAAACCCTCGTTCCCACGGTCTCCGTGGGAACGCACTGTCCGAACGCTCCGCGTTCGCCCCGCCGGCGCTGAATCTTCCGCTTCTTCTTACCCCCCATCGACGCGGAGCGTCGAAAAGCGCGGGTTCCCACGCGGAGCATGGGAACCAGGAAAAAACCCTCGTTCCCACGGTCTCCGTGGGAACGCACTGTCCGAACGCTCCGCGTTCGCCCCGCCGGCGCTGAATCTTCCGCTTCTCCTTACCCCCCATCGACGCGGAGCGTCGAAAAGCGCGGGTTCCCACGCGGAGCATGGGAACCAGGAGCAATTTCACGCGGAGCATGGGAATGGATGCCCTGGATCGAAAGGAATTCTCGTCGTTCGGATTATTTCTAATGACACGTTGGCGGCAGTTGTGTAGAATTGGTGGCTTATCATTCATTTTCCGCAACTTCCGCCACGATGATCCACCCCTCCGCCGGCCTCCCGACCCTACCCCGCATCCGCCGCCGGCCCGACCCGCGACCCGCGAGTGATAGCCGCCAGTGCGAAACACGGTCCTTCTACGGCCGGCCGTTTTGGTTTGCATACGCGGCAAACGCCCTGGCGCTGGTGGCGATCGCCCTGCTGTATCGCTATGCCGATTTTATCTCGCTGCTGGGTGGGACCGAGTTCCATCTGGGGTGGATCGTCGGCGTGGGAATTGCCGGCAGTATTTTTACCCGGCTGATCATCGGCTCGTGGATCGACCGCTACGGCTCAAGACCGCTCTGGATCGGCTCCTTGTTGCTGTTCGCCGTCACCTGCCTCGCCCATCTAATGGTGGTCAGCCACACCGGCGCGGCCATCTATCTGCTGCGGATTTCGTATTGTTGCGCCGTGGCGGGCATCAACGGGGCCTCGATGACTTTCATTTCCAGCCGCGGGCCAATCAATAAGATGGCGGAACTGGTCGGCATGTTGGGTACCGCCGGCTTTCTCGGCTCGGTGCTGGGCACTCAACTCGGCGATTTCCTTATCGGAGGATCGGCCGCGATCGGCCGACCGCAGATAGTCGAGATGTTCGTCCTCGCCGCGGGGCTGGTTACGCTTGCCATTCCGTTGGCCTGGGCGGCCACCAGGGCGGAAAAACGTGTTTCCCTGGTTTCCACGCTCCGCCAAAAGTTTCCTCTGGTTCCCATGCTCCGCGTGGGAACCCGCTTCTTCCAACGCTCTGCGTTGATGGGTGCGACAACCGCGGATGCAGAGCAGTGCAAGCTATCGGTTCCCACGCGGAGCATGGGAACCAGTAGTCTTTCTCCCTCGCTGCTGGCCATCTTGCGGCGCCACAACCCCGGATTGGTGCTGGCGGTCGGGGTGGCGATGGGCATTGGGCTGGGACTGCCGGCCACGTTTCTGCGACCCTTCGCCGCCGAACTCGGCATCCCGCGGATCGGGCTGTTTTTTATGGTCTACGCCGTCGCGGCCATCATCACCCGAGTGTTGACCCGCCGCTGGGTCGAACGGTTTGGCCCCCAGCCCATCATCCTGTTTGGTATGGCCGGTCTGACGGGTAGCATTATGTTGTTTCTGCTGGTCGGAACGGAGTGGCAACTGGTGCTGCCGGCGGTCGGGTTCGGCTGCTCGCACGCGGTGCTGTTTCCGGCGGTGGTGACGGCCGGCAGCAGTTCGTTTCCCGCCGGCAATCGGGGGATGGCGGTCTTGCTGGTG
>JAUWPQ010000057.1 GCA_030611515.1 Planctomycetota bacterium | reverse complement strand
GGCGCGAAAAGAGATCGAAAAGCATGGGCTGATAGTTATCGCCGGCAGCGGTGGACTGAAGCCTAACCCGGCAACTAATATCGAACGCGACTGCCGTATTTTGCTTTCGAGGTTGGTCCGCGAGTTGCGGATGACCGCGCCGAGCGAAGAGGACAGAATACCCCCCATTTCCAAGAGGTGATTTATGGCGAAAGCGCGAAAAAGAAAAGCAAAACAGAAGTTGCCCAAAAGCATAATTTTGATTCTCGATAGCGGCCGCGATTTTTTCCACGAATTAAACGGCGGAATCGAGCAGAACCTGGACCTCTTGGAGGCGGCCTGGCGCGACGTGGAAATCCGCAAGCAAGTTGTCGCCCGATGCGAAGCAAAGCGGATTAAATCGCGGCCCTGGGCAGAGGAAAAGTTTGGAAAATGAGCATATCCCCTTCCGCTACCGACGCGGCCGAATTGGATCGGTACGTTTACATCCGCCGGGCAAGGTGTCCGCGTTGCGCGTCCCCCGACTTGAAAACGCAAAAGACCGTAGACAACGGCGACGACAGTATCACCCGCGAAACCAAGTGCCGCAATTGCGAGCATCGCTTTTTCGTCGTCGTCGAGTAGCTCCCCAAAAATTGGGTAAACCTCGAAACGGGTTTGCTACAATGCAAAAATCCCGAAAGGAAATCCAGCAATGCGAATCCCCAACGACCAAAACTTATTTTCCGTCGCCAACCTTGGCGTCCAATTCCAGATTCCGTATCACGTCATGCAAACGGCACTCGACGTGATCAGCGCGGAGCCGGCCCTGGCATTGAACGGCGTATCGTACTTCATGCTCGACGACGAGCGAATCGGACTGATCCACGAGTACCTCGATACACGGAGGCACAACGACTGCATCAATCGTGGCTCGGAGTGGAAGGCGAACATTTCGATCCCCAGGGGCTACCAACGAGCTAACCAATAACCGACCAGCCGGGACAATCATCTTCGGGCGGATCGAAAAAAAAGGAAAACCCAATGTCATTCGATTTTCAGACTTACCAAGATGCGATGAAAAACAAGAAGCAGGTCAATATCGACGAGCTGCGGCAGGAGTGGGCGCGCCGAATTGACGACGCCAAGCAACTGCTCGACAAGCCATCCCCGACCGCCGTGCAGCGGATGGACGCCAAACTTTTGACCGAGGAGGCCGTCGAAATCCGCGACTTCATAGCGAAGGCGGAAGTTTACGACGCGGAATACCGCGACGTAGTTGCACGAAGTTTCGGCGCGACTTCCGGCTCCGGCTCTGGCCCGATGTTCCAGCGCGAGGACGGCAGCTATATCCGGTCGGTGCGACACAGCGAAAGCGTCCGGTCAGCAATGAAATTAAGCACGTCCTCCGCCTCCCTGGGCAAACTGATTATGGGTGCCGTCACCGGCGACTGGCGCGGCGCTGACGAAGAGCGTGCAATGTACGCTCAAGGCACAAACGCGGCCGGCGGATTTCTTCTGACGCCCGAAATGTCGGCGGTGATTATCGACCGAGCACGTGCTGTGAGCGTGATGTCTGCGGCCGGCTGCGTTACGTTGCCGATGGAAACGGAAGAGATGAAAGTCGTGGTCGTTGCGTCCGACCCGACGGCGTATTGGACGCCGGAAGGCCAATTAATTACCGAATCGGAGGGAACGTTCAACTCCGTCACGATTCGCGCCCGTGCATTAGCGTGCTACTGCGAAGTTGCGATCGAACTTATCAAAAATGCTCCAAATGCCCAACAAATTATTGAGAATACGATCGTCAAAAGTTTGGCGTTAGGACTTGACGAAGCGCTTCTCAACGGCGACGACGAAGGCGAAAAGCCGCAAGGTCTACTCCACAGCCCAAACGTAACGGAGAGCGCGGTGGGCGGCGCATTCGGCTACGACGCGCTTCTTGACGCGATGGCGTTAGCATGGGCCGCCAACTCGGAGCCGAACACCTGGATCATGGAATCCTCGCTCCGCTCGTATGTCAGCAAACTCAAAGACGGCGAAGGACTGCCCATGCCGCTTCCGCCGGAGGCCGTCGGACTGAAAAAGCTCATGTCCACCCAACTCGGATCGGCGGACTCGAACGGAACTTGCTACGTCGGCGATTTTTCCAACTGCCTAATCGGCATCCGAAGCGGCATCGAAGTCGAGGCGAGCGGCGTTGCGGGCGATACGTTCAAGAAAAAGAGAGTTGCAATTCGCGGTTTGCTGTTCGCCGATTTTGTTGTCGGGCGAGCTAACGACGTTATCCGAATGAGCGGAATTTCTGGCTTATAAGCAAGCGTCGGCCGTGGTGTGTGCCGGCGTGCTTCTCCCCCCGCCGCGCGAGAAAACGCGCGGCGGGGTTTTACAAACCAACAAAAAAGGAATTGAAAAATGAAAAATCTATCCAGACAAGTTTCGGCCGATTTAATCACAAGCTACCTGACCAGCACCGGCACTGCCGACGTGTTCAGCAACCAAGTGGACGTGAGTGGTTTCGATGGCGTGTTGTTCCGTGGCATTTTCGGCACGACCGCGACCAGCACCGGGACCGGCACGTTCAGCGTGGTCGGCACCAATACCTCGACCGCCGCCTCGACCGATTACAGCACCATCAACGGCGCGTCGGTGACAATCGCGGCGTCCACCACGGCTCGCGCTGGACGGTTTCTTTCGGTCGATGTTGACAAGCCGAAGTACAGGTATCTCCGCGCGAAGCTCGAACGCACGGCCGGCGTCAGATGGCAGGGCACGCTGGCCGACCGCTACTCCGCCCGATACTTGCCCACGTCGCCCTCGACTTCGACTTTGGCTTCGACATCGAGCAACGTGTTGACGGTGGCGGCCACCTAGTCCAAAAACGGCTTACGCCGTTCGCCCTCGGCCGCGCCTTGACCCGGAACGGCCGGGGGTTTTTTTCATGCGCGGCCGCGAAGGCGGCGATTCTAGGGCCGGTTGCGACGGAGGTATCGGAACACCACTTGAACCCTCGGAACGCAACAGGCGCAATCCTGGGGCGTCAGTTTCGGGCAATCACCCCGGATCATCCCCTGAACGTCCGAACAGGGCACAAAGTTACACCATCGGGGGGCTGGCGAAGGCGGTCAAGGCGGCTCTGCTACATCCGAAGGGAGCCGGGCTGAGTGATTCGCAGATTGCCGAGCATGTGGGAGTGAATGACAAGACGGTCGGAAGGTATCGCGCGGAACTGGAGGCAACTTCGGAACTTCCGAAGATAGATACCCGCACAGTCAAGCGCGGCGACCAGGAATACAAGATCGACACCGCCAACATCGGGGGCCCGGCGCGGGAGTTCTACGACGAGGCGGCGAAGGAACGGCAGAAGCGAAAGCCTGCCGATTCTGTTCCGGTAAAATTACCGGAACAAAAGTCCGACTCCCGCGATGCCGCCGGCAAGGCCGATCCTCTTTTCATGCGCCCGACCTCGGGGCTACCTCTTTTTCGTCGCCTGGGGCTACTTTTTCTTTTGGCAGGTAGCCCCGAGGTAGCCCCGAAAAATACCATACTTTTGGGGCATAAGAGAAGCCTTGCGTAACTCGTTGCCACGCAAGGCTTTATGTGTACCCCCTCCGGGACTCGAACCTGGAACCCTCTGATTAAGAGTCAGATGCTCTAACCAATTGAGCTAAGGAGGCTAAGTTGTTTTTCGTTATTGATTTACGTATGCAATCCGGTTGGGCTTGAGATTGGCGAGCTTTTGTGCGACACCCATTTGACCCGCAAAAGCCGACGATTACCGCTGTAACGCTGTAAGGTGATTATATCAAAACGCTCATCTGTGCCAAGGGGGCCAAAGGCAATTCCGGTAACTTAATGGCATTATGGAGCTTGCCTTCCAGCCACGCGTTGAGAGCTTCGGTGCTCGACCCACCCTACTCATTCGTTTCACGCTGGCCTTCACGGCTGCCCGGCCGTGGCGGCGTATCCGTCTACGGAACTTGCGACCTCAAGCCAGCGCATCCACAGCTCGATAGCCGCTGCGGACGGCGCTTTCCATCGTGGCCGGCCAGCCGGTGTCGGTCCAATCGCCGGCCAAGGCGAGATTGCGGATCGGTGTTTTCTGCGGCGGGCGAAAGCGATCGACGCCGGGTACGCAGGAAAAAACCGCCGCAGGTTGCGCGATCACCCGCCAGTGCAGCAGTTCGGCGTTCCCCACTGCCGGCCAAACAGACTGCAACTCGCCGCGGACCTCGTTCAATAGTTCGTCGCGATTTCGCCGTTCCAGTCGGTGCGAAGCGCTGATAACCACTTGGCAGTGCTGAACCGAGGTTGAATCGGTTTGCTCGTCCGCAAACACCCACTGGCTCAGCCGGCCGACCAGAACGGCGTGCGGCAGCGGAACTACCGGTCGGTCGAACCAGAGGTGGACCGCCGTTATCGCCGCCGGAGTAATTTTATCGACGTTCTCCAGCGTTGGGATCGCAGAGAGAAGTTCGTCGGCCAACAGCGGCCGCACGTTTTGCCAAGGCACGGCGGCGACGAAGTAGTCGAACTTCCTCCGCTCGCCGTCGGTCGGAACAATTGCGTCGGCGAGTTGCCGGTCGCCTTCGATCCGCCGCACCGGCGTATTGAGATGCACTTTGACGCCGCGATTTGCCAGCCGCTCGCCCAGCCGATCGTTGAAGATTTCGCCCAACGGCCGCCGCGGCAGGAGCAGGTCGCTTGCCCCGCGCGAGGCGAGAAACCCGTCGCGGAACACCTTCCTTGCGGCGGCCAGCGAGGCGTGTTCGACCGTCTCGGCCAACGCGCCGACCAGCACCACCGACCAGAACCGATCGATCGCCCGTTGCGATTGCCCCTGGCGGCGGAGCCAATCGCCGACGGGTTCGTCGTCGTCGTTTTTCAGAAGTTTTCTCAATGCTCGGACGATGCTCCATCGTTCGCCGAGTGAAAGATACGAGAGTTTCAACAGCCCCGGCAGCAGGTGCAGCGGAGTGGGCAACCAACGGCACGGGCTGAAGTCGTGCCGGTCGCCGTCCGGCCCGATGAAGTGCAGGGTGCAGGTCCGCTGGAAGCAGTCGTCGATGCCCGCCCGGCGGCAGAAGTCGACAAACTCAATGCAGCAGCCCATTGCCACGTGTTGGCAGTAATCGACCGAGGGAAAAACAGTTCTGACACCTTTTTTCCCTGCCCGGCCGCCGAGAGTTTTTGCCCGCTCGAACAACTCGACTTGAAACCCCCGTTCGGCGGCGGCCCATGCGGCAGCCATTCCGGCCAGCCCCCCGCCGACGACGGCCACGGTGGGAGGAACCGATCCGTGGCTTTCGAGAGTGCTGGATGTCATAGCAGATCGGCTTTTCGCGGCGGCAGCAACGCCCAGCGGGCGACGAGCCTCAGTTTTTCCGCCCTACCCAATCGAACGCGACGTTGCAGGACGATTTCCGGATTGCCGGCGATTTTTCGCAACAGCGCCCGATAGGTAGCCACTGTGATTCCGAATATCCGCTGACCCGCCGGTTCGAGCAACTCCAATAGTTCGGCCGCTTCCGTATACAACCGCTCTGCCCTGGCAACCTCGAAGGCGATCAACCGGCGGAAACGCTCGCCGGCCGCGCTTGCCAACAAATCGTCGGTCGAATAGCCGCACTCTCGCAGATCGGCCAGCGGCAGGTAGATGCGGCCGGCCGCGGCGTCTTCCTTCAGATCGCGGAGGATGTTTGTCATTTGCAGAGCGACGCCCGCCGCCCGGGCAGGCCCGAACGCCTCGGGGCCGCGGAAGCCCCAGATGTGGATGCACGCCAGCCCGACGGACGACGCCACGCGCTCGCAGTATTGACGCAACTCGTCGAACGTCTCGTAGCGGCGGCCGTCGAGGTCCATCTCCACCCCATCGATCACCGCGTGGAGGTGTTCGGGCGGAATCCGGAACCGCCGAACCACGTCGGCCAGAGCAGGGAGCAATGATGAATGATGAATGATGAATGATGAATTATCGGCCGATGAATCTCTCTTCTCTCTTCCCTCTTCTCCCTTCTCTCTTCTTTCGATCGGTTCCCCCCGCGAGCGCAGTCGCGGGGCGTTTAGGGCAAGTTCCAAAGCAGACCGCCACGCCGCCAGCGCGTCGCGCGGCGAACGGTCGTCCGTCGGTCCGTCGGCCAGATCGTCGGTGTGGCGCATAAAGGCGTAGAGCGCCCACATCGCCCGACGTTTCTCGGCCGGCAGCAGCAGGAACCCGGCGTGGAAGTTGGAACCGGCCCGTCGGCTCATCCGCCGGCAATAGCGGTAACTCGCGTCGATGGTTTCGCGGTCCAGGTTCATGATTTTCCCGGCGCGAAGGCCGGGGCTAAACAGTCTGTTGATAATGGGTGCCACTGCTGGCTTGCCCAGCAGTGTATGGGAGATACTCTCGGAAAAACACTGCTGGACAAGCCAGCAGTGGCACCCAAACTCCCGAACTCCAAATTGACTGCTAAACTTTTTCTTTCATTGTTTACCGAAATGCGATTTCCACCAACAGCGCACCACCAATCGCAGCTTCTCGGGCCTGGAGATCGTCGGCCGATGCGACCAGACGTCGTAGTTTTGCCGGCGGATCGCCTCCAATATGGCCAATCCTCCGGCGGCGAACAGTGAGACCGGCAGCCGCAGCCCGGCGGGCATCTTGGCCGACAACTCAGCGCCGGCCCGCAGCAAACCCTCGGCCTGATCGACGTGGACGGCCAGCAATTGGCGGAAGGCGTCGTTGCACTCACCCCGGGCGAACATGGCTTCGTCGTAGCCGAACCGCCGGCAGGCGACCTGTGGCAGATAGACCCGCCCCCGCTGCCAATCGCCCGCCACGTCCTGGCAGAAGTTGGCCAGTTGCAGGCCCGTGCAGATCGAGTCGGCCAGACGCACCCGGTCGGGTGTGTGACACTCGCCGAGATAAAGGACCAACCGCCCCACCGGATTGGCCGACCAGCGGCAGTATTCCAGCAACTGCTCGATCGTTTCGTAGCGGTTGATTTGCTGGTCCTGCCGAAAGGCCACCAACAAATCGACCAGCGGATCGAGCGGGACGTCGAACCGGCGGATGGTCTCCGCCAGGGCGATGAACACGGGATGCGTAGTCCGGCCGCGGTAACATTCGCGGAGTTGCTTCTCCCACCAACCCAACAACGCCAACGATCGCTTGGGGTCGCTGGTCTCGTCGGCCAGGTCGTCGGCCCAGCGGCAGTAGGCATAGACGTTCGAGAAGTGTTGTCGCAATCGCCGCGGCAGCAGCCGGCTGACCGTGGTGAAGTTTTCGTAGTGCCGCCGCGCCAGCCGACGGCAATATCGCCGGCTTTGGCGGAGCGAGGGTGGCGGCGATTGCGCCGCTCGGAGTCCATATCGTTTAAGATCGTCGGCGAACATTTTTCAGTTTCGGATGGGTGGCACTGCTGGAGTGTGCCACTGGCAAAGCCAGTGACACACTTCACTCTCCGCAAGCGGCTTGTTTCCAACCCCTTCTCCTATTATGATGTGTTCCGTCGAGTGAGGGAACCATGCGGATCATTCTAGCGGAACCACGCGGTTTTTGCGCGGGCGTGAACATGGCCATCGAGGCCCTGACCTCGGCGATTGCGACCCACGGCGCGCCGCTGTACGTATACCACGAGATCGTCCACAACAAATGGGTGGTCGATTCGTTCAGGCGGAAGGGGGTCGTGTTCGTCGACGATCCGTCCGAAGCGCCCGAGGGGGCCTTCCTGCTCTATTCGGCCCACGGTGTGCCGCCGAACATCAGGCAACAGGCCCAGCGGCGGCGGCTGAAAACCATCGACGCCACCTGCCCGCTGGTCACCAAGGTCCATCGAGAGGCGATCCGGTTCGCCCAAGAGGGCTACACGATCCTACTGATCGGCCACGCCGGTCACGACGAGGTGGTGGGGACGATGGGCGAGGCATCCGATTCGATCCGCTTGATCGAGCAGGTGGCCGACATCGACCGGGTCGATGTACCCGATCCGTCAAAGATTGCCTACCTCACTCAAACCACGTTGTCAGTGGACGACGCGGCGCGGATCATCGAGCACTTGCTGCGGCGGTTTCCGGCGGCCGTTGGTCCGCCGCGCAACGATATATGCTACGCTACGCAGAACCGGCAGGAGGCCGTCCGGCTGCTGGCCGCCGAGTCAGACGTGGTGTTGGTCATCGGCAGTCGGAACAGCTCGAACAGTCGGCGATTGGCGGAACTGGCCCGATCTTGCGGCGTGCCGAGCCATTTGATCGATGGCCCGACCGACATCGATCTGGGATGGTTTTCGGGCGAAGAGACGGTGCTCGTCACCGCCGGCGCCAGCGCGCCAGAGTCGATCGTGGAAGAATGCGTGCGGATGATTCGGGAACGCTTCGGGGCATCGGTCGAGACGCGGACGATCTGCCGGGAACAATTGCGGTTCGCATTGCCGAAGGTATAGAAGCTATCGAAAAACGTAGCACAGCCGCCCCCGGCTGTGCGGAATCGCTTATGACAGCCGAGGGCGGCTGTCCCACAATTCGGGTGTAGGGAGGATTTCCAATGGAAATTCACGACTTGGAGTTTTTCTTGATTTCCTCGGATCGGAGCGGCGAACCGGACGAGCCGCGCTGCCTGTTGGTGCGGGTAACGACCGCCTCGGGCCTGGAAGGCTGGGGTGAATCGAGGCTTGTGTGGCGGCCTGGAGAGCTTGCCGCCCGGCGCGAGTCGCTGCTGGCCGTGTTGGCCGGCCGGAGCGTTTACGACATCGAGGAGTTGCACACGCTGGACGCGCTCTGGCCGCCGCCGGTCCGCGCGGCCGTGGAGATGGCCGTCTGGGACCTGCTGGGACGCGTGTTGCGCCAGCCGTTGTGCAACCTGTTGGGCGGATACTATCGGCGGCGGATTCCCGTCTCCGTGCGGCTGGCCGGATGCAACTCCAAAACGGTGGCCAATGTATCGCGGGAACTGGCCGAACAAGGCTTTCACACCCTAACCATCGTCTCCGACGGCCGACCGGATGATGACCTCCAAAACATCAGGGCCATCCGCGAACTGTTGGGAGAGCGGATCACGATCAGGCTGGACGGCCGAGGGCTGTTCGACGCCGAGACCGCCCGCGACCTTTGCGACGGACTGGAATACGAAGGGCTGCAATTCTTCCTCGATCCGATCGAGACGAAGGAAATCCATCCGGCGGCCGTGCTGGGTCGGCAGACGAGCGTTCCGCTGGCCCTATGGCGTTCGATCCGTGGCCCGGACGACGTGTTCCTCGCCGCGCGTTGCGGCGCGGCCCCCTTCGTGGCGATCGACCTGGAGCAGGTTGGCGGGATCGTGCCGGCCAGGGCGTGCGCGGCGGTGGCCGCCGCCGCAGGCATGGTGCCCGTGCTCGGGTGCCGGGCCTCGCTGGGTATCGCCACGGCCGCCATGCTCCATTTGGCCGCCGCCACGCCCGCCTTCTCGACCGGCAACGAAATCGCCCCCCGCCAACTCCGCGACACCGTGCTGGCCGATTCCCTGGAAATCGTCGAAGGCATGATACCCGTACCCGAGTCGCCCGGCTTGGGCGTCGAGGTGGACCGGGCGAAACTCGAACGGCGTCAACCGCCGATGTAGTCTTTCAGCTTGCTTGCCGCAATTCCCATCTCCCGACAAGGCTACCGCGCCAGCGCCCGTTCGATCCGCCGCAAACACCGCTCGCGGCCGAGGATCGCCAGGGTGTCGAACAGGCCGAAACCGATCGACTTGCCGGTCACCGCCACGCGCAGAGGGTGAATGATCTGGCCGATTTTGATCCCCTCGGCGTCGACGAAGTCGCGCAGCAGCGTCTCGAGCGCGGCGGCGTCGAACGGCTCGGCCGTCGCCAGCCGATCGCGGAACTTCGCCAGCAACTCGGCGGCGCCCTCCTTGCCGAGGTTTTTGGCGACCGCCTTCTCGTCGTATTCGAGCCGGTCGTCGGGCTGGAAGAAATCGGCAAACTCCAAAACGTCTCCGGCCACTTTTATCCGGTCGCCGGCCGCCGCGACGATTTCGGCGATCAATTGCCGCTGCCGATCGCTCGACGGCGACTCGATCAGCCCGGCCTTCTCCAAAAACGGAACGACCAATTCCACTTTTCGTTCGGAGGGAAGCAACTGAAAGTGCCGCTCCTCGAAGGCCATCAGCTTCCGCGGATCGAAGCTGGCCGGGGCCTTATTCACCCGATCCAAAGAAAAGCTCTCGATCAATTCTTTGCGGGAAAAATGCTCGGTTTTGTCGTCCAGCGACCAGCCCAACAGCGCCAGGTAGTTGACGATCGCCTCGGGCAGAAAACCGACCGTCCGGTAGAAATCGACGATCACCGGATTGAAGGCGTCCGCCTCGACCGGGTGGCCGATCGCCGCGGCGATTTTCCGGCCGTGTTCGAGCAGCTCGGCGAAGTCGCGGTTCTTCAGATACTTGTCCAGCTTCCGCTTGCTGAGCTTGGTGTGGCTGCCCGGCTCGGCCACCAACGGCAGATGGGCGTAGGCCGGCCGCGGGTAGCCGAGCGCTTCGACGATGAACACCTGCCGAGGGGTGTTCGAGAGGTGTTCCTCGGCGCGAATCACGTGCGTAATCTGAAAATCGTGGTCGTCCACCACGTTCGCCAGGTGGTAGAGGCAGGTGCCGTCGGCGCGTTGGACGACGTGGTCCTGTTCGTTTGCCCAATCGAACTCCACCCGCCCTCGGATCGCGTCGTCGATCGTCAGTTTTCCCTCGGTGGGTATTTTCAGCCGGACCACGGCCTGCCGCCCCTCGGCCTCGAACCTTGCCCGATCGGCGGGGGTCTCGGCCATGAATCGGCGGCTGTAGCGGAACATCCGCTTCTCGCGCTCGGCCTCGGTGCGCTCCGCCTGGATTTCCTCGGTGGTGGCGTAGTCGTAATAGGCATGGCCGCCGGCCAGCAGTTTTTCGACCGCCTCGCGGTAACGATCCAAGCGTTGCGACTGATAATACGGCCCGAGCGGCCCGCCCACGTCCGGCCCCTCGTCCCAGTCGATGCCCAGCCAACGCAGCCCGTCGAGGATCGGCCGGATCGCCTCCTCGACGTTCCGCTGCTTGTCGGTGTCGTCGATCCGCAGAATGAATTGGCCGCCGTGTTGCCGGGCAAAGAGCCAATTGTAAAGCGCGGTTCGGACGCCGCCGATGTGCAGGTATCCGGTCGGACTGGGGGCGAAACGGGTGCGGACCATAGTGGGTAGTGGATAGTGGGTAGTGGATAGTGGGTAGAATTAGAATATCACATCTTGCTTGTTTCACAATGATCTTGGACGAGGATAACCCCGCCAACCGCAGTCGGCGGGCGTTGTTTTCACTGACCACTAGCCACTAACCACTGGCCACTGACCACTACCCACACTTCCGCTCTCGTTCCATCCGCTGTTGGAGCAGACGTTTTTTCATCGCCTTCCGTTCGGCCTTGGTCAGCTTGCGGGCGACCGGCGATGGAGTGGCGGCGGTAGCGGGCAATGAAACGGTCGCCGGAGTTGCCGCACGCTGATAAATTGGCTTGGGGGCGACGTGCGGCGGGTCGATCTTTCGCCATCGTCCGGGTCCGGCGGAGCGGAATTGGTCATCTTCGCACTGCTGATCTTCAGGCTCGTTTCGCCGCCGGCGCGGCAGCAGACCCTCGGCGTCGAGCACGACGTGCCGGGCGAAAGAGCCAAACGCGGCCAACAGCAGCAGGTTGCCGGCCATCTCGCTCCCGGCTAGATACATGACTTTGTTGGCGCCGCCGTCGAAAACCATCAAGCCAAACCGCTGGGCAACAGTCAGGCCGTGGGCAACCGCGGCGCCGGACAAGGCACAAACCGAAAGCGGACAGAACCGCACGTCCATCAGCAACCGCGAACCGATCGCCCCAAAAATTATCACATAAGCCACGATCCACCACGGATCGCCGTTGCCCAACAGCGGAGTTCCGGTCAGGGAGATCATCATCTCGCGGAACGCCTCGCGCAGGCCCGCGGCCTGATCGGTGGCCAGCAAGAAGCATCCGCCCGCGGCCCAAATCCAGATGCGGTATCGTCCTTGGTAGTCGTCGGTGCGATGACGGCGGACCGAGTAGATCAACAGCGCGACGACGGCCGCCGCCAGCAACATCAGCGAGGAGAACCAGCAGGCCAGGCTCCCTTTAGCGGCCACGTCCAGCGTAGTCAGGGTTGTTTCACCGGCCGCCGCCCGACCGACCATCCAGACGTAGGCAAACTCCAACCCGACGATCACCGCCGCGGCGGCCGAAAACAGAACCGCCAACACGATCAACCGTTGCGGAACCAGATCGAGCAACCGCAACTGTTGTTGCAGGAACTCGGCGTCTCCATAGTTTTCCGACTTCCGCGGCGCCGGGGCGTCCTCCGTCCAAACGCGGCAACCAGATCGGTCCTCCTGATCGTACAGATCATCGGTCAGCAGCCGGCGGCGGCGCTCGTCGCGCTGGCCGTATCGGCGGAACGAACTGGAGGCGGCAATGGTCACGGGCGCGGGGGTGGATTGGGGTCGGAGAACACACAATATCCCTGTATGTGCTTCGGCATGTCTCCGTCGGCAACTCCACTACGGCGGCAATAACTATCCCAAATTGCCGAGCCTGCGTATATTGCTGCCTTTTTGATCCTATTCCCCAGCCAGTCCCCGCGTCCATGCGGGGGGAATTGTGCCGAATATGCGTTCTCGGCCACGCCGCAGTGAATCAAATCGGCCACATTGTTGCCGCCGGTCAACATTCCGGCCATCGTGGGCTGCAAGTGGGACGTATTACACCAATCGCACCGCTTACTGTACCACGGCCTGCTATTTTGCCCCAACTCCATACGTGACCTAGTGTTTCATTGATAGATACAACTACTGAGAGCCACGCACCAATGAACACTACCCCCGAACCACTGTCTCCGTCCGCCGCCATCCCAAGCACGGCAGTTCCGCCGGTGTCCGCGCCGACTTCGGCCGAGCGCTGGATGACCGAACTCAACTCCCTCTTGCAGGAACTGGAGGCGGTCACCGTCGCCGGACATACGCTGCCGCCGGTGTTCAGCCGCTCCGCCGACGACCAACTCGTGCAAATTCGGCTGGGAGTGGCCGCCGGCCTGTTCGCCGCGTTGCAGTGCAAAAATGCGGCGGTTGCCGGACACGCGTTGCGGGTCGCCTTGAGCAGTTCGGCCTGGGCGACGAAAATGAAGCTTTCGGCAACCGACCGCGAGGCGATCGAATTGGCCGCGCTGCTGCACGACGTGGGCGTGATCGGCGCGCCGGACCACGTGCTGCTGAAGCCCGCGGAGCTTGACCGAGATGAATCGGCCGTGATGGTCCGTGCCAGAAAGATGAGCCTGGAAATCTTGCGACGCGGTTGCGCATCGGAAGAGATATTGGAGATCGTCGAGCACGTCCCGGCTTGGTACGACGGCAGCCGGACGGATTTTCCCTTGCGCGGCCGTCAGATACCCTTGGGCGCGAGAATGATCGCCATCGTCGAGGCCTTCGACGCGATGACGACCGACCACGTTTATCGGCCTGCCCGTTCGCGGGAGCGGGCAATGGCGGAATTGTGCGAGTGTTCGGGCACGCAATTCGACCCGGAGTTGGTCCATCGGTTCGCGGAGTTTTGCCTGGAAGACCAGACGGCGGCGCGTTGGGAGGCGGCCCATCGCTGGCTGCGGACGCTGGATCCGGCGGCGGTCAACTCGTACTGGGAGATGAATTTCGCGCCCTTGCCGTCCGCCGAGCCTAACGTCGGCTCGTTGTTCCAAGGCCAGCTCTTGAACAACATGTACGATGCGGTGGTGTTCGTCGACGCCGCGGGCCGCGTCGTGCTATGGAACCGCGGAGCGGAACGGCTGACCGGCATCGACGGGGCCGGTGTCCGCGGACAAACGTGGCGGCCGATGTTGCTCGAACTTTCCGACGAGAAGGGGCACTCGATCAACGAGTCGGACTGCCCCGTGAATACCGCGATCCGCTGCGGAGTGCAATCGTTGCGACGGTTGAGAATCCTCGGCCGGGGACGGCGGATTGTGGCCGTCGACGCCCACGCCATACCGGTGATCGACCACAAGGGCGTCGCCCAGGGAGCGGTGCTGCTGTTCCACGACGCCTCCTCGGAAATCTCACTGGAGAGACGCTGCCAGAGCTTGCACGAAAAATCGACCAAGGATCCGCTGACCCAGGCGGCCAATCGGGCGGAATTCGACCGCGTACACGCGATATTCATCGCCGCCCACAGGCAGCAACAGGTCCCGTGCAGTCTGATCATGTGCGATCTGGACAGATTCAAGCAGGTCAACGACACCTACGGCCATCAGGCGGGCGACGAGGTCATTTTGAGCCTGGTCTCGTTGCTGAAGAGTTCTTGCCGCCCCGGCGACTTGGTGGCCCGCTACGGTGGCGAGGAGTTCGTAGTCCTCTGCGCCGACTGCGACAACGACACGGCCGCCCGCCGCGCCGAGCAAATCCGCAAGTCGTTCAGCCAACTCGCGCAGACGAAAATGGAAGGGCGGGCGGCGACGGTCAGTTTCGGTGTGACGGAAATCCAGCCGGGCGACACGCCGGAAACAATGCTCCGCCGCGCCGACCGCGCGTTGTTGATGGCCAAGGCCAACGGGCGCAACACGGTTGTGCAACTCGGCAGCGGCATCGGCGGCGAGCCGGCCGAAGGGAACTCGGTTTCGTGGCGGTCGAAGTCCATCCGGCCCAAGCAGTTGCTCGAGCAAGACCTGGTCACGCCGGTGCCGGTGCGGATCGCCATCGAGAAGTTGCGCGGTTTCGTGGCCGACCATCAGGCGCGGATCGTGTCGATCGACGGCAACCGGGTCTGTCTGGAGATCGACGATCAGCCCGCCGGCTGCGTACGCCGCCTGACGGACCGTTCGACCGTCTTGCACGTCGAGTTGCTGTTCGAGGAGGAGCGTTTGCAGAACGACGACGATCCGCAGTCGCGGAGTTTGAGCAGCACGACGACGCGGACAAAAATCCGGATTGTCGTCGGTCCGCGGACCGGCCGCGACCGGCGGAGTCAAGACGTGCAGGCTCAGGCGCGGGAATTACTGACCAGTTTCCGTTCATACCTGATGGCCTCCGAGGAGTGGACGCTTCCGTCGGCCGGCAGGTGGAAGCGGATCAAGCGGATAATCGCCCCCTGGCTGGCACGGAAGTGATGGTTCTGGGGATTCGGGGCTGGGATTCGGGGTTGGGATGAGGGTGCCACTGCTGGCTTGTCCAGCAGTGCCGTGTGGAGGTTGGATAGCCGGCATGAATCGGCGTACGGGGAAATCTTCTCTTATCTCCCCTCGCCCTTTGGGAGAGGGGCCGGGGGTGAGGGCAATATCTCCCCTCGCCCGCTTGCGGGAGAGGGGCCGGGGGTGAGGGCCGTGCCCACAGCGACCTTCACTTGGCAACCGGTGCGCTGTCCAGCGTGACAGAACGGTTAACAGTCTCTATCCGTTAACCTACCCGGTGAGAGGGTAAAGTGACAAAAGCAGGGGCGGTCGCCGGGGAACTGCTTTCCCTCATTTTCTTCCGCCACGACGGGAAGATGGCATGTTGAATTGCAGGATGGCAGAATGGGAGGCGGCCTCGATGGTTGCCAATGAACTTGCTGGCTCCGTCGAAGCGTTGCGGCAATGGAACGTTTTCTGATTCGCAGAGTTTAACGTTTAACCATTGATCGCACGACATTGGCGGGGGGGATGGTCTCCGGTGGAAAGACTGCGGCATAGCATGGCTCCCGGTGCGGTGTAGCATGGCTTCGGGACTAGCGATCCTTCGCAACCCGTTTCACAGTATGACGTATCAGGATTGACAATGCCATACTCGGCTGCGAAAATGCGGTAAAGTTTTACTGCACTTCGGCGGTCGAATACCGTTTAGATCAAAGAAAGCGTGAGTCACAAATGGAGATACCAAAGACACCCGGTGTCCGGATCACTCCCCTTTGGATCGTTGCCGCATTCGTTACGCTTACTGAGGCAGTCCTTGGATACGCAGTCACCCAAACACAAAACGGCGTACAGATTGCGTTAACTGTGTTTGTTATTTCTTTTGCTTTGCTTGTATTTGGGGCATTCTTCCTTGTCTTATGGAACAGGCCGTACGTGTTTTATCCACCATCTGAGTACGGGGATGCCGATCCAAAGAAGTTTGTCGAAGCAATGAACGCATCGAATACTCGCGTATCCAACGCGATACAAATGATTGAAAAGGCAAACAATGAACCAGACAATCAGGACGCGACCTTTGCCGTCATTGATTCGCTGATCGAAGACACCTATCGCCAAATGCTTGTCTTGATGTACGAACAACAGACGCCAATTCCATTTGTGAACTACTTCGGCGCACGGTACGAACTAGCGTGGAAGTCAGGGAAATGGTCCGGTGGCGGTTTCAATGCACAGGACTTCGCTAAAAAACTCGACGGGACTGGACTGCTCAGGATCGAGGCATTGGGACCTTCAGTGTGCTTAACACCTCTCGGTAATGAGTTTGCCCGTTGGCTGGTCGAAAACGGCAAGAAGGCCGATTTCTTTGAGACTCCATTTGGAACATGGGGCGAACGCATCGAACTCGATGGCTTGCCCAAGGGCTTCCGCGACCAAGCATTTGCTGGTTTTTCTCCCGGTACTCCATTCGGGCAACCATCCGCCACAAGAACTTCTCCTGTCCCCGACAAACAAGTTGACAATCTTGCACCGGAGGGCGAATCGCCAAAGTGATCTAACAACCCGTTGCACACGGAGCCGCGGGTCGCGCGGTTTGCGAAATCAATGTCGTTCACCGCGGCCCGGTGAACGGGAGCGTTAGGCCTCTTTGCCACATGACACATGACTGAAATCCGGACGCTCGCATACGAACTCAACGCGAAGGCCGAGCCATACCAGATTGGCCGGCTTCAAGACCTTCGCAAAGAGCTCAAGGGATTTGCCCGCCGCCCGGGAAACTCAATCTTCAGTGATCAAACAATCTTCGACAACTACGCATTTCATCACGGAGGACGTTCCGAACTGCAGTTCAACATTGGGTTCGATCATTCCGATGGCGACGATCTACGACACGGAATAGCGTTCTCATTTGAAACAAATCAAACGTTGCCCGACATTGACGTTCTCCGGCCCAAAGTACGCCTCTTCAACGAGTTCCTCGACCTTTACCCAAACAAATACTCTCGAATGAGAATGTGGCATTGGGATGCACAAGGTCGAAGCGTCGACTACATGCCCTCAGCCATTCCCACCGAACGCATTGCAAACGGCGTGTTTGTATTCCTTGGGCTACTCAATCCAATCGCGAAAGTCGACACCGATCAAATTCTCCGGGATTTCGATGACCTGCTTCCACTCTACAAATATGTCGAGAGCAACGGTGTGGCGGAACCCGTACTTGTTGTTGATACGTCCCCGTTCCAATTCAAACACGGTTGCACCGTCAAGAAACTCAAAGCCACGGCTCACAAAAAGGGCGATCCCGTGGACGTGGCGTTACGCCATAATTCCCTTCAACTAAGACTCTACGAATTGTTGGTTGCCGAATTTGGCCACAAGAATGTTGGTACCGAACTTCCAACCGGCAATGGCACCCGCATTGACGTCGTGGTCAAACACACGAACGGATTCTGGTTCTACGAAATCAAAACGTACCACTCGCCCCGTGCTTGCATTCGTGATGCCATTGGCCAATTGCTCGAATACTCGCATTGGCCCAATGGCATTGAAGCTGAAAAGCTGATCGTCGGCGGCGAGAATGCTCTCGATGCTGACGGCTCGCAGTATCTCAAGACGCTAAGAAAACTATTTGCACTTCCAATTGAATACCGTCAAGTTCACCTTTAATCGCAGATCAATTAGGGCGGAACAAGGCGGTCAACCCGGGCGGCGGATCGGGCGTGTTTTCAAATCGAAGTCACTTGGTTGCCGTCGGGTTACCGTTGGTCGTTCGTTCCGGCGTCGTGCCCCTGTCGCATCAAGTCATCCGTTTTCTCAAAATCCCAACAAACCACCGTATTGCGGTGGGTCAACCGCGAATCCACCGCTCGTTCAGAGGGTTCCTTCTTGGGGCCAATAGGAACCGGCTTGTTAACTTGGAGGGGGGTGTTAACCAGACAATTTTGCGATAACTTTCCAGCAAACCGGCTCGGTCGGGATGTTCTTCCGCTTGTCCTTGTGGCGGATCGACTTGATGGAGGTCGTGGTGTTTTTCTTCTTCTCGGCCATGATGGTGATGATGGTCACTCGGACTTAGGCGGCAGTTTTGGTTTTGGTTTGGGTTTGTCGGCGAGGTAGTTTTGACGGGTGACGACCTTGCGGCCCGACTTGGTTTCAAGCTGACGACGTGCGCCGCCCGCGACCGTCCCACCTTCCCGGGCGGCCCGCTTGTTCGGAACAAAACCTTGGGCGTCTTTGTTGCGGGCGATTTCGGTGGTGGCGGCCTCGCCGAGCATGGTGAAGATCAGTTCGAGGTCGGTCATGTGGTCGCGGAGGTTTTCGCGTTGCAGGCCCTTGAGATTCTTGTATTGCGACGGGGTGACGCCGAAGGTGGCTTTGGAGATTTCGGCGGTGAGGATTGCAAACTCGTTCTGCTCCAAAACCCCGCGCTGCTTCCACTCGTCGGTCAGTTCGTCGCGGACGGCAATGGCGCGGACTCGCTTTTCGATCCAGTCGGTCGGATACCCCTTTTGCTGGTAGAGTTCCCGCATCCGCTGTTGGGCCAGTTCAGGGTTTTCGATCTCCTGCACACGCTCATAGCCCACTTTGGCAAGCCATTGCTTAAATGGTTCCGCCTTGGGGCTGGGGATGGACTGGATGATACGGAAGGCATTTTTCGTATTGACCGTTTCGGTCTTGTAACTCTTTCCGTCAGCAGAGGTTAGCTTCAGTTGTCTACAAATTGTGGACAACTGAAAACCGCTTGATTTTTCTTCGCGGCGCTTCATGGCCGTCCAGTATTTGCTCGGGGCATCGCTATCGGTTAGCGCAGCGATGATGTCAACGACGGAAAAGAACCACTGTCCATCGACCCAAATACGTCGAATCTGTTTTGCCCCAAAAACAACCATCTTGCCGTGTGAATCGGCGGGAAGCTGTTCCTCGCTCATGACTTTGTCTCTTTCTGGAGGCTGGTTCGGATCGTGTTTTCCGCATCCCACGGGTCGTCGATTTCGATGAACGCCCAGCGGCCGAAACCGCCGTGGTTGTTCACCGCCGGCAAGCCGAGGCCGTCAGTTTAGCAAAAGATACTCGGGCTGGCGACTACCACCTACCGGGTGGGGCAACCAATTGGCCTCAGTTTGAAGAATATCAAAACAAAAAGGGGCAGGCACATACATTGAGCAATCCGCACGGAAAGAGGAGCTATTTTTGCGCTAACTTTCCAGCAAAGCGGTTCGGGCGGGGTTTTTGCGCGATCGGACTCATTCGGGGCCAATTTAACCCGGCGCATCCAGGTTGATCAACCTGGTATACCAGGTTGATCAACCTGGGGTTAATCTGCACTTGCGTTTTGAGCGCAGTCGTGAAGGCGAAATGAATAGCCCTTGGTTTAAGCGGTTCGAGAACATCGTCGGCCCTCGGCGAATCGACGTAA
>JAUWPQ010000258.1 GCA_030611515.1 Planctomycetota bacterium | reverse complement strand
GACCTGGACCGTTTCGGCCAGCCGTTGCGAACACTTGCCCAATCTTATCGACCGGCGTTTTCCGTCGTTGCCGACAAACTGGATCGTCCGCCGCCCGTTCGGTTGCTTGCTGATACTCGCCATGCTTCACCCGCCTTTCTTTCGCTTGGGCTTGTCCACCACGATCTTTAGCCGCAAGTATTCGCCTAACGTGTCCAGGATCGGATTCGACAGCCCACCCTTGCCGCCCACGAATCGGCACAAGGTCGCTTGGTCAATAGCCGTGTCTTGGCTTATCTGGTATCGAGTCTTGCCGCAGGTTTCGATTGCCTGCCGCACCTGTTCGGTCAATTTCATCGGCCTTTTCTTTTTCATCGGACGTTATCCTACAGCCTAATTGAAAATATGTCAAGTACCCTTATTGTCTTCTCATTTTCGCACCGCTTCGCACCCTTCCGCAATCCCACCTTGTTCAATTTCACGCCCCCGCAAAGCCCCGCAGTTGGCCTTGTAGGGGCCGGTTGCAGAGTATCGACCCGACCGGCCGCAACGCAACCGGGCGCAATCCCGGGCGTAGGCCGTGGGAGTTCGCTTGCCAAGAACACGTTTGGCAGTGCCGCCAGAATCGACGCCAACCGTTCGGTTTTTGTACGCTCGGCTACCATACCGCCTCCTCATCGTCCGCAGCCGCTTCCAAGAGCAAGTCGTTGGGATCGTCACTAAGGGGGCCAATTTCTGCTAAGGGGGCCAACTCAGTGAATTGGCCTTCTTTGGGAGTTTTCGCGGTTTTTTCGGGGATTTCTCCAAAGGGGGCCAACTCCGATGTATTGGCCTCCTTAGCATCCGGCAGCCGCCAGACCCAACCCCCTTCCGCGCCGAATCCTTCCTTCCGCGAGATCACTTCCAGGATGGTCTTGGCGCGATTCACGGTATGCCATGCCAAGCCCTCTTCCTTGGCCTGTCGTTTGATTTCCTTTTGGGTCAGCGGACCGTCGGCTAGCAAGTTCCGCAGCCAAGCCGCCGCTGCCTTGCGCTCACGGCCGCGGCCGTCGGGCCGATCCACGGCCAGGGCTTCATCGGCGCTTACGGTCACGGGATCGGCAGACCACGCCAGGCAGGGTTGACCATCTTGCTCAACTACCACGTAGCTCAGCCCCGCCACGTCCGCCGCCAGGTTGTTCTTGATAGGCAGGAAGAGTCGGTTTTTCGGGTCTTCCTTGTCTTTGACTACGGCCCAAGCCGCGCGGGCCGCCGCCACGAAAGCTAGGCTGCCCATTGTCCGGTACATTGCCGGGCTGCCGGCCCCGCTCTTGTTCAGATGGTTGACGCCCACTATGGCTATGTGGTGTCGCTGGGCCAGTTCGGACAGCGGCGCTAATAGACCGCGAACGTCGGAGTTTTTATGGGAATCCGTCGATCCGCAAAACGCGCTGATGGGGTCGATCACCACCAACCGGCAGTCCGGCGTCGTTTCAATTGCCTCGTCCAGCGCCCGAAGGTCGCGGGCAAGGTTGAATGTCGCCGTCCGTGAGTCCTGCTCGTCGTCCCACACAACGCCGGACAACAGGCTGATACGCGAACAGTCGGCCCCCGCCGCGTCCAACCGGGGACGGATGGTATCGGCCGGATCATCTTCAGCGCTCAGCATTACCACACCGCCCAGCGGCGCTTGCTCAGGGCTGTCCGGCCACCGCGCGCCGTTCGACACCCGCGCGCTCAGGTCGATGGTCAGCAACGATTTCCCCAAGCCGGGGTCGCCGCTCAGCATCGTCAGCTTGCCGATTGCAATTCTGCCGGGCCATAGCCACGTAATCGGCTTCGGTTCCACGGTATTGAGCCGAATCAGTACGGGCCTGCTGAAAATGGATTGCTTGGCCGGTTCGCCATTGCCGTCGGACTGCCGGGCACGCCGTTTTGTTCCGCCCGTTCCGACACCAAGCATATCCAATGTGGTTGACAGGTCGCTCATTGCGCCACCTCCTCATTCCGTGCCGCAGTAATGCAATGCAAGAACAATCGTCCCCACGTTGCCGGTTCGGCCGCAAGCGTAGCCGCAAGACTCGCCGTTGCCTCCTCCGGCATGGGATCGGGTGGGGCCTCTCCCATCATTCGCGCCAACGTCTGCCCGATAGTCTCATAGGGGCGTCCGTTGTGAATGAAAGGCATGGCGGTATCAATAGTTTCCAGGTCGGCCAACGTGGCGGGGTAGTTTTCGGTCGCTTTCATTCTTCTACCCTCCCATCCGCCTTGGTTTGGGCGTCGATAAACTCCCGCAAACGGTTAATGGGATAAAGTACGCGCGACATCAGCCGAATCGAGGGAATTGGGCCACGGGGCGCGGTCAAAGACCAGAGGGTCCGCTCGGAAACGCTCAAGGCACGGGCCGCTTCGCGGGCAGAGAGTAACAGCCTGGGGGCGGTTTCACTCGGCATGGTCCACCCCCTTGCCGGCCGCTCTTTTTTTCGCAGCAAGGCGCAGCAATTCATCGCGGGCCTTCCGGGTCTGGTCGGCGGCCTTGATTGTTTTTTCCACGGCCTCCAAAAGGCGGCCAACAACGCGCTGATCGCGGCGCGGGGGTCCGGGGTTTTTCTTTTTTGCGTTCATAACCGAAAAATTACCGCGCCCCGATTCGCGGTGTGTAAAGTGGGCAGTAGAAAAGACGAAAAATCCCGTATTTCTCGGGAATTATCGAGGTAAGCGGGAAGTAGAATGGGAAGTAGAAAGCCTACTTCCCGGCCTGGATTCGCTTAACCAGGGCGTCGATAGGGGCGTTGTCTTGGGGCTGTTGGCGTTGTTTCGCGGCGTGGTGTTGTTTGTATCTACCCTTCGCGCCTTCGACGACAACCGAAGTTATCTCCGGCAGGGCGGCATTGTCGAGGGCGTCGAAACCCTGGTTGTCGAGATTGCCCCAATGCCTTGCCCAGTCCCCGGCGTGGATTTTCAACCGCTGCTTGCCGGGCTTGTGGGTGCGTATCTCGGGGTGTTCGTCCAAGAATCTCTTTGCTGCCTTATAGTTGTCGAACTTACCCTTCCACAGACTCACGGCGGGCACAAAGGCGGAATCATCATCCGCAGCTTCCCCGTCCTTGCCGGGCTGTCCAGCCGCATCCCGAATCACTACCGCAGCCGCTTCCAAGGCCCTTACATCGTCAAGTTCAACAGGCCCCTTTCCTATGGTTGGCCCAATTGTGTCACGGGTTTCCACTAGAGCCTCGATTGCGCTGCTTACCGAATAGGGCCAACCTGCAACTGTCTTGGAGTCTGGCTTTTTCGCCCCTCTGTCATTCCTGCCAAGCAACGCCAAGTCGAGGTCGTTGTACTGTTCAGCGGGTTGCACCTCGGCTAATAACCGTTTAAGAACAGTGTGGGCCGCCATCACTTCGTCGATCATTCCTGCAAGATGAATGCGCAAGACGGGTGAATCGGGCCGGACATTTTTTGGAAAAAGCGTTCGGGCTGGGTTCTCGGAGGCATTGGCACCCCGAATCGACCAATGGTGGCGTAGCACCTTGGCAAGAGATGCCGCCGCATCGGCAATTTGCAGAAGGAACTTTTTTGAGGGATACTGCCGTACCATAGAGCCTGCCTTTTTTCGGGCCGAACTCGGCAGCGCCGCACAAAGGCAGGAAGCGCGGTCGCTGCCGAATTCGCTTGGCCGATGTACAGTCGGCCGTCCCAACTAATTTTACACAATCCAATGGGCTACGCAATGAAGCGGATTAGGTAGTATTTAATGCTCCGGCGTCTTCCCCGCTTGATATTTCTGGGGGGGGTATTATTGACAAGGGTGTTGGGGCCAAAATAGGATTGCCGTTAGCTGTTTTTGCAGACGGGCTTGTTTGTTGGTGTTTTTTGTGTTGGCGACCGACAACGGGCACGTCGGCTGCGAGAATACTTTCGGGAGTTTTCGCCCTCGGTTACACTCGTTCATAAGGAGATAAACATGGACAATAAACCGATCAAAGCCGATTGGGGATGGTGGATATGGGGCAGTATTTTTTGTGCAATCATAGGGGGGTGCGTATATCTAAACGACCGAAGCGAGAGGCAAAGGTCTGAGCAATTCTGGAGGAACCATAGCCCGCAAGAGGTCCAACAGATGCTCGATCAAACCAGGCGCAATATCAAAAAGATGGACCGAGAACAGCGTGAAGGAAAACGTGGCGCGGATGAACGCTATTGGGATGCGGACCGGGACAAGTGGCCGATATAAAATACGCTGTCGCACTTTCACTTATAGGAGCGCAATGATGAAAACCTTGCTTGCATTTTCAATTCTGCTGTTGGGGGTTGCCTTGTGTGTCGAGGACGTATGGGCACAAGCCCCCATGAAAAACGGAATGGCGTCTCATAGGGAAAGAAGATACATTTTAACCGCAGAAGGCGCATACAAGCAACGGCTCAGTGTTGCCGAAGCGCGCTTTATTGCGCAAACGGAAGATGCGATTGCCGAGAAATCGAAAGACAAGAAGAAGCCTTATTTGCTGCCTGTTTATCTGGCGTGGCGAACCAATTATTACAAACAGCTAAGGGCGAAGCGAGAGGGTTTGGCTAAGGCACAGGCTGCGCCGCCGGTGGCGCGGAAAGACAAACATCCTGCTTTTGAGTGTGGGGCGTGTGGTGGGACTGGTTTAGAGACGTGTTGGCTTTGTGGCGGAAGCGGGAAAGGCAGCGGCAGCAGCGGCGACAATTGCGTCAAGTGTCGCGGCACTGGTTTAATGAAGTGTCAGGTTTGCGGCGGTTCGGGCAAACAGTAGTTTGATGGTGGTTAGAGCGGCTTTTCTGCCTTTTTGATTGCCCCCAGCACCATCCGCTTGATGAAGTACCGGCTGCCCGGCACGCCCACGGCGTAGCCCAACCAGCCGCGTTTCTTCGCCTCGCCTTCCATCCAGCCGACAATCTCGTCGAGCCGTTCTCGGCAACCGTCCGGCCCGAACCCCATTCTACCGAAGATTATTCTGACACCAAACGCTCTGGGTCGAATATCTCCAGGACGCTATATGTAGATCACGCCGCAAAGCAATGGGGGAAAGACGGGGGCCGGTCATTCTCGTTTGGCCGCCATAAAGGGAGCGCAAACCCTACACCCAAACAGCCTACGCCGTCACGCCGCGATTGCGTCCTGCATGAGCGTATGCCCACGCGGCCGTAGGACTTGACGCTATCCGTGTCGTCGGCTACAACGGAGCGCAAACAAGCTGCTCGTCCCCGCCGCTGCCGTGCATCGACCTTGCCTTTCTCCCCATCGTCTAATTCCCGGCTCCCGTTTCCTCATCTAGCCCCATAACCCCCACGGCTTCCCGGACAGTCCCCAAGATGTTCCGCCGCACTGTCTCAGGCAGGTTCGGCCATGCTTCGACGACGACCGCCAAGTCGGGGGGAATGACCCCTTTTCGTGCGCCGACTGCACCGGATTCCGCACCGCTTTCATTCCCGACCCCTGTATTTCCCGAGGAAAACGCCATCGGTTCGACTCCGGTAGGGGTACTGCGTGTTTTGGTTTACTATCGCATTGAACCGCAACGGTTGGCAAAAAGCCCTTGTTTTCGGGGGCTTTTTTCGTTGTCTTGCGAAAACGCGCCTCTGTATTCCGCCAAACTGGCCGCTGAAGCGGCCAGCCCTTCGCCCTCCG
>JAUWPQ010000239.1 GCA_030611515.1 Planctomycetota bacterium | reverse complement strand
CGATCCGGCTCCTCCAGGGCAATCAACGACGGCCGAGTCGGATGATAGGCCAGAGTCAAGAGCGCCAGGGCAATCAGAGTACCTTGCGAAAGGTCAGTGGCCGGAACTTTGTGTTGCCCCTCTTTCGTTCGTAGGGCGACGGATTTATTCCCTTTGCTCGGCCGATCAAACAAGATGCAATCAAACTCCGGCAGCCATTCGCATATCTGGTTTTGGATGGCCTTGAATTGTTCAGGGGCATCGTCCCGCATCCCATCCAAAACAGAAGCAAGGCCGGCACCGTTACTCGCTAACTCGATGATGCCTTGTACGGATACCGCTTCTGCGATCTTATGAGCGTCGAGAGAGAAAACGCGAAAATTCCTGATCTCCCTAGACACCGCCACCCTGTCGCTTTTGTCTACGCTATCGGGAGTAACTTGTTTTTTGTTACCGCTGGAGATCCAGGATCGTTCAAATGTAATCGGAGGATGAAAATTGTCCCAAGTAATTTTCACGGAGACCGTCGCGTTTTCGATATCGCGGGCCTCAAAGCTAACAAGCCTTGAAAAATCAACACCATCTGGATTTCCAAATGCTTCCAACGCTTGCAGCACGGTGCTTTTTCCGCTGCCGTTGGGGCCTACGAGAATTGTGAGTGGGCCAAGGGGCAACGTGGTGTCGCGCAGGGCCTTGAAATTCTTGAACTCGATTGATTCGATCATCGCCATACCCTCCACCGTGCAGCCTACCATGCCCCCATGAAATTTGCCATACCCGTTTCCAGGCGGGGGCGCGACCGACGGTCGCGGCTTTATGAAAGCGGCCGGGCGGCTATCAGACGACGCATCTCGGCGGCAAGGAAGAAAGAGCCGGTGACGCAAATCAGATCGTCCGGCTGGGCGAGACGACCGACCGCGTCCCAGGCGTCGGCCGGCGTGGGGGCAAGCTGCATGGTTACGGCCCTCACCCCCGGCCCCTCTCCCGCAAGCGGGCGAGGGGAAACAGATGCTGCCAACGCCCGCAGCTCCTCGGGCGGGACGCCGCGCGGGTTGTTCGCGTAACGGGTGAATATCACGTGATCGAAGCGATCGAGCAAGACGCGCAACATGCCGCCGACGTCCTTGTCTTGCGTCGCGGCGAAGACGAGCACTCGCCGAGCGGCGGAAAAACTCTCGCCAAGCGTTTCGACCAGCGCCTCGATGGAAGCGACGTTATGGGCGGCGTCGAGCACCACGGCCGGCCGCCGCGAGAGGACTTCCACCCGCGCCGGCCAAACGACCTCGGCCAGACCGCGGCGGATTGCGGCCTCGGGTATCGTCCAGCCGCTTAGGCGAAGTTCCTCGACGGCCGCCAGTGCGACCGCCGCGTTGGCGGCCTGATGCCGGCCGAGCATGGCGAGGGGGATGTTGGAATAATCGACAACCGAACCCCCGGTGTATTCACCGGGGGCTAAATGTCCGGGGGCTAAATGAGAGGGGGCTAAATGGAAGTCGAATCGAGCGGGCGACGGGGCCTTTTCCAGATGACGCGGGGGGTGGTACTCGAAGTCGAAATCGACGCCCAACTCCACCAATCGGCAGCCGGCGGCCGCCGCGGCGCGACGGACCACTTCCCGCGGCCGTTCGGCGCGAACGCCGCTGATGACCGTCGTGCCGGGCTTGATTATGCCCGCCTTTTCCGCCGCGATGGACTCGAGCGTTTCACCCAACTGCCGGGTGTGGTCAATGCTGATGCTGGTGATGATCGACAGGCAGGACGAGCAGACGTTGGTCGAATCGAGCCGGCCGCCAAGCCCCACTTCCAGTACGGCTGCTTCAACCTTTTGGATTGCAAAATGCTTCAGCGCCGTCGCGGTGATGATCTCAAAATAGGTCGGACCATGTTCGGGCGGATCGGAACGGGCCGCCGCGCGGTCCATCGCCTCGACCTCCGGCCGAACCAAATCGACCAGTCCGGCATACTCCTCCGGCGGAGGTGGCCGGGCATCGACCGCCATCCGCTCCTCGACCCGGTCGAGATGCGGCGAGGTGAACAGTCCGGTGCGATAGCCCGCCGCCGTGAAAATCGCGGCGATCATTGCCGCAGTTGAACCTTTTCCCTTGGTGCCCGCGATGTGGACGATGGGCATGCCCTCTTGCGGGTTGCCGAGCCGCCGGAGCAGATCCCGCATCCGGTCGAGTTTCAGCGCCTCCTCGGAGTTCGGCATCGACTGGGTCCGCTCGTAGTCGATCCGGCCCGTGAGAAAGTGATCGGCGGCAAGTTGGGAGGTCATGGGAATAAAACGAGGTTAGAACCCGGGGGGCGTCTCGACGAGAATATTCTAATTCAATGTGAGTGGCGTGTCGCGGCCCCCTCTTTTGCCGGATTTGTCGGGGCCGCTTGTAACGTCGGCAAGGGTATTTTATAGTAGTGGCTTCGCGCCAGATTATATTAGAGGTGAACACCTAGTCTGCCGGGAACGTATTGGACGATACGTCATATTATGTCCCGCCGCGGCCCCGCGAGGTTCCACATGCAGTCGGAAATCATTATCGAAACCCGAAATCTCACCAAGGTTTACCGCGATTTCTGGGGGCGTCAAAAAGTAAGGGCACTGAAGGCACTCGACCTGGAAATCCGCCGCGGCGAGATTTTCGGGCTTCTTGGGCCTAACGGCTCGGGCAAGACCACCACCATCAAACTGCTGCTCGGCCTGCTGTTCCCCACCGCCGGCCAAGCCCTGGTCTTCGGCCGCGACGCAAGGGAAGTGACCAAAAACGAGCGGATCGGCTACCTTCCCGAGGAATCGTATCTCTATCGCTTCCTCAACGCCGAGGAAACGCTCGATTTTTACGGGCGGCTGTTCAACATGCCGCGCGCGGTCCGCCGCCAGCGGGTCGCCGACCTGATCGAAATGGTCGGCTTGGACTGGGCCAAGCGGCGGCAGTTGAAGGAATACAGCAAGGGCATGACCCGGCGCATCGGTCTGGCACAGGCGCTGATAAACGACCCGGAACTGATCGTGCTGGACGAGCCGACCACGGGCCTCGACCCGATCGGCACCCGCGAGATGAAGGACCTGATCATCAAGCTCCGCGACGAGGGCAAAACGGTCCTCTTATGCAGCCACCTGCTGGCCGACGTGCAAGACGTTTGCGACCGTATCGCCATCTTGTACCAGGGCGAAATGAAGGAGATGGGCCGGGTGGACAGCCTGCTGAAGGTCCAAGACGTGACCGAAATCCGCGTTACGGGACTTAGCGCCATCGGCCAGGAAGAAGTCAAACGGGCGATCGAACACAACAACGGACACGTGCTCAACATCGGCAACCCAACCACGACGCTCGAGGACCTGTTCCTAAAGATCATCCGCGAAAGCGAGGAGCATCCCGGCCGCAGAGTTCGGGGAGTTGTGGAGAAAACGTAAGACCAGCAGGAGGCGATTTCCGTCGCCGCAATCCGTAATTGCGAAACCGCAAGCGGCTGTCTTGCGAATCCGCAAGCGACAACTTTTTATAATCAAAAAAATCCCTGACCTCTGACCCCTGGTTCCCGTCCCCTGGTCCCTGACCCCTAACCCCTGACCCCTTTCATGGTCATCGACATTACCGACGTAACGCCGCTGTTCATCTGGCTGCTTGGGCCGGAGTGGACCGAAGGACGCTTGTTCCATCCGCTGCCGCTGACGGTGTTTCTCCTTTTGCTGATCGCCGGACTATCTTGGTTGGTTGTCCGCCTACGAAAGGGGCATGGCTCGACCGACCGCGGCGCCGCGAGGGCCATCGGCGGCGGATCGGCCGCGGCAATCGTTCTCATCGCGCTGGGAATTATCGCCTGGAAGCTGCTCCTGCTGGGAAAGGCGGAGGAAATCGCCTGGACCTTGACGTTGGCTGATTTCGCGGAGGGATTGCGAAACTCTTGCTTCAAAGGGCTGCAATGGCTCCTGGGGAGCGGCTGGCATCAGGGTGCCTTGTATTGGTGGTTCCTGGTGATTATTTCCGCGGCGGCCGCGGTATTTGTCCTCGGCTGGCTGGCGGTGGCGCTCAGGCGCGGTCCGATCAAGGCCCTGGAGACCTCGGGCCGGGCAATCGGAGACTGCGCGTTGGACATCATCCGCATCTCGCCGCGGCGCGTCGGCGCGCTGGCCGGGCTGGGGATCAAGGAGTCGATCCGCCGCCGGGTGGTGGTGGTCTTCGCCGTGTTCATTTTAATCCTGCTGTTCGCCGGCTGGTTCCTCGATCCGGGAAGCATCGACCCCGCGCGGTTGTATCTGAACTTCGTGCTAACCACCACCGGTTATCTGGTGATCCTATTGTTGCTGTTCCTCAGTTCGCTGAGTCTGCCGGCCGACATCAAAAGCCGCACCCTGCACACGATCGTCACCAAGCCGGTGCGATCCAGCGAGGTGGTGCTGGGGCGAATCGCGGGCTTCACCGCGGTGGCGACCTGCTTGCTGCTGATTATGGGGGTAATCAGCTACTTTTTCGTCGAGCGCGGGCTGGCCCATACGCATAAAGTTGACGCCGACAGCCTAAAAACCGTCGAATACGCCGCCGGACGGCCGACCGGACGCCAGGGCCTCACTACCCGCGTCCACGAACATCGACACAAGGTGGTCGTCGATCCCTCGGGCAACGGGCGGGTGGAAATGGAACAAGGACACCGGCACGATCTGAAGGGGGACTGGAAAGAGTTGCTCTCGAAGGAGTCGGCCGGAAAGAAGTATCAACTCGGCCAGCCGGAAGGAATGCTGCTGGCCCGCGTGCCCGTCTACGGAAAACTCACGTTTCGAGACCGCGAGGGTAAACCGACCGACAAGGGCATCAATGTGGGCGATGAATGGACCTACCGCAGTTATATCGAAGGGGGATCGCTGGCCGCGGCCGTCTGGACCTTCCAGGGGATTACCGAGAAACGGTTCCCCGCCGGCTTGCCCGTGGACATGATCCTCGGCATCTTCCGCACACACAAGGGGAACATCGAGAAAGGGGTGACGGGCAGTCTGCTGCTGAGAAATCCCCGCGACGGGTCTGACGTCAAGCCGACGGAAGTGGAGATATTCGAGTCGAAGGAGTTTCAGATAGACAACCGGCTCATTCCCCGCGAGGTGCGGACTCCCGACGGGAAGAAGGTCGATCTGTTCAAGGAATTCGTCTCCGACGGAGAAGTGGAAATCTGGCTGCGTTGCGTCGATATGGCACAGTATTTCGGCGTTGCACAGGCCGACATGTACCTCCGCGCCCACAACGCCTCGTTCGCGTGGAACTTTGCCAAGGGCTACTTCGGCATCTGGCTGCTGGGGCTGCTGGTGATCACGTTGGGCGTGTTGTTCAGCACGTTCCTCAGCGGTCCGGTGGCTGTTTTGGCCACCTTCGGAGCGTTGCTGGGAGGGCTGTTCCACGACTTCATGTTCCGCCTGGCGACCCACCAGACCTACGGCGGCGGACCGTTCGAGTCGATCGTCCGCATCCTCACCCAGCAGAACGTCACTTCGGAAATGGAGCCGGGCCTGCGGACCACCGTGGTGCAGACCCTCGACCAGCCGGCGGCGTTTGGTCTCTGGCTGCTGGCCGCCGTTCTGCCCGACCTCTCCCGCTTCAACGTCTTCTCCAAATGCGTCGCTTATGGGTTCAACATCCCCGGCGACACCATTTTGACGTATACCTGCCGGACGTTTGCGTTCGTATTGCCGTTGTTCGTGGCGGCGTATTTGTGCCTGAAGAACCGAGAGGTGGCACGATAGGAGGGATTGGGGATTAGGGATTAGATTAAAAGGGCTGGTCGGTTTACCGGCCAGTAATACCGCTCGCGGCTTCGCAACACAACCGCTTGCGGTTTCGCAACAACGAGGTGGCCAATGAGTTCGCGCAGCACTTTTCAACGCAAAATCGTTTACCTGGCGGCGATCGCCTTCTTGCTGATCCCCTTGTTCTGGTTGAGCCAGCCGGCCACCATCGCCACCAAGGAATCTCCGGGTTCTCCCGGCGGAAAGCTCTCCCGGCTCCGCGACGATTACCACCTAAGCCAGGCGCAGATCGGCGAGATCGACCCAACCAGCGTTACCGTCAAGCTGGCCACGCTGGGGCTGCGGGGCTTAGCGGCCAATATCCTCTGGTAAAAAGCCGCCGGCTACAAAATGAAAAAGGACTGGACCAATTTTGGCGCCACGTTGAACCAGATCACCAAGGTCCAACCCAATTTCATCAACGTCTGGAGCAATCAGGC
>JAUWPQ010000400.1 GCA_030611515.1 Planctomycetota bacterium | reverse complement strand
TTCCGGCGGGGGGACGACCCTGCGGAACTTGATCGAGAAGATCGAGGCCGGGCGGCTGCCGGTGGAAATCTCGCTGGTCGTCTCCAGCAACCCAAACGCACGCGGTCTGCAAATCGCCGCCGACGCCGAACTGTCCGGCGTAGTGATTCAGAATAATGACTTCGCCGATCAGGACGAATTCAGCCGGGCGATCTTCGACCGCTGCCGAGAGGCCGGAGTCGATCTGGTCGTAATGGGCGGGTTTCTCAAACGGGTCGCCATCCCCGACGATTTTTCTAACCGCGTGGTAAACATCCATCCGGCGCTGATGCCATCCTTCTGCGGCGAGGGTTTTTATGGACATCGGGTCCACGAAGCGGTGCTCGACTACGGCGCCAAGCTCAGCGGCTGCACCGTCCACTTCGCCGACAACCAGTACGACCACGGGCCGGTGATTCTTCAGCGGGCCGTTCCGGTCCTGGACGACGACGTGCCCGAGACGCTTGCCGCGCGGGTCTTCGCCGCCGAGTGCGAGGCATACCCCGAGGCGATCCGGTTGATCGCCGCCGGCCGGGTGTCGATCGACGGCCGGCGAGTGCGAATCAAAGCGGAATAGCGTGCCGTGGCGATATCGTTTAGCCCCGGCACTCGTGCCGGGCGGAACGAAACCGTCGTTAAGTCGACGTCTTGACATCATAACGTCATAATGCTATAATTCCGTGGAAGGGAAAGGAGGCAAAAAATGTCAACGCCATCGAAGAGATCGACCGTATATTTCGATCCCCTTCTCCACAAAGCGCTGCGGTTGAAGTCGCTGGAGACTTCCCGGTCTATGTCGGAACTGGTTAACGCAGCCGTGAAAGGGGCGCTTTCCGAAGACGCGGAGGATTTAGCGGCCTTCGAGGAGCGGGCCGGCGAACCGCTCCTTGGCTTTGAAGACATGCTCAAAAGGCTGAAGGCCGATGGCTGCATATAGCGTTTTTTTCCGGGAATCGGTGTGGAAGGATTTTGGACCAATTCCAAAACGGGACCGGAAAAGAATACTCGGGCGAATCGCCGCGCTGGCCGACGAACCACGTCCCCGCGGCTGCGAAAAGCTTTCCGGCCAAGAGCGTTACCGAATCCGTCAGGAAAGATACCGGATTATTTACTCGATCCAAGACGAAGAGTTGACCGTTTGGGTCGTCAAAGTGGGGCACCGGAAGGACGTGTATCGGTGAAGTCGGAGCAAGAGGCCGACCTGATGGTTGTCGCCCAGGCCGATGACGAGTCGGCCTTTGCCGGCGCAAAACAAGATTTGGCGAGAAAAATCGGCCTGAAGCGCTGAGCCGGTCGTTCAAGCCAAATCCCGGTCCTCGAACAGCAGCATCGCGACCAGCATCGCCACGCAACAGTAGAGGAAACAATACAGCGCGACCCAGCCCAGGTATATCAGCGGCACCGGCTGTCCGGTCGAGATGCCGGCCGATATGTTGAA
>JAUWPQ010000262.1 GCA_030611515.1 Planctomycetota bacterium | reverse complement strand
AGAACAGGCACATTTTGCTGTTGAAAATCCACTCCAGAGTCGATACCTACCACGACAGGCCTCCTTGCCTTCGAGAAAAGGGTTTGTATTCAACCTTCTCATCGACAAGGACGGCCTTTCTTATTGCGCAAAATCCCTTATCCTAGTGCCATTGGGGACACAATACATAACTCTTGGCAGTTGAAGCAATAAAGGGGTCGGGAGTCTTTGTTTGCGATTTATGAGCGGGTTCCTTTCACGGGCGGTGATTTCCACGGGCGACCGCGAGCGCGTAGCGTCGATTGCAAGCCCAATCGCTTCGCCGTTCGTTCTTGCCACGACGCTTTGCCAAACGGAGCGCCGCGCACAACCGAACGCCGCAACGCCTCCAACTCCGCTTCCGTTTGCGGCTTCTGCACGTGCCGACGCCAACGTCGCGGCAGCATAAGCGGACCAGCGTCCAATAGTTTGGACTTGTTGCCGTGGACTCGATGCCAAAGACTCGACCACCGCCACGTATCGGCCTCTTCGACCATGTTGGCCCGCAACGGGTTCCGCTCCACATACCGCAGTACCGTCAACAAATGGTCGTCTTCTTGGATCGGAAACGACTTGAAACGTCCCCGGTACAGCGGTCCGGTCCCCGCCGTGCGATGCGCCGCGTGCCAACGTTGCGTGTGCGTGACCGTAAGCCAACGCATGAATTCCGAGAGGTCGCCGTCGCCGCGAGGCCAGAGCACAAAATGCCAATGATTGGGCATCAGGCACCACGCCAAAACCCGCATTGGCAGCCGGACCTTGGCTTGTTCGATCACCTCCTCGAACGCCTCGAAGTCACGTTGTTTACCGAAAATGCGCATCCGCCCCACGGCCCGATTCAGCACGTGGTAGGCATATCCTCCGCTAGCAACTCGTAATCGTCGTGGCATGGCCGGATGCTATCATTGTTTTTCACTCTTGTCAAGATTAAAGACTCCCGACCCCTTTATCCAAACGCGGTACTGCTCGTCCAGTTCGCCGTAAGTTTGGCCGGTCAGCCGGGCCAGCGTGTCGCGGTCGTCGCGGCCCGTGTAGACCGCCAGCAGATAGGAGACCACCGCGTCGCGGTAACGGCCGCCGTCGTGGAAGATCAGGAAGTTGGTCAGGCCGGCCGTCTGGCTGTAGAGCGTGGCGATTTGGGGATCCTTCTGCAATTTATCCATGCCGTAGCCGACCAGTTCGTCCAACGGCACGTAAAAATTGTCGTGCAGCAATCGGTATCGGGCGGCATGAACTCGCTCGTCGTCGAATCCGCCCAGCACGTAGAAGCCGTCCTCCTCGTGGAGCGATTCCATGAACATGGCGATCCCCTCGACGATCCAGAAGTTCGCCTTTCGACCCACGCCGGGGGTGACCGGTCGCGACTCGTGGAACAACTGGTGCGTGGCCTCGTGATACAACGTGCGGTCGTCGCTTTCCGGGCCGGCGAAGAAGTACGCCCGGCGCGTCTGCTCGACGTACACGCCGGTGGAGATTCCGATTTTCGGCATCGCCGCCCGCAGAGAGCGGTTGTAGTCGTCGCGATCGCGGAAAAGGACGACGTTGTGGCGTGGCGCGGCGACGGCGCCCGGTCTGTACCGGCCGTCGAACAGCGCCACCACGTCGGCCTGCGAGGCGTGGTAGCGAATGAAGAGTTGCTGCCAGAGGCGATGCAGCCGTTCGAGCTTCACACCCAGCGCCACGGCCGCCTCGATGCCGTGGTTCGTGCGGATCGTGTAATGCTCGGTATCCACGTCCCAGCCGAAGCGGATGTCGCGGCGTCGCTCGGCGTCCTCGGCGGCGGATATCCATCGGCCGTTCGCGTAACGTTCGCCTCCTTCATATCTGCGGAGCCGGGCCTTGGGCATCCAGCCGAACTTATCGCTCCAGACGTTCCCCGCGCGCAGCTTTCTCACTTCATAAATCGTCCGCCACCGACCGCCGTACTTCTGATAGCCGAACAATCGGCGGACAGGCTCGTAATCGGGGTTCGCCTGGATCGCCGCCAGGGCCAGCTCGAAGGCCAGTCCCGCGCGGCCGGTGCGGACCGCGCGACGGGCCAACTCGTAGAGCGCGGCGGCGTGACTGCGCCGCAAACGCCACAGTCGAGAGTCCCACTCCGCGACTTTCGGCGGCGCCTCGGCCGGCAATTTCGGCGGTCCGACCTCGTCCGGCAACACCGGCACGTAGAGCTTGTGTGGATCGTTGGGACCGAGAACCTGCCGGGTTTTCCGCGCCTCTTCGACCAGGGAGTTCTCGTCGCACCACACGGCCAATTGCTCGATGTCGGCGGCGTATTTCGCCCTCAGATCGAGCGCCGCACGCAACGCCTCGTCTCCCAAGGCGGACCGCGACGTGGCGGTTGCGACCAACGCCAGGCAGACTACGCCCGTCAACAACCTGTTTCGTGCTTGATCCATCTCTTCATTGTACCATGCCGATCGGAATGGTGGGATTATCGAATGTCGAAGAACGAATGCCTCATGTTTAGCAGCCGCCGGCACGGCGGCTTGCGACGGAATACGGGCCGCCGTGTCGGCGACCGCTAAACGGACGCAACGGCGCCGGGGGACTATTGCCGCAGACGTTCCGGGCGGGTCGAATCTTCCATGCTATCGATATAGCGGCGGAGCCGTTCCAACTCATCGGTCACGTGGCGGAGTTTGAGCATGTTTTCCACGCGCTTGACCAGTTCGAGCTTGTTGACCGGCTTGCTGAGAAAGTCGTCGCAGCCGGCGGCCACTGCCCGCTCGATGTCGCCCAGCTCGTTCAGAGCGGTGACCATCAGAATCATCACCTGCCGGGCGTTGGGGTCCTGCTTCAGCGTCTTGCAGACCTCGAAGCCGCTGAGTTTCGGCATCATAATGTCCAGCAGGATCAGATCGGGCAGGAACTCCGCCGCCTTGGCCAACGTTTCGCGGCCGTCGTAGGCCACGGCGATCTCGCAGTCCACGCCGTCCAGATAGGCCTCCAACAACTCGACGTTGGTGAGATTGTCGTCGGCGATGAGTATTTTGCTCTTGGGCATGACGGTTTTCTTAAAGCACAAAGCCGCGCTTTGGTGGTCGCGCCCGCGGCGCGATAAAAAAGTACCGGAGGTGGGACTTGAACCCACACAGCCCGAAGGCCACTGGATTTTGAATCCAGCGCGTCTGCCATTCCGCCACTCCGGCTAATGCGTTACGCTCCAACAGTTTGGGGTAAATTCTTGTCGCTGTCAAGTGCCGAATTCTCCTCTGCGCGCAACCGGCGCGTAAGAATGGGTGCGGCCGTTGCCGTCAAACCACCCTTGGACATTCCTTTGACATCGGCAGGTAACCGTTCACGGGTGACTGTCCTGACCACTGGCCACTAACCACTGACTTTTGGGCATAAAAAGCGGTTTTTGCGCCCGCCTTTGGCCCGCACGAAAAACGCCGAACGCCCCAATTCCTTCTTGGGTGTATAGATGCGAAAGAAATGGACGGGATCGCCCGTCGCCGAGGAGTCTGCGCGCCGGTCAGGCGAGAACGACGTTTGCCGTTGCGATGAGAACGGCGGGACGTACAAGAAGGTCGCCGGCAAGGGGCGACGGGTGCGCGCCCAACAGAAGTTCTACCGCGCCGCGGCCCACGCGATGCCGCAGTTCCGCCCGTTGACCCGCCCCAAGCCGGAGGAGTAGCTTTTGGAATACGGCGACTTGCCGCCGCTTTTTTTCAGCGCCGCACGGAAAGCGAGGACAAGCAATCGGACGAACCGATAAATAGTTCTGACACCTCCCCCCCCTATTCTCTTAAATCAAAGACTTTCGACCCCGTTGTTTTCCTGCAAGGCATACAGCAGCAAGGGCAGCACTAATCAACAGTGCAATGGTTGAAGGTTCAGGCACGGCAATAGCAATCAGCGTCAACTCTCCATAGTAGTGGTTGCTCAAATCCAATCCTGCCGGCAGGTCTTGAGTCCACTCGCCGAACTTCTTGTCGGGGCTGGCCCACACTTCACTGAGCAGACCGCGTTGTATGTAGTCGTAAACACCGTCCATGTCAGTATCGACGGACAATATGTATTCGTAATCAAGGGATTCGTTGGAGCTATCCGCAATAAAATCACTCAGGACGAGAGAATTCGGAACATCGAAAAGGTCCGTTTCCGTTGGATTTTCGCAGCCCAAAGAAAATCGATAATAGCCTCCGACTTCTGGCGCATAGTTGTAATCCACAAGATGCTCGGAAATGTTGGAGTAAACCACCGTTGTGATGTCCGTTGGACTCATCGAGGTATCCAGGTCATGGTCGATTCCAGAATCGTAGCCGACAGAAGTTCCAGAATGTCTCCCGTCCACGACGGCGGAGAAACCGGTGGAATAGGGAGAGTCAGCGACATTGGTGACCTGAATGACCAGGGCCGATGATTCGGGTACGTTGGCAATAGGAGTCAGCAGCAACGCGTGTCCTCTGCCAATGGAGTCTCTGCCGTTTGCTGCAATCTGGCCGCTGTCGTTGATGTCAATGTAGCGTCCGTCGTTGATGTTCGTCGACCAAGATAGTGTCCACCCCGATGTCGGATGAAGTAGCTGATTCAAAGTAGTCATTGTTGAGCCGTTATACAAGAAGGGATACGCGCCGTAGTCATCCTCGTCATTGATCCTGGAGAAGCCCACGACGTGCCCGCTGTTGTTGACACCGCAGGCCCAACTATCCGTTCCACCAAGTGTCCCGAGGTCAGTCATTGCAGAGCCATTGGAAAGAAAGGCATGTTTAGCGGTGTTGCCATTGGTGTAAGACAGGCCAGCGATCTGACCGTTATCGCTGATAGCAGTGGCGCTGCTTCCCGTTCCACCAAGTGTCCCCAAGTCTGCCATTGTCGAACCGTTGTAGAGAAAGGCATGAAAAGCAGCGTCGCCAGTGGTACCGGCGGAGCCCACGACGTAACCGCTGTTATTGATCCCGTGAGCTGCGCTGAATGTTCCACCGAGTGTTCCTATGTCAGTCATCGTCGAGCCATTGTACAGGAAGGCGTCGAGATTGCCCTTACCGTCGGAGTACATGCCCACGACCTGCCCATCATTGTTGATGCCCTCAGCGTAACTGTATCCTCCGGCGACGGGTAGGAGAATGTGTAGATCGGTCATCGTGGAGCCGTTATAGACGAAGGCATGCGGAGAACTGTAGGGAGCGATCGAACAACGTCCCGCAATCTGGCCATTGTCGCTGATGTCCAAGGCCATGCCACGGTCTCCACCGAGCGTGCCCAGATCACTCATTGTCGAATTGTCGTATAGAAAGGGACGCGACACTTTGAATGCAATACTGGCCCACCCCACAACTTGTCCGCTACTGTTGATGCCTCCGACTCCACTCGTCGTTCCATCTCCACTCGATATTCCACCGAGTGTGCCCAGGTCAGTGACATAGTACTGTATACTGGCCCCATGAAACTGGACCACGACTTTAGGTTGAAAGTTGTGTAGGATTGGTCCAGACTTGGGAGAATAACATGGGAGTGAAACGGCGACGGATCGAGGCGGCGGTGAAGGCGAAGGCGGCGTTGGCGGCGGTG
>JAUWPQ010000177.1 GCA_030611515.1 Planctomycetota bacterium | reverse complement strand
GGCGGGCTTGCCCGCCGTTGCCTCAGCGGCACTATTGCTGGCAACCAACGGCGGGCAAGCCCGCCCGCTACACGATTATCCCGCGCTACCTAGCGCGGTAGTATTAACAGTCCCCGGAATGTGCGGGGCACATGACGGCGGATTTTGGATGGTGGACGCGCCACTTAGGACACATCCACCATCCGCCATCCATCCCACCATACTTTCCTCTCGTTCCCACGCTCCGCGTGGGAACGGACGACCGACGACGCTCCGCGTCGGTTGCATACCCGACTCACCAACGCAGAGCGTTGGAAAACGGGGGTTCCCACGCGGAGCGTGGGAACCAGAAACTCTAGGATTACTTCCGCTTCCGCCAAGCGTAGCAGAGCAGGCCCGCCAAGCCCGTGGCCAGCAATGCCAGCGTGGACGGCTCGGGGACGGCAAACTGGATCTCGTCGAAGCACACGCGAGAGCCAGCGTAGGGGTTCCATGCGAAGTTGTCCGTGATTGTCAACTCCACGTACCGGGCGGTAATCCACTGCCCAAAGGTGAAGTCCTCCTGCGCGTTCGTAGCCGGGCTAAACGTCGGATTGTACGTGATTGACGTACCGAATCCGCCGGTTCCCTCCGCAGCCGTGGCAAAACGCATCGACATTTGCGAGGGGCTATTGCACTCCCCACCGTTGTTCGAGAGGCTTCGTTCAAATAAGTAGCCCCAGAACGAGAAGCCGTTGTAGCTCACGTCGCTACCCAAGTCGATGGTCAGCACCGGGATCGGACCACCACTGGTGAAGTAGTCATTCCCAAAGCCCGCCGATATCCAGCAATCAGAGTTGGAGGTGCCCAGGTAGGTTCCGTTGCTCGCGTTCGACGCGGGATAGAGATCGGTTGCCGCCGTGCTGCTGGTCACTGCTCCGGTGATCAACGTCGCGCTGGCCGTGCCCACGAAGGCAAAAAGGCAGGTAGCCACAAATGCGACGAGTACAAGATTTGTCGTCTTCATCGTTATTCTCCAAACAGACGTTTCATAACCGCATACCGGCCGGCGGCGACGTGCCGCCAAAGTTTATCCCGATGTTACGGTTCTCACTCTCCTCCGCTCTGAACATTGCAGTTTCTGGTGGTGCGTTGCACGCACCCTACAACTGAAACGCTTTCAACCCGCGCGACGGCCGCTTGCGGTTTCGCACGGGGCGCGATCACCGATCGCGGCTTTATGGACCATTCACGGGCGTACCCTCCTTTCCAGGAACTGTGTACGTAATCGACAACTCCTCGAATCGGACCGTCATGGTGTCGCAGTAGCTTGTGCCGACCAGCAACCGGCTGTTGGTCGCGTCCAGCAAGGGCGGCCCGGCGGCCAACAAGTGGATTGACCGGCTGACGAAATCCTGTTGGAATTCACCCTCGAAATCCGCGTCCACCGCGAACCTCACCCACTTGCCGACCTTCGACATCCGAAAGCGATGCCGGCCCGGCCCCAGTCTGCCCGACGGGGCCACTTCCGTCACGATTCTACCGGCGTCGCCGATTCCCCTCGAATCCGAAAATGGGTGGTAGAATCGCACGAAAGCCCCCCCGCTGACGGGGACGAAGTCCAAAACCAGTCCGCAGGTAACAACGTCCCAGTAATTGGCGTTGGGCACACCGTCGCCGAGACCAAAGAAGATATAGTTGTTGAACTCAGACACCTGGAAGGTCGCCTCGAACGTGAAATCGCGGTCGCAGAAGTCGGTCGCCACCGTGCGGATGTAGCCCCGCGGCTGCCGACCGTTGTCCGTAGGCTGCTGCTGGTACACGGCCGCTCCGGGCACAATCGCGTACCGGCCCGGCGGATTTTGCTCAAAGGCGGCGCCAAGTTTGCCGTCGGTGAACTTCTCGACGATCCGGACGGTTTCGACGGGCTTGGGCCGCAGGCTGCGGACGAAACGGGGGGGTTTCCCGAGCGCCGGGCCGCGCACGATGACCAGTCGGTCCTCGGCGTCCTTGCCGTGTTCCACCCGTGCCGACTCGTTCGCGCCCAATTGGATCGCCCGGGCATCTCTCCCGCCGCCAGCCAATCGCACCTCGACCTTGCCCTGAAAAACGTGCGCTTTGCTAACGCCCGACTCGTCCACCTCGACGCCGACCTCGGGGCCCAGGTCGGTGATGATGGCGGTGGGAGTGCGGACAGAGAATAAGGATGAGGGATGAAGGATGAAGGATGAAGGCTCGGCCTGGGACCTTGAACCTTTTCCGCCCCCCGCCTCCACCCGCGCGGTCAACTTGCCCAGCGCGAGGTAGCCGCCGCCGGTGGATTCAACCTCGTAGGTGCAGGGCCCTTCGAGTATGACCTTTGCCCCGGAGTCGTAAGTGATTTCCAACAGCCCGGAGTCGAGGATGTATTTTCTGTCTAAGGGAACGTGGGCGAAGTCAGGCGGCGGCAGATAGCGGGGATCGTCCGACCATTTCACATCGACCATGCCGGTGATGCGACCGACAAACACCATCTCCGGCATGGCTTTCGATGGGGCCGACTGCGACGGCGCCTCGGCGATATGTTGGTGGGGGGTGACTTTTATCGCCCAGAACACCAGCAGCATCATGCCCATAATCACTGCGGAGACCATGCATGAGAACGCCCAACTGCCGACGGAAAAGTGGCTGGTGGGTAGTGGGTAGTGGGTAGTGGAGGAAAGATCGATGACGATCGGCGAGACTGGGGGTTCGGGGTTCAGAGTTCGGGGCCATTGGCCTGACGGCAGTTCAACTGCCTCGCCAACAGAGAGATTGTTCGCATCAACGGAGGCATCAATGGCCGGTGAACCGGCCATCCCTTGTCCCCCGTCCCTCGTCCCCCGCCCCTCGCTCCCGACGCTTCCGTTCCAATTCAAATCGGCGCAGAGGTGCATGTAGTGAACGTAAAACGTCCTGGCTTGCGGGTCTTCGCACACCAACCGTTCGAGACGAGACAATTGTTCCGGCGCGGCAGTTCCGGCGCGGAGTTGCCAGAGCAACTCGTGCAGTTCGGCGGCTTGTCGCGGCGAAAGGCCCATGCTGCTAGTCCTTGTTCCTCATCGCTATTTCCACGCAATCGAACAACTCGCGGTGGATGCGTTTGAGCGCTTTGTAGGTGGTCTCGGGCGAGCGGCCCAAGTCCAAGGCCGCCTGCTTGATCGTCATGCCGGGCGCGTAGCAGCGATCGACCAGCACGCGATCGCGCTCGGGCAACCGTTCCGTGCAGTCGGCAAGTGCCGCGTGCCGGTCCTCTAACAAATCACCCTGCGAAACCATCTCGGCCGCCACGAGTCGAAAGAACTCCTCGCCGAAAGGGACCGCCACTTTCTTCTGCCGCTGCCGAAACCATAAGGCCCGATAGTAAGCAACCTGGCAGGCCCAGGCACGAAAGTTCGTCCCGGGGGTGTACTGGTCGAACTTCTCCCAGATGATCGTGCTGGTTTCCTGAAAGACATCCTCCGCGTCGGCCCAGTGGGGGATAAGAGTAAGGATATAGGAGTGAATCTGCCTGGCATGACGGCCGAAGAGCCGGGCAAACTCGTCCGCCCGCTCGGCACGATTCGGGTTCGGCGTCTCGCTTGGCTTGGTCATGGAAAAGCCCTTACCGGAACCCACTGTGGGCTGATATGCCACCCTCTCCCTACTATCTTAATTAGTGAATTTCCCACGATTGGAACAAAAATCCGGCACAAGGGCACAACTACACCTGTTGGGGGGTGAGTTGCTATTGACCGAAAGAGACCGTATCATGGTCAATGATGTTCCGTTTGAGGCTGTGCTATATGAGCCGTACTCTGAGCGGGTAATTATCAGTCGCTTATACACAGGCAGAAGGTTGTATCATGACGGTCAAGACGACACGACGCACGTTTATCAAGCAGGCCGCTATCGCTGGAGCAGCCGGACCTTTGATCCTCTCCGGCAAGGCGCGCGGCGGGAACGGTCGGAAGTTGCGTCATGCGGCGATCGGCACGGCCAGGAGGGGCGCTCAAGACTTGGCGTGTTTCATCAGTCACCCGGACATCGAGATCGTGGCCCTCTGCGACGTCGACCAGAACTACCTGGAACAGGCCGCTAAACGTCACCCCGATGCGAGGTTGTACCGAGATTGGCGCACGATGCTCGAGCAGGAGGGCGACCGGATCGATTCAATCAACGCCACGGTCCCGAACCACATGCACGCGCCCATCGCGACGACGGCGCTTCGCATGGGCAAGCACGTGTACTGTCAAAAGCCGCTCACCCACAGCATCTACGAGTCGCGCAAGCTGGCCGAAGAAGCGGCCCTCCGGCCAGAGTTGGTTACACAGATGGGCGTCCAGAGCAATTCGGACGCCACGGTCCGCACCGCCGTGGCCATGATCCAGTTTGGGGTCATCGGCAAGATCAAAGAGGTGCATTCGTGGGACATAATCAGGTTCCATTATACCGGCGCCTTCACCGATCCGCCGACGCGACGCCGCCCTGATCGTGTGGACGAGGTTCCCGATTCCCTTGACTGGGATCTTTGGTTGGGCGTGGCGCCCCAGCGGCCCCATGTCAAGGATTTCTACCACACCCGATGGTGGCGCCGCTGGCATGACTTCGGCGGTGGGGCCCAGGGCGACATGGCCGGCCACATGATGGACGGCGTGTTCACTGCCCTGGAATTGACCTCGCCAAAATGGGTCATGAGTCATAAGAGCCCTCCGTTCGAGGAAACCTACTCGCCGAACAACAAGGTCCAGTACCGCTTCCCCGGCACGAAGTACACCACCGGCGACATCGACTATTTCTGGTACGACACGGGCCCGGTGGACGCCAAGAGCAGTTGGCCCGTCGATCAAAAGAAGAAGCTCCCCGGCGACGGTACCATGTTTGTCGGCGAGAAGGGCTATATGTTTCTGCCGCACGGCGGTGAGCCGCAGCTACTGCCGCGCGAAGAGCTAAAAGACGCCGTCAAGGAGTTTGATACGCAGGTCGGCCGCCAGGGTGGACAGATGGTGGACCACTATCACCAGTTCATCGACGCCTGTCTCGGAAAAGGCACAACCACCACGCCGTTTGAATACTCCGGCAACTTGACCGAGAGCATCCTGATGGGCACGGTCGTCAATCGTTTCCCAGAGGAGAAACTCGTCTGGGACGCCGGGGCGCTGGAGTTCAGCAACAAGCCGGAGGCCAACCAGTATCTTCGCCGACCGTACCGCGACGGTTGGCATGTAAAGGGACTCGGATGAGGGGGGAGAGGAGAGGATGCTGACGGTGATCGAAACGTGTCGTCACCAAGGCCGCAATCTCCTTTCATTCGTTGTATTCGCCGTTCGCGCCCATCTCGCCGGCCACCCCTCGCCATCATTGCTCCCCGGGACGTGAACGGTTACCTCCTTGGCCAATAAGCTTCTGAGGCTTGTACCCGAGTTTTCTGGCTTCTGTAAAATCAGCTTCCGCTTTAAGATTTTGTTTCTGTTGCGGAAAGTAGGAAAGTAGGGTGGGTCAAGCGAAGCGCAGGACTAATTTTCTAATTCGCCCTACTATCCCTCGTCCAAGGCACTGGCAGAGCCAGTGGCACGCGCGGGGGCGCCGACTGCCACACATTCAGCGCATTGCGTCAGTTGCCGGGCCGTCCAACTTTAGCACAACGATCGTGTCGATCTCTTGCCGGTCGGCTTTGGGGACCGAGACCTCAATGCCCGCCTCGGTTTGGTTTACCGTGGCCGAGCCGCCGGTCAGGACGCTGCTGGAGACGATCTTTCGCTTGATCGACGGCAGTTCAATGGTGTCGAGGTTCGGATCGAGCAGGTGCAGATAGATGGTGTTGCCCTTGCACGTGGCGGCGCCCCAGTCGCCGCATGGGAAGGGACCGCCGCGGGCGCCGTAGATGCTCTCGCCATACTTTGCCAGCCACCGGCCCATCTCCCGCAGCCGTTCGGCCTGGCGCGGTTCGATCCGTCCGTCGGGCATCGGACCGACGTTCAGCAGCAGGTTGCCGTCGCCGCCGACCGTATTGACCAGTATGTGCAGGCACTCCTTGAGCGACTTCATCTTGTCGTTCGGCTTCCAGGCCCATTGCGTGCATATGGTCATGCAGGTTTCCCACGGCCGGTCGGTCTGCATCTTGCCGATCTGTTGCTCGGGCGTGTCGAAGTCGCCGAGGATGTCGTCACCCTTGCTCACTCCCGACATTCCCTGACGATTCTTGCCGACGCGGTTGTTGACGATGAGGTCAGGCTGCAGGCCGCGAAGATAGACACATAGCTCTTTGCCGCGCCGGTGGGTCCAGGCTTTTTCCCATTCGCCATCGAACCAGAGGGTGACAATGGGCCCGTAGTTGGTCAATAGTTCTTTGAGTTGGCCGTTCATGAACTGGACGTAACGGTCCATGTCCGCGTTGTGGCGAAGCGTCCGACCGCTAGGGCCGCCGTGCGGGTAGTGGGGATGACGCCAGTCGCAAATCGAATAGTAAACGCCAAATGGGACACCTTGCTTTCGGCACGCCTCGGCCAATTCCTTTGTCGCGTCGCGGCCGAACGGCGAGTGCATGATGTTGTAGTCAGTCTGTTTGGTGTCGAACAGACAGAAGCCGTCGTGGTGTTTCGTCGTCAGCACGATGTACTTCATACCGGCGTCCTTGGCGATCTTCACCCATTGGTCGGCGTCGTACTTCGTGGGGTTGAACTGCTTGTAAAGATTGTCGTATTCCTCGATGGGGACCGACGCGCCGCGCGACCAACCGATCTCGGTCCCCTTCAGACTGACCGGCCCCCAGTGGATGAACATTCCGAACCGCAGGTCGCGCCATTTGGCAATTGCCTCGGGCGGGGCACTTAGCTCATCCTTCTGCCCGGCCGCGGGCAGCGTCGATTGCATACCGGCCAGGGCAAAGACGCTCGCAAGCATGAACATACCGATGACTCTCATGGCGTTCTCCTTGGACGGGAACAGGGGGGATTGGCAGATTGGCGCGACTGCGAGAAAGGCTGTTATAAACGTTCAAGGGACGCCTGGGAAGAGGTCGAATCCCATCGGTCCCATGGAACCCTGCCGCAATCTTGCTGGAGCCGTCCATGTTCGTCAATATATGCACCCGCTTGAATTCAGCCGCATCCGGCCGTATGCTAAGTCTTCTGACATGTTGAGATGGGAATAGTGGAAACAGCCCAAAACCAAGCCGAGAAAGATAAACCATGCTGAGCTTCAAGGACGTGTCCGAGGTGCGCGAGTTCACCACCGAGCAGGGTATCGAGTTTATCTCCTTTTACGTATCCGACATCGACGGACGGTTTCGCAACGTCACCATCCCCGCCGATAATTTCACGGAGAAAACCGTCAACGAGGGGATCGGCTTCGACGCCTCGAACCTGGGCTTCGCGGCCGTGGACCGCTCGGACATGCTCATCAAGCCGGACCTCGACTTCGCCTTCCTCGACCCGGTCGAACCGGAGTCCAAGATTCTCTACTTCCTCTGCGACGTCCTGGACATCGACACCGAGGAGAGTTTTAACCAGGATCTGCGGCACATCGTCGGCAAGGCGGTCGCCGCGCTGCGGGAGGAGGGCGTGGCCGACGAGGTCCAGATCGGCCTGGAACTGGAGTTCTACATCCTCGACGATCTCTACAGCACCATGACCGCGCGCGAGACCTCCTACCGCGTGGAGAGCGGGGAGTTCGCCAGCCCGCCCGGCGGCGCCGAGCTATACCGAATCTACAGCAACCGCGGCTACTTCCGCTCCGAACCGAACGACCACCACTTCGCGCTGCGAAACGAAATCTGCACGGCGCTGAAACGGATCGGGCTGGAGGTCAAATACCACCATCACGAGGTCGGCAGCTCGCAGGCCGAGATCGAGTTCAAGTTCCGGTCCGTCGAGTTCATGGCCGACGCCACCACGTTGGCCAAGCAGATCTGCCACCGAGTTGCCCGCAAGCACGGGAAGATCATCACCTTCATCCCCAAGCTGATCCCCGGCGAGGCGGGCAACGGGATGCACATCCACCAATTCCTATTGAAGGACGGCCGGAACGTCTTCCATGACGACGCGGGGCTTTACAAGCTCAGCCCGGTTGCCTTGCACTACATTGGCGGCCTGCTTTCACACCCCGGCTCGCTGGTGGCGCTGACGAATCCGACAACGAACTCCTACCGGCGGCTGATTCCCGGCTTCGAGGCCCCGGTCAAGGCCGTGTTCGCCGAGGGGAATCGCTCCGCGGCCATCCGCATCCCCGGCTACGTCAAGGATCCGCAAGAACGGCGGTTCGAGTTCCGCACGATCGACGCCACTTGCAACCCCTACCTGGCCTACGCCGCCATGATTATGGCCGGGCTGGACGGAGTGCGACGCAAGATCGATCCGGTGAAGGCGGGCTTCGGACCATACGACACCAACCTCTACGACCTGCCCCAATCGAAGCTCGATCAGATCAAGTCCTTCCCTCCGAACCTAGAAGTTGCCCTCGATGCCCTGCAAAACGACCGCGCCTACCTGGTCCATCGAGGCGTCTTCCCGGAGCATCTACTGGATAAGTTCATCACCACCAAGATGAAAGACATCGCGGACATGCAGAAGGTCCCGCATCCCTGGGAGATCGCGCGCTATTACGACATTTAGGGACGTGTTTCGCAATGTAGCACAGCCGCCCTCGGCTGTGCCGCATACTGAACCTTACAGGGCACCCTCTTTTGCCCCTTTGCCGCCCTGCTTCTGCAGCCACGCTTCGAGCTTCTTGCGCAGCTCCTCGATCGGCGGTCCCATGTCATCGCCTTCACGCCGCCGGTCGTCGAACATGTCGCTCAGCTCTTTGATGCTTTCGTGCATTTCCGCGAGCAGCGCTTGTTGGTCCGGCTGATCCGCCAGCGACATGATTCCCTTATGCCTTTCGTCCACGCCGGTCAACGCCGTCAGCGCGGCTTCGAGACACTGTTTTATTCGGCGGCGCGAGGCGGACTGCGCGGACTCCCTGTTCAACCGAGTCTCTTCCGCGCAGCAATCGGCGGTGAAGCGGGCGAGTTTGGCCGCCTCCGCCACCGGGTCGATCCCGGCGGCGCCCGCGTAATTCAGTTGCCCCAACGCTCCCGCGGCAATGCTCCGGGTACGGTCCGAAAGCCTGGTGTCGGAAACGATGCCGGTCATCGCCTTGAACGCGCTGTCGCCGTCGCCGGTAGAACCGAGCAGTCCCAGCGCATCGACGGCTTGGGCCATGATCCACTCGCGTCCGACCGCGGA
>JAUWPQ010000256.1 GCA_030611515.1 Planctomycetota bacterium | reverse complement strand
GCCGGGCCGATGTAGATTACTGAGTCGTTCTGCAGGCGGAAGAACGAGCCGGGCGTTTGCTCCAGCAATTGGCCGAGCAGGCCGACCGTGCGCGGGATGATGAACAACGCCTTGCCCGTCTCGGGCGCGAACTTCAGGTCGCAGAGCAGCGCGCCGATCACTCCGTCGACGTTGAAGCACAGCGCCGAGGATTTCTTCCTTCGCAAGACGGTTTCGATCTCGCGGGCGAGCGTGCAGTAGTCGCCCGCCAGCCCCAGTTCGTCGACGATCGTAAGCAACGTGGTGGCTCGGGGGTCGCGGCCGTAGAGTCCGTAGTAGCGGTGTCCGTAGCCGGGTATCCGTCCCTTCGGGTCGCCGAACGCGCCGGTGATCTTGTTGACGATGTAGCCGGCCAGTTCTTTCAGGTCGGCGATCCGCACTCCGTCGGCCTCGAACACGCCGCCGTCGGCCTCGGCCTGCCGCATTTTGGCGAGGAAATCGATGAGGATTCGGGCGGTGCCCTCGCCGGCGCCGGCGTGCGCCGATCCCATGGCGGAGATGCCGGCGGCCAGGGCGGTTTTCAACGAGTTGCCGCCGGAATATGACGTTACCGCCGCCAGCGACGAGGGGGTGGCCGGGGTGTGGTCGACGCAGGAGACGAACACCGCCCTGAGCAGATTGGCCTCCGCCTCGGTCGGTTTTCTGTCGGCCAGCGCGGCGAAGATCGATTCCTCGATGCTTTGCTCGTTGCACCATCTGGTTTCGTGGCCGAGGATTGCGGCCACCAGATCGACGACTTGGGGGACCAGCGCCAGGGCCTTGGTTTCGGCGGGGGTGTATCGATCGTGCAGGCTTGCCGGGAGCGGTTTCTGGCTGGACGCGGCGCCGGTCAGCAACCCCGCGCTGATGGCGGCGTTCATCGGCGAGCCGCCTTGGAAGGAAGCCACGGCGGCCTGCCGCGAGGCTTCGTCGGTGGGATTGGTCGTGGCGCAGAGAACGAGGTCCTCGGCCAACTGTTTGGCCTTTTCGTCGTCGTCGTCTTCTTTCGTCAGGGCCTCGAAGATCATCTGCGGCACCGAGGCGGTTTTCATCAACTGGGGCAGGGGGCGCCCACGGAAATGGGGTGTGCCCTCGATGATCTGCGTCAGTTGCGTGCGGATTTGCACCGCCCGGACTTGGCTCTTCAGCCGCTCCAATTTCTGTTTGGAGATGCTGACCAGTTCAAAGGTCTCGGAGATCGCCGATTCCAAGTCCTGGCTGCGTCGGGGGAGGGCCTTGTCTACGAGCGCGACCAGTTCGGCGGAGGTTTTTGCCACGCTGACCCCCGCCTGCTCGAAGGCCTCGACCTTACTCTCGTAGGTGCCGAAGCTGCCTTCGCCGATGATTGCCCCGGCGTGGCCCATCCGCGAGCCGCGGGGAAAGATGTTTTGGGCGCCGATACCCGTAATCCGGGCAATGACGGGCTTCGGATAGTTGGACTCTTGGATATATTTGGCGGCCTCTTCCTCGTAGTTGCCGCCTACCTCGCCGTTGAGGATCACCAGCTTGGTCCGCTCGTCGTCGCGGATCAACTCCAAGAGATCCTTGAAATTGGTGCCGGAGATGCGGTCGCCGCCGATGCCGACGACAATGTTCGTGCCGTGCCCCAGGGTGTTGAAGATTTCAGTGGCGATCGACAGGCACATGCCGCCGCTTTTCGAGAAAATGGCGATATCTCCGGGATAGAATACGCCCGGATCATTGCCGCCGATGGCGCCGATCTTTACCCGCGCAATGGGATTTATCATTCCGACCGAGGCCGGGCCGACCACGCGGACGCCGTGTTCCTTGGCCGCTTGGACGATGGTGGCCGAGTCCAATCGCGGCAGGCCCTCGGTGAGAATGTTCACCAGTCGGATTTTACCCGATTCGATAGTGGCCAGCGCGGCATCCTTCGTTCCCTCGCGGGGAACGGAGATCAGGCTGGTGTTGATGTCCGGGTGTGCCCGCAGCGCCTCTTTGACGGAATTGTAGACGGGCACACCGTAAACGTCCTGGCCCCCCTTGCCGGGCGTGACCCCGGCCACCACGTACGTTCCGTAGTCCAGCATCTCCGCCGATACCCGACGCCCCTGTTTGCCGGTAATGCCTTGAATGAGGACTCGCGTCTGATGGTCAATCAGGCTGCTCATGAATTATTCCTGTGTTTGCGCCGGTTGGCTTTGCTCGTGGTGTTTTTTTGCTTGGTGAATGACCATTCGGGCGGAATTGGCCACCGAGGTGGCCATGCCGCGAAGGAAGAGACGGTAGCCCTCTTGGTGCTGAATCTTGTTCAACTGTGCGAAGGCCTCCACGTCGCGGGGGCCGGCGCGGCGGATCAGAATCGGGATCGTCTTGTCGAAGTCGGGCGTATCGCGGATGCCGCCCATGATGCCGCCGATCAGCGTCTCATAAATATCGGTGAAGTTTGCCCGGCCGCCGATCACCCAGATGGCGTTGATCGGGCCGGGATGCATCAGTGCGATCTTGGTAAGTTTTTGCACTTTCTCGGCCGTGGGGTTGCCGCTGTACTCGGTGAAGACGGCGGGCTTGCCGCCGAGGATGCAGAGGTCGTCCAGCGCCTCGACGCAGGTCCCGCCGCCGGAGGCCAGCACGATGATGTCTCCGTCCAGCTCGTAGAACATTCGGCCCGCGGCGCCGCGGGTGTCGCTGCGGTCGTTGTCCAACGCGAGTTGCTCGAGCCGGGTTGGAGTCCGCCCCGAACTGAGCCGTTCGGGCAGGTTCAACCCCGACTGCCGGAACATGGCGTCCTCGTCGATCTCCACCTTTGCGTCGGCGGCGATCCAATCGCCCGAGCGGGTTCGGATCAGCGGGTTGATCTCGGCCAGCGTAACATCGCAATCGACGAACAGGCCATAGAGCTTCAACAACAGGTCGGTCGGCGGCGGGTCGTGGGCGTCGAGGCCCGCACGGTGGACCAGATCGGCCGCCTGCTGGGGCTGTAATCCGCAGCGAATGTCGACCGGCTCGGTCCACACCCCCTCCTGCGACTTCTGGGCCGCCTTTTCCACGTCCATGCCGCCTTGGGTGGAGACGATCACCACGGGCGACGCGCCCACGTAGGTCACCGCGACGTATACCTCCTGGGCAATGTCGAGCTTCTTCTCGACCAGCGCCTTCTGGATGGTCTCGCCGAACAGTTTTCGGCCCAACAGGGCACCGAGGGTGTCGGCCAATTGTTCCTCGGTATCGCAGGCGACGACGGCGTTTTCCTTGCCTCGCCGCCCCCACAGCACTTGCGCCTTGGCCATCACGCTGCCGTACTGACCCGTCAGCCCGCCCGCCTCTTCCGCCGAGGCGACTACCTTGCCGGGTGGGATTGGTATACCGGCGCGCTCGAATAGGTTTTTCCCCTCGTATTCATACAGTTTCATGGATCATCTCGCGTGGTTCGTCTGGTAGCGGTTGGCGGCCGATGGGAAAAAACCCGCGATTGCAGGAGGCAACGTCAACCGCATGTTTTGCGGGTTTTCGGTGCGCAATCGGGTCTGGAGATGCCTCCAGCAGATTTTCCGCCGGCCGCCAGCCGGTCGGCTACGCCTATAAAACTAGTGATATGGGCCGCGATATACCCTGTCAAGGGGGAAAACACAAAGAACGCGCGAACCGCGAAAAAGGCGGAAAACCTCTCGTTCCCACGCTCTGCGTGGGAACGGACAACCAGCGACGCTCTGTGTCGGATTTTGCCCCACGCACCGACGCAGAGCGTCGGAAAACGTGGGTTCCCATGCAGAGCGTGGGAACCAGAAGAACGCGCGAACCGCGAAAAAAGGGCTTTTCCCGCGGTTTTTCACGCATTTCGCGATTCCGGCGCGTTTTTCGGGTGAATATCCGCCGCCGCCGTCAATTCTTAATTACCATGAGGATAGCTCCTCATCCATAGCGGTTCTCCGTTTTGCGGAAGTGCCTCATTTGGCAAGCGACCCATGCCAGACCCAAAACGATACGATGAGTTTTGCGAACAGTTGCAGCGCGCCACGGGCCGCATCCTCGCCTACATCAACGCGCTGCTGTTGAACTGGGACGACGCGGAAGACGTCTTTCAGGAATCGTGCGTCGTCCTCTGGCGGAAATTCGATGAGTTCCAGCCGGGGACCAACTTTGTCGCCTGGGCGCTCCGCATCGCGCAGAACAAGGCGATGGACTTCCAGAAGAGCCGCGCTCGGCGACGGACGTTTTTTACGCCCGAGTTGCAAGCCTCGTTTATGGCCGAAATCTTACGACCCGCTACCTCGGCGGAGGACGCGGGGTTGGATGCCCTGTCGAATTGCATGAAGGAGCTTGGCGCCGCCGACCGGCAACTCGTCCAACTTTGTTACGGCGACGGCATGCGAGTCCGCGCAATCGCGGTACAAATGGGCCGGTCGCCGCAAAGCGTCCATAATTCGCTGCGACGCATACGAATGACGCTCTTTGAGTGCATCGAGCGAGTGATCGAGCGGGAGGACCGTCGATGAACAACGTCCGGCCGATCGCCGACGATTTTTGGCCCTTGCTCGACGCCGCCTGCGCCGACGAACTGACCGACGATCAATGGACCGAGTTGCAATCGCACCTGGAAAGCAGCCCCGCCGCCCGACGGACGTTCGTCGAACACATCCGCCTGCGCACGAATATCCGTCAATGGTGGAAAGGCGAGCGGTCGCGCGAGGCGGGGTTGAGCAGGATCGAGACCGAGTGCGCGTGCGAGGGGCGGGTCGGTGATGGACGAGGGATGGCCGGTTCACCGGCCATTGATCTTCCCGTTGGTGCGGCAGTTGAACTGCCGCAACAGTTCGATCCCGAACCTCAGATCCCCGAACCCCCCTTTCCCATACTATCCACTACCAACTATCCACTACCCGCTACTCCTTTCGTCGGCAGTTGGGCGTTCTCCTGCATGGTCTCCGCGGTGATCATGGGCGTGATGCTGCTGGGGTTCTGGGCCATAAAAATCACCCATCACCAACATATCGCCGAGGCGCCGTCGCAGTCGGTTCCGTCGGACGCCAGGTCGGAGATGGTGTTTGTCGGCCGGATCACCGGCATGGTCGATGTGAAGTGGTCCGACGACCCGCGCTTCCTGCCGCCGCTGAGTTCACGGGCCTACGTCCCGCTGGGCCGCAAATACATCCTCTCTTCCGGCCTGATGGAAATCACATACGACACCGGAGCGAAGGTCATACTTCAAGGCCCCTGCTCTTACGAGGGCGAATCCACCGCCGGCGGCTATCTTTCGCTGGGCAAGCTGACGGCAAGAATAGTGAAGAGGGGCGGAAAAGGTTCAAGGTCCAAGGTTCAAGGTCCAAGGTCCAAGGCCGAGCCTTCATCCTTCATCCTTCATCCTTCATCCCTCTTCTCCGTCCGTACTCCCACGGCCGTCGTCACCGACCTGGGCACCGAGTTCGGCGTGGAAGTGAGTGAGGAGGGAGCCACCGAGTCGCGCGTCTTCCGTTGTTCGGTGAAGGTGCTAGTTGTCGGCGATGGTCGAAAAGAGGATGTGATTTTGCGCGAGAACGAATCGGAGCGGGTCGAAGGTGGCGACGAGCCTCGCCTCACGGTGCTTGGCGCGTCGGCCAAGACGGCCGATTTCACGCGTAGGATTCCCAAGGGGACGTACAAGACGCGGGACCTGGTCGACGTGGTGGCCGGCGGCGACGGCTTTTCCGGCCGGCGAAACCGGAGCATCGATCCGACCAA
>JAUWPQ010000013.1 GCA_030611515.1 Planctomycetota bacterium | reverse complement strand
TATACTGGCCCCATGAAACTGGACCACGACTTTAGGTTGAAAGTTGTGTAGGATTGGTCCAGACTTGGGAGAATAACATGGGAGTGAAACGGCGACGGATCGAGGCGGCGGTGAAGGCGAAGGCGGCGTTGGCGGCGGTGCGGGGGGATCGCACGACAAGCGAACTGGCCTCCCGGTTCGGCGTGCATTCCACCCAGATCGGCCAATGGAAGCGGCGGCTACTCGACGGGGCGACGGAACTGTTCTCCGACGATCGACGCCGCGAGGTCCAAGACCAACACGCCTTGGTCGCCGAGTTGTACGAGCAGATCGGCCGCTTGCAGATGGAGGCGGGTTGGTTGAAAAAAAAAGTTGCCCGACTCGATTGACTTCAAGCGGGAATGCGTCGAGCCGAACCATCCGCGGCTGAGCCTTCGTCGGCAATGCGAGTTGTTGGGCTTGAACCGATCGAGTTGGTACTACGAGCCCGTGGGCATCTCGGCGGAGAACTTGGCGTTGATGCGTCGGATCGACGAACAATACTTGAAAACGCCATGCTACGGCAGACGGAAGATGGGCGAGACGTTGGGCATCGACGACCGTCGGGCCGGGCGTCTGATGCGGCTGATGGGCCTGGAGGCGATTTACCCCAAGCCGCGTTTGTCGCAGAACACGAAGGAGCACCGGATTTACCCGTATTTGCTGCGAAATATGAAGATCGTGCGGCCGAACCAGGTGTGGTCCAGCGACATCACCTACGTGCCTATGCCGCAGGGCTGGATGTACTTGACGGTGGTGATGGACTGGTTCAGTCGTTACGTGCTGTCGTGGCAATTGTCGAACACGCTGGACGGAATGTTTTGTTTGGAGGCGTTGGAAGAAGCATTGAGCGGCGGCGCGCCGGAGATTTTCAACACCGACCAGGGCGTGCAGTACACGGCCGAAGTGTTCACGGGCCGCTTGGAGGCGGCGGGCGTGAGGGTGAGCATGGACGGTCGCGGTCGGTGGATGGACAACGTGTTCGTCGAACGATTGTGGCGGACGGTGAAGTACGAGCACGTCTACCTTCACGACCACGCGACGCCGCGTGCGTTGGAGGCGGGACTGGCGAGTTACTTCCTGTTCTACAACGAGGAGCGGATTCATGCGTCGTTGGATTACCTCACGCCGGCTGCGGTGTATGCGGCGGCTTGAGGCGGCGTCTAACGGGACGGTCAATGTGGTCCAGATCAACACGAAATCTCGCGAAAAAAACGGGAAAATCAACATGTACCCAAAGTGGGTGGGTGGCTCTGCGGCCGTGCGAAACCTTTGGAATGGGTTTCGCGGGCCGCTAATCCCTCCATCTAAGAATTCGTAATCCGTGGTCTAGACGAATGGGGCCACCTTACTTGTCAACACAGCGCCTCGGTCTGGTTGGCAAAATGCTTTTAAGTGACCAGCAAAACGATCTGTCGTAAAATGTCTGCTGTCAGACACAATATCATCTAGTGGATCGCATACATCGATTGGCTGGAATCGGCCAAACTCATCTGCACCAGCCATTGCGCAGGCTAAAAGAACCCGACTATGGAGGGTGTCTTTCTTTGAACTATATGTGGCATTATCGTAGTTGTTCCGTATTGATTCCTGAACTTGGGTCAATGCCGATTTAATTGCTCTCTTGATGTGAATTGGTGCAATTGCCAATTGCTGATCGTCTAATGCTTGTCTGCCCGCATTAAGAGCAAGTAAATGGGTATAATGTGGCAAACCCTTTGAAAGTCCGGTAATTTCAGATAAGCATTGACTTTCAATAGTCATGCCAACTTTTTCGAGACCGCCTTGGACGATGTCCTCTAGTTCTTTTCGGTCCATTCGCGGCATTGGGATTTGAGCTAAACATCTTTCAATGGATTGGTGCTCTCTGATTAGTCCAGTCAGATCATCAGAGACACCAATGATAATAATTGTTGCCTTTACGGCGTGATCGGAAAAAAGTTTGATCGTATCCGCAACTAGAGTTCGTGCACTCTCGTCCTGAATTTTGTCGAACTCATCTAAAATCACAAACAAGATGCCTTTCTCTGCCACGTTGGTTAAAATTTTTCTGACGCTATGTGGGGTAATATCAAGATCTTGCTCGGAACTATTTTCCTCGTAGGTGTTCCCCTCGTCCATGTATTCACCCGGTATTTCTGATAATACCTTGGACCATATTGACGAGAAACTGTCTCCGGAATCGCAATTAACCATAGGGGCGACAATCGGTACTGGCTCCCGTCCCTTAAGTTTTTTGTGCAGGATTCTCCCGAGGGACGTTTTTCCAACTCCACGTTCGCCGTACAAAATCGCGTGCTGTCCAATTTGATTGATTGCATCGACGACAGCGCGAATTTGTGTTTTTCTTCCGCAAAACAGATCGTCAGAGTTTATTGCGGTTGCTGGTGTAAATACTCGGCTTAGACTCAAGGCTATCGCCTCAAAGTCGATCGGTTCATTGGTCATGCTAACCCCCTGACTGCTCAACAACATTTAACAACTTCAACCAAGATACCACAACTACCGCGCGTTAGTCAAGAAGAAGCCCTGAATATCGTTGTATTTACAGAGATATTCCATTGACTCCTTGACCGCTCAAGCATATAATAGAGGCATGAACACACTAATCCACGAAAAACGCTGTGCCGTCGTCCGATGCTTGGTTGACGGCTGTTCCATTAGGGCCACCACCCGAATTACGGGGGTCGCCAAGAACACCATCCAAAAGTTGACCCGCGAATTAGGCAAAGCTGTCTTGCAGTACCACAACAACGTGGTGCGGAACGTCAAGTCGCAACGGGTGCAATGTGATGAGGTATGGTGTTTCTGCTACGCCAAAGACAAGAACCTGCCCGACGATATGCGTGGGCAGCCCGGCGTTGGCAGTATGTGGACGTGGACGGCCCTGGACGCCGACACCAAGCTGATGATTAGCTGGCGTGTAGGGGCGCGTGATTCGGCCTACGCCCATGCTTTCATTCGTGACGTGCAAGAGCGGCTCGCTAACCGCGTCCAGTTGACCACAGACGGCAACCGGCTCTACTTGGAAGCGGTACTCGACTACTTCGCCGAAGTCGATTACGCCATGCTGAAAAAGCTGTATGGCCCTGGAAAAGAAGGCCCGGAAGCCCGCTACAGCCCGGCCAAGTGTAACGGCGCGAAGAAAGAGGCCATGATGGGCAACCCCGACCCCGACCATATCTCGACCAGCTACGCGGAAAGACAGAACTTGAACATTCGGATGCAGAACAGGCGGTTTACTCGGCTGACCAACGCCTTTTCTAAGAAGGCTGAGATGCTAGAGCGCAGCTTGGCTCTCACGTTCTTCTACCACAACTTCGTCCGAATCCACCAAACACTCCGATGCACCCCGGCCATGAAGGCGGGGCTGGCCGATCATAAATGGTCGATCGAAGAGATGGTTGACCTGTTGCCAGAGGTCTCGCACCCCCGCCGGGAGAAAATTTCAAACTGACCCACTACCTTGTGCTCCCGGATTCCCCTGTCCCCGGATTCCCCCGGATTCCCCCAAGCGAGCGAAGCGTCTCCAAGTTCACCACGTCCCAATCTACCCCGTCCTCCCGTCCCTTCGGGGTCTCCAGATACATGGGAACATCGCGGAACCGATCGTCGGCCAACAGCAGCCGGAAGGGTTCGGGGCCAAGCTCGCCGCGGCCGATGTGTTCGTGACGGTCGATCCGGCTACCCAACCCGCGTCGGCTGTCGTTCAGATGAAACGCCCTGATCCGTTCGAGTCCCAACAACCGGTCGAACGCCGCCAAGGTGGCCCGATATTCCTTCTCGGGCGATAACGGATAACCCGCCGCAAACACATGGCAGGTATCGAAGCAGACCCCGAGGCGGTCGGGATCGTTCGCGCCGTCGAGGACCGCGGCGAGTTGTTCGAACCGCCAGCCGAGCGAAGTACCTTGGCCGGCAGTGGTTTCCAACAAACATCGAACTTTCAGGCCGCGCGATTGGGAGTGGATTTCGTCCACCGCCCGGACCACGTTTTTCAGGCCGGTTTCCTCGTCGGCGGTCGTATACGCGCCGGGATGGGTCACGACGAACGGGATCCCAAGCGTTTCGGCCCGGTGCAGTTCGACGACGAAGGCATCGACCGATTTCCGCCACAACGGAGGATCGGGGCTGGCAAGATTGATTAGATAGGAATCGTGGGCAAGCGGATGGGTCAAACCGAGAGAGTCCAGGGCCTCACGGAACCGTTGCGCCTGTTGGGACGTAATATCCTTGGCCGCCCATTGGTTGTTGTTTTTCGTAAACAACTGGAGGCAATCGCAGCCGCAACGGCGGGCGCGCTCGACCGCCTTGTCGAATCCGCCGACGATCGACTGGTGAGCGCCGAGTATGGCCATGGCTCGGGCCGTCGTACCGACGGCCGCTAAACTGATAAGCATTGCGAAGCCGCAAGCGGCTATCCCTTTGCCAACTTCCGCAGCACCGTCTGCAAAATGCCGCCGTGGCGGTAGTATTCCAATTCGACAGGCGTGTCGATGCGGACCTTCGCGGAAAACTGTTTGACGGCGCCGTCGTCCGCCGTGGCGTTGATCTTCAACTCGCCGCCGGGGCGAAGCGAATCGTTCAGCTCGGGGACGTCGAAGACCTCGTTGCCGGTCAAGCCGAGCGATTCCCACGATTGGCCGTCGGGTAATTGCAGCGGGAGGATGCCCATACCCACCAGATTGCTGCGATGGATGCGCTCGAAGCTGGATGCGATCACCGCGCGGATACCCAGCAGGTACGGTCCCTTGGCGGCCCAGTCGCGGCTGCTGCCGGTCCCATATTCCTTGCCGGCGAGGATAATCGTGGGCACGTCCTCGGCCTTGTACTTCATCGCGGCGTCGTAGATCGACATCAGTTCGCCGTCGGGCAAGTGGCGCGTAACGCCTCCTTCGGTTCCGGGGGCGATCATGTTGCGGATGCGGATATTCGAGAACGCGCCGCGGACCAACACCCGATCGTTCCCCCGCCTGGCCCCGTAGCTGTTGAAGTCGGCCGGCGCGACGCCTAGCCCTTCCAAGTAATTCCCGGCGGGACAGCCCGCGGGAATCGCACTGGCGGGCGAAATGTGGTCGGTCGTGACCGAATCGCCAAACGCGGCCAACGTTCGAGCGCCGACCAGCGGCTGGATCGGTCCCGGTTCGAGAGGCATATCGACCAAAAACGGCGGCTCTTGAATGTAGGTGCTCTCGACGTCCCACGGAAACAGTTCGCTCTCGGAGACCGCGATCCGGTTCCACGCCTCGTTGGCCTCGAACACGTCGGCGTACCGAGCACGGAACATCTCGGGATTGATTGCCCGCGAAACGGCCTCGGAGATCTCGTCCGAAGTGGGCCAAACGTCTTTCAGGTAGACCGGCCGGCCGTCGCTGCCGGTGCCCAGCGGATCGGTCGTCAGGTCGACGTCCACCGTGCCGGCCAAGGCGTAGGCCACGACCAGCGGCGGGCTGGCCAGATAGTTCGCTTTCGCCAGTGGATGGACGCGGCCCTCGAAATTCCGATTGCCGCTCAGAACCGCCGCCGCGATGAGTTTTCCATCGTCGATCGCCTTGGCCACCGGCGGCGCCAGCGGTCCGCTGTTGCCGATGCAGGTCATGCAGCCGTAGCCGACGGTGTGAAATCCCAACTCTTCGAGCGGCTTATCCAGTTCGGCCTGTCGTAGATAATCGGAAACGACCCGGCTGCCAGGCGACATGCTGGTCTTCACGTGGGACTTAACCTTCAATCCCCGCTCGACCGCCTTGCGGGCCAGCAGTCCGGCCGCCAACATCACGCCCGGATTGCTCGTGTTCGTACAACTGCTAATCGAGGCGATGACCACCGCTCCGTGGCCGAGTTGGCCGTCGCCCTCCACCGGAACGGTTTTCGATACCTGCTCGTCGTCGAGTGCGAAGCCTCGCTGATTCACCGGCAATTGCAACGCGCGGCGGAACGATTTTTTCATCTCGCCCAACGGAACACGGTCTTGCGGGCGCTTCGGTCCGGCTAGGCTCGAGCCGACGGTCGAAAGATCGAGCGTCAGCACTTTCGTGTATTTCGGCCGCGGGGCGTCGGCGGCCGAAACGGACCGGAACAGATTCTGCTCCTTCGTGTATCGCTCGACCAGTTCGACTTCCGCGTCCGTCCGTCCGGTTTCGCGTAGAAAGGCCAGCGTCTGCTCGTCGACGGGGAAGTATCCCATCGTGGCCCCATAGTCGGGGGCCATGTTGGCGATCGTTGCCCGATCGGCCACTTTCATCGTAGCCATCGCGGAGCCGAAATACTCGACGAACTTGTCCACGACCCCCTCGGCGCGAAGGATTTGTGAGATGGTCAAAACCAAGTCCGTGGCCGTGACGCTGGGTGGCAGTTCACCGATAAGCTCGAAGCCGACCACCTCTGGGGCGAGCATGTACAACGGCTGGCCGAGCATCATCCCTTCGGCCTCGATCCCGCCCACGCCCCAGCCGACTACGCCCAGGCCGTTAATCATCGTCGTGTGGCTGTCGGTACCCACCAGCGTGTCGGGAAAAGCCACCGGCCCCTCGGCGTCGTCGCGCAGGCAAACGCACTTGGCGAGATACTCCAAGTTGACTTGATGGATAATGCCCGTGCCAGGCGGAACGACGCGAAAATTCTTGAACGCCTTCTGTCCCCAGCGCAAGAACTCGTAGCGTTCGCGGTTCCGCTCGAACTCCAAAGCGATGTTCTCGGCCAGCGCCTCGGTCGAGCCGCAACGGTCCACTTGCACCGAATGGTCGATCACCAGATCGACGGGGAGCAGGGGGTTGATCCGCGTGGGATCGCCGCCGAGCCGCTTCATGGCGCTGCGCATGGCCGCCAGATCGACCACCGCCGGTACGCCGGTGAAGTCCTGGAGAATGACCCGAGCCGGCTTGAAGGGGACTTCGATGGCCACCTTGCGTTCGGGCTGCCAAGCGGCCAGGCCGCGCACGTCGTCCTCGCTCACCTGATGGCCGTCGCAGTTGCGGAGCACCGATTCCAGCAGCACTCGGATGGAATAAGGCAGCGCGGCGATATTGGTCAATCCGGCATCCTCGAGCTTCGACAAACGATAGATTCCCGCCCGGCCGGCGCCTGTGTTGAAAACATCTCGGGCGTTAAAGGGGTCACGCATGGGTCGCTCCGGTGTTTCCGAATAAAAATAGTATGCGAAACCGCAAGCGGTTATCAACGGTTCTTTAGCAAGTGCAACGGCCAACCGTCGTACTTGGTCACGAACGGCCAATGCTGCCACGGGAGCCGCCATTTCGGCGGATTACCGTCAATATAGCCGATCGTACGCCGGATGGAATCGGGGGTGTCGAGGAATACTTTCCAGCCGGGTCCGCCCCAGATCGGATGGTCTTCCGAACGCAGTTTAAGACTGCGAAACCGCAAGCGGGTGGCGGACTGAAAGTTTTCGAGCATGGCTTCCGCTTGATGTTTGTGCTTGCGGATCAGTATGTGAACGTGGTCCGGCATGATCGCGCAGGCGTAGCACGTGTAATTGTGCTCGATGATCGCCTCGGCTAGACTCTCGGCAATGACGGGGAAATCAGAAACCGTGAAATCCAACAACGGGAATTTCAGTGCGGACTTTGCCCGCTCGCGGAATTCACGCACTTCGCGGGCCGAGGGCTGTACTCTTTTGCGACCGTGGTGCAACGCCCCCAACTCGGCGATTACGTCGCAGGCGATCGTTTTAGACATGCTTCCGCGGGGATCGTTGGGGAGCCAGTATCCATAAGCAGTCCAGATCAAGTGATATGCAATAACCATTGAAAAACTCTTACTTCCGCTTGCGGTTTCGCATATTTAACTTCAATTATTGCGAAACCGCAAGCGGCCAGAAGTCCGGCGTCGGAGCGGTGACCGAGACTCGCTGCTTGTCGGTCGGGTGCTGAAACTCCAGCGTCCGAGCGTGCAGGGCAATGGCCAGCCGGCGGGCGTCGTCATACTGCGGGCCGAATGGGGTCGACGCCCCGTATTGGAAATCGCCCAATACCGGGTGTCCCCGCGAAGCAGCCTGGATGCGGACCTGGTGCGTCCGTCCGGTCTCCAACTCGATCTCCAACCAAGCCCCCGTGTCCGTCTCCGCGATGGTCCGATAGTGGAGCACGGCCAACCGGGCGTCGGGGTGATCGGGCGGCACGACTTCGGCCTGAGGCCGGCCGTAAACCTTTCGCAAGTGGTCGCGCCACGTGCCGGCCGGCGGATCGGGACGCCGCTGGACCAAGGCCCAATAGAGCTTTTTAACCGATCGAAGCTCGAATTGTCGGGCCAGACGTTGCGTGGCGCGGCGGCGGAGGCCGAAAACAATGGCCCCCGAGGCCGGCCGGTCGAGCCGGTGGGGAATGCCGAGATACACGTTGTCCGGTGTTTCGGCGCGATCTTGCAGAAACGCCTTGATGCGGACTTCGAGGCTGTCGATGCCCGGCGGCGCTTGGGTCGGCAGCCCCGGCGGCTTGCAAACCGCCAGGCACGGCCCCTGATCGAAAAGAATCTCGAATCCCAGTTGCATGTTACACGTATCGGGCCATCAGGCGATCGGCCAGCCGCGGCGAAATACGATTTAGCAGGCAAAGCACCCGCCCCCAACGATAGGGAATAATCTCGTGCTTTCCCTTGCGGATGGCGCGGACCATCTGCCGGGCAACCTCGGCGGCGCTGACCGGCCGGTGCTCGGGCCATTTCGGATCGGCCGTGCGCTCGATTACCCGATCGAAAAATTCGGTCTCCGTCGTGCCGGGACTGACGACCAACACGTCGATTCCCAGCTTGGTGAACTCGGCGCGGATCGACTCGCTGAAGCCCTGCACGGCGAACTTGCTGGCCGCGTATTCGCTGCTGTAGGGTACGCCGCGATGGCCGAGGATCGAACTGACGTTGACCACGATCGGACGATTGCCTTGTTGCAGCAGCGGCAGCGCGAGCCGGATCATTTCGACCAGGGCGAAGAAATTCACTTCCATCAGACGGCGGACCCGCTCGGGGGCGGCATCGACGAACAAACCCATCGCGCCGACGCCGGCGTTGTTGATCAAAATGTCCAGACCGCCGAGTTTCTCTTGGGCGGCGTCGATCGCCCGTTGCCGAACGGCCCTGTCGGTCACGTCGCCGACGACCGCTTCGACCGTTCCCCCAAGGGCGGCAATCTGATCGGTTACTTCTCGCAGCCGATCCTCGCGCCGGGCAATGAGGACCAGTCCAACGCCGAGGCGGGCCAGCTCGAGGGCCGTCTCGCGGCCGATGCCGCTCGATGCGCCGGTGACGATCGCGCGAGCGCCGTGTAAGTTGCGTTTCATTGTTGTTGTGCGAGTTGCTGTATAAGGAACGATTGTGTTGCGAAGCCGCAAGCGGCTTATTGAATTGCGAAACCGCAAGCGGTCCGTCGCGCCGATCACTACCCACTACCCACTATCCACTATCCACTATTCCTCGGACGGACGGTGACGGAATCCTCGTTGATCCGCCCAAGATAGTGCTGGGGGATGCGGCAATGGACCGTCATTCTGCCGTCGCTGAATTGTTTTGATAGAATTTCTCCATGAGCGGCAAGATAGGCCATCATTCGCCCGTTATCGACGTTCAGATCGACATCTACGTCGATAAATCCGCGGCTCAGTGCGTCGCTGACGGCCCGCGCAAGGTTCTCGATTCCGATACCGCTCCGCGCGCTGATCGGCACGGCGCCGGGATGGCGTCCCAATAGGCCGTCCAAACGGATGCGGTCGGTCAAGGCGTCGATCTTGTTGATCACCAGCAGCGTGTCCTTCCGTTGGATGCCGATCTCTTCGAGCACGTCGTAGGCGGCGGTTATCTGATCGGAGACGGCGGGGTTGGCGCCGTCGGCCACGTGTAGCAGCAGGTCCGCCTGCCGGGCTTCTTCGAGCGTGGCCTTGAAACTTTCAATCAGATGATGGGGCAAGTGGCGGATGAAACCGACCGTGTCGCTCAGCAGCACCGGTCCCCAACCGGGTAGTTGCCACCGCCGCGTGCGGGTGTCGAGCGTGGCGAACAGGGCGTCCTGCACGAACACGTCCGCCCCGGTCAGAGCGTTCATCAGCGTACTCTTGCCGGCGTTGGTGTAGCCGACCAAGGAGACGGTCATCAGGCCGTCCCGCGCGGCGACTTCCCTCTGTTTGCGCCGCTCGATCACCTCCAACTGCCGGTGGAGTTTTTTGATGTGGTGTTCGACCAGACGTCGGTCTTCTTCCAACTGCGTTTCGCCCGGCCCGCGCAGGCCGACCCCTTTCTTCTGACGCGAGAGGTGCGTCCACATCCGCTTCAGCCGGGGCATGGAGTATTCGAGCTGCGCCAACTCGACGGCCAATCTGGCTTGGGCCGTCTGGGCGCGGCCGGCGAAGATGTCGAGGATCAGCTCCGTGCGGTCCAATACCTTCAGGCCGATCGTCTTTTCGAGGTTGCGGGTCTGGCCGGGGTTGAGGTCGTTGTCGAAGATCACCAGATCGGCGTCGTTCGCGGCGGCCAGCCGGCAAAGTTCCTCGACCTTCCCGCTGCCGAGATACGTGGCGGCGTCGGGGACTTCTCGGCGCTGGGTCAAACAACCGACCACTCTCACGCCGGCCGTGGCGGCAAGCCCTTCCAGCTCTTTTAACGGCTCGTCGCCGGCCCCCTGCTTCGGCAACAAGACGCCGACCAATACGGCCGCTTCGCTCGTTACGCTCTCGGTGCGGTTCGACTCGTTCACGATTTAGAATGTTCTCCAACCCGCTCCATTGACGTGTAGTTTCGTAGGTTATGCTTTAGCATAACATTCCAGGTTCGTTATGCTAAAGCATAACCTACGAATTCAATCAACATCTCCCACCAACAAATGACAATAACTTTCGTAGCGGCGTTCGTCCAGCCGTCCGTCGGCCACGGCGTCCTTGACGGCGCATTCTTCCTCGTGGGTATGGGTGCAGTTGGGAAAGCGGCATAAGTTCCCGTACGGCCGCAGATCGCGGAAGAAACCGGGCACCTCCTCGGCCGTCACGTCCCAGGGCTGGAAGCGTCGTATGCCGGGCGTGTCGACCACGAATCCGCCGCCGGCCAAGGGAAGCAATCTAGCGGTGGTCGTCGTGTGCTTGCCCTTCTCGGTATCCTTGCTGACCGGCTGTACGTGGAGTTGGAACTTGGGGTCGATGACGTTCAGCAGGGACGATTTGCCGACACCGCTTTGACCGATGACCACGTTGGCCCGGTCGCGCAGCGCGCGATGAAAGCGTTCGACGCCGAACCCGGTCTCAGCGCTCAGCAGCAGCACTTCGTATCCCATCCGACCATATACACCCGCCAGCGGTTGCAGGCTGGCCGGATCGACCAGGTCTATCTTGTTGATGCAGATCAAGGGGCGGACACCCCCTTTCTCGGCGGCCATCAGCAGGCGGTCGATGAGATTCGGCTTCAATCGGGGTTCCGCGGCGCTGGTGACGATGGCCAACTGGTCCACGTTGGCCACCATAATATGTTGACGTCCGCGAACCGTCCGGCACAGGCAGCCGTATCGCGGCTCGACCCGCTCGATCATCCCCTCCTTGGGATCAGTTTCCTTGACCGGGCGGAACAGCACCCGGTCGCCGGCCGCCACGACGTGGCGCTGATCGGTAGAGAGGGTCTTCAGCAATCTGCGAGTGGCGCACCCATAGACGCTGCCCGAGGAATCCTCGACATTGCTGATCAGGCCGAGCACGCTTAGCACCCGTCCGGGGCGGCAAACCGTTTCGTCCACGTCCAGGTGGATGCCGAGGCCGGGCGTTTCGCCGCCGTCGATTTTCTCGCCGCGGACGGTACGATGCCGGGTAAGCTCCCCCTTGCCGCTGATCCGCTCGCCTTGCAGCGGCGCTTCGTCCTCGAATCCGTGCTGCCGGAAACGCCGCGTCCAATCGGAGGTCCGAGGCCGGTCGCTACGGTTTTTGCGGAATGCCGTGCGGATTTTTTTCTTCTTAGCCATCCTAAAGCGGACTAAGCCCGTTGAAAAAGTCGGATTCGGGAGTTTGGGCGCCACTGCTGGACAAGCCAGCAGTGGCACCCATTTCAAAACACGTTCTAAAGCGGGTGATTGCGGAAACGAATGTGGCCGGGATCGTCGTTCGTGATGTCGTAACGTTCCGACGGATCCGGGTCCGACGGGGTTTTCTTGGGGATAAACTTCCGCTTCTCCAGCCCCGCCCGCTCCAACAGGGACTTGTCTAAAAAGTCTGCGGCCGGCACGTCCGCCGGCGGAGGACCGACCGCGCCGAGGTCGATCGGAGAATACTGCACCTCATACTTGTGCTTGGCGACCGAGAGAACGTCGCCCGGGTCGATGCGCTTGTCCGTCACCCGGACCCCATTGACCTTTACGCCGTTGCGGCTTTGCAGGTCGCGGACATGCCAGTAGCCGTCGTTCACGTTCAACTGGCAATGGTGTGCCGAGACATTGGAGAAGCGGAGCACGACATCGCAACTCTCGCGCCGTCCAACCAGCAAACTCTTTTTAAGCAAGGGTATCGGATCACCTCCCCCCACGGGTATAAGTTCGCCGTACATAGAGCATTGCCTCTTGTGATATATGCCCGAACCGGTAGGATTAAATGTATAATAGCCCGCTTTCAGTGTAGTAGAACATGGATTTTGTGTCAACCGTTTTGGTCCATAGACACGTGTCATCGGAAGACTGGCAATCCGCCGGACTCTTGTATCACAGCCTCAAGTTCTTTCACCAGAAGAAGTTTGGCGAAAGGGTTTGGAAGGTAAGCGTCGATGCCGGCTGCACATGTCCGAACCGGGACGGCACGCTGGCCACTTGCGGATGTGTATTTTGCGACCCGGAAAGCTTCAGCCCGAGTCGGCGGCAAAATCTCCCCTCGCCCTCTGGGAGAGGGGCCGGGGGTGAGGGCGTAGAAGGACGTTCAGCGTTGCCCTTTCCAATCGCCGATCAGATAGAAGCTGGAATCCGCCGTTTGAGTAGCCGAAATCGGGCACAAAAGTACCTCGCCTACTTCCAGCCGGCCACGAACACCTACGGACCGATCGATCGGCTTCGGCAGGTTTTCCAGGAAGCGCTATCGCACCCCGAGGTGGTCGGCTTGGTAATTGGCACCCGACCAGATTGCGTGGGCGAGGATGTTTTGGACTTGCTCGAGGAACTTGCCGGACGGACCTGGTTGGTCGTCGAGTACGGCTTGCAGACGATCCACGACCGAACGCTCGATCTGCTCGGCCGCGGACACCACTTCGACGCCTTCATCGACGCCTACCAGCGGAGCCGGCGTCGGAGACTGAACGTCGGAGTCCACGTGATTCTCGGGCTGCCGGGCGAGTCGCGCGACGACATGCTGGCCACCGCCCGGACCTTGGCAAAACTCGACATCCATTCGATCAAACCGCACAACTTGTATGCTGTCCGGAACACAGTTCTGGCCGATTGGGTAGCCGCCGGGCGGATACGACTCCCCGAGTTGCACGAGTATGTTGGATATCTGGTCGATTTCCTGGAACAACTACCCGGCCGAATCGTCGTCGAACGTCTCTGCGGCGATGCACCGTCGCGGTATCTCGTCGGACCTGGGTGGTGTCTGGACAAAGCGGCGGTCCATCGGGCGGTGGAGGCGGAGTTCCGCCGCCGCGGCACCCGGCAGGGGGCATTAGTGGGTAGTGGGTAGTGGGTAGTGGGTAGTGATCGGCGCGAAAAGCCGCTTGCGGCTTCGCAATATATCTCGATAAATCGCATACTCCCGTTTGCGGCTTCGCAATTCAACAGAAAAGCAGTACAATTAAACGTGGTTCGGAGCGGACCGGACGGTCGCCGGCTTTTTACCGCGGGTCGCCACATCGGCCCATTATGCGGCAAAAGGCTGGAGGAAAGTCCGGGCTCCGTAGGACAAGGTGGTGGGTAACGCCCACCGGCCGAAAGGCCAGGGAAAGTGCAACAGAAAGCAGACCGCCGCGCGAACCTTTAGGCCCGCGCGGTAAGGGTGAAACGGTGAGGTAAGAGCTCACCAGCAGGCCGGGTGACCGGCTTGGCTAGGCAAACCCCACCTGGAGCAAGATCAAGCAGGAAGAAGCGGATCGCGGCCGGACGATTCAGTTCGTCGGCCGTTCCCGCGGGCTGGTCCGGCCCGCTATCGACTTCCGGGTAGATCGCTTGAGGGGCCGAGCAATCGTCCTCCTAGAGAAATGACCGTCGCCATCGCCATTGCGGCGGTGGCACAGAACCCGGCTTACAGGTCCGCTCCGAACCCTATTATACGTTTTTGGGTGGCACGTCCATGAGTCATCCGACGAATCGTTTCTCGCGCACTCGCCAATCCGAGGCGCAAAAAAGGAGGCCCGCCATAACGGTTGTTACGGTGGGCCTTTCGAGTCGGGGCGACTGGCGTTCATTTGAACCGTTGATTTTATTGTACGTCGACGCCGTGACAGGCTCCCCGATTCTTGGTCCATGCGGAAGGTGAGATTTATGACTATCTTACACCTTTCAAAGGAGGACCAGAAGCACCTCATATCTGGTCAATGAGTATGTCGCCTACTATCACCAATGGCGCCCGCATCAGTCGCTCGGCAACTTACCGCCTATGCTGGCTGAACAGCCAGAGCCTGTTAAATGCTTGGGACCTGCTGATGTCATCTGCCACGAGCGACTCGGCGGGCTGCTCAGGCACTACCAGCGGAAAGCGGCGTAGGGCAGGGTTCCATTTTGACAGCGGTTGTGGCGGTTGCTGCTGCACCGGTCAGCAATATTTCCAATCCAGCACTCGTAATCGAGCCGCGCGAGCAGGTTCAAACGCCTCTTGACAGGTCGGTTCCGTCAGCAGTTGGACATACCCGCCCCGATGTTCACTCCCCAAACTCCAACTGATGTCTCGGTTTATCGTGTGTCAACGTTTTTGAACAGGACGGTTCTTGGCGCAATGAACGGTTACCCTTGGAACTGGCAAGGAATCCTCCCTGCCCCCTAGGTGGCAGGCCGCAGGCTAATGAGCACCACGCCGTGCCGGCCGACGGGGGCGGAGAACTGGCCCTCGTATGTGCCTAGATCCTTCTGCCGCCACAGGTCGCGGACGATCTGCTTACCGGTCACTCCCAAGTCGGACCATTTCACGGTCACGACGGCTTCGGCCTCGCCGCGGTTGAACAGCCCCGCGGCCTTTCTGCCGTCCTCCATGCTTTTGGCCCAGACCTCGCGGTGTCCGTCCTTGGCGATCCGACCGGCCTGCTTTCCCAAAGGGTCTTGATTGACTTCCAGAACCTCGTCGTTGGTGAGCAGCCCCAGGGTAAAATCGTCCAACTGGGTCATGTCGCAGCCGATCAACAGCGGTGAACTCAACAAGCACCATAGGCTGATGTGCGTGTACTGCTCGTTGGGCGTGAGCCTCGTGGGGTGCAGTTCGCTGCCCCAGCCAACATGGCCGACAATCAACATGTCCACGTCGTTCCAATGTCCCGGTCCGGCAAAGGTTTCGTGGCCGGCCTGTCCGAAGCCGATGTCGGACAGGCTCTGCCAGGTGTCGGTGATGTCGCCGGTGGTGCGCCAGCAATTGCCGCCGACCTCCGCCCCCCATTTCCATACGTCGCCCACGCCGTACTGGCAGATGCTGAAGACAATGTCCCGGTCGAGCTTGCGGAGAATTCCGCTCATCTTGCGATATGGTTTCTGACTTGTGGCCAGCCCGAATCTCGACGGGGAGATGTGATGATACTCGCAGTAATCATACTTAAGGAAATCGAACCCCCACTCGGCGAACCGCCGGGCGTCTTGCTCTTCGTGCTGATAGGCACCCGCGCAACGGCCACAGGTCAGCGGGCCGGGCGATGTGTAGAGGCCGGCTTTCAGGCCCTTACTGTGGATGTAACCGGCCAGGGCCTTCATGTCGGGAAAATGCTTACCAGGACTGATGTTCCCCTGACAGTCGCGCATGCCCTCACGGCGGAAGTAATCATCCAAGGTCTTAATGTCTTTGTCGGTATAAACCGGTGGCCCCTGGTCGGTGTGGGGCGGGTAGGCGACCGACGGCGGGTTCGCGCCCACTTGCACCCCCCAGCAATCGTCGACGTTGATATACGTCCAGCCGTGCTGAATCAGGCCGCTGCGGACCATGGCGTCCGCCGCCGATCGCACCTTGGCGTCGTCCACCGCGCCGCCGAAGCAATTCCAACTGTTCCAACCCATCGGCGGCGTCAGCGCGATCGAATCTCCGCAAACGATTCTGAACTTCCGTTGGGCCTCGCCCAGGGCATTCTTGGTGCGGAACGTGACCACGTACTCGCCCGGACTGGCAAGCGAGCCGGTGATCTGGCCGCTCTGGGCGTCAATCTTCAATCCCACAGGCAGACCATCCACGGCGAACTCCATTGGCCGCTGGCCCGTGGCGGGAATGGTGAACAAGAACGGCCGCCCCGGCCGCACGCCGAAGACTCGGGCCCCGTTAATGCGCGGCGTTGCCGGTGGCTTGGGTGTGAGGATCACAAACTGTTCGCGCCGGGCGGGGGTTTCCTCGGCCTTCAAGGCACCGGCCATAACGGCAACGGTCAAAACAATGCCCACCCCGCACACGATCAAGCTAGGCATGACGCGGACAAAGTAACTGCGGCCAAGGACAATAGTTGCGATTCCCATGAGATGTCTCCAACATTCGGCCGTGGCCGCTCAATCCTCGGCGCACGCCGAGGAATCAAATCAAACGGTCACGAGCGCGATTGTAGTTTGCCTCTGCGACAAAGGAACCCCCCTCCGCCTCCCTTCCTCGCCCCCCGCAGAAACGGCGGACTCAGGAAAAAGCGGCATTTTTCACCATTTTTCAACCCCGCGCAGCCTTTGGTCGAATAAAGCAGGGAAAATTGTCAAAAATTGTCGCTGGATGTGGAGTTGTGCTTATTATGTATAGAGGGGAGAGATATTGTCGCCTTGCGCCGACACGTGCGGCGCGGCAGGGTGTCTGAGGTAATTCAACATGTCGGCCGATTCCTCCAAATTCTCCGATCACGAGGCTCGTACGCAGGAGTTCGTGCGCCTTCTTAGCGCCCACGAACAGGAACTGAGCGGGTATGTCGTCTCCCTGGTTCCAAATTGGGCCGACGCGGATGAGGTTATTCAGGAGACGAAGCTCCGGCTCTGGATGCAATTCGACCGGTACGATCCAACAAAGGATTTTGGCGGTTGGGCTCGCGCCATTGCATATTTCATGGTGTTGGCGTATCGCAAGCGGTCGCAACGGGCCTCGGCCCGCTTCAGCCAGCAGTTTGTCGACGTGGTATCGCGCGAGGCGGAGTCGTTGGCAGTGGAAGCCTCCCCGCTCCGACAGACACTTAGCGACTGCTTGGAGAAACTAGGCCAAGCCGCCCGGGGACTGCTTTGGGCTTGTTACGCAGGAAATGAAACGATCAAGGAGGTGGCGATTCGTTTGGGCCGATCCGTGCGGGGGACGCAACGTGCGGTTGCCGAAATTCGCATCGACCTCCAGCGGTGTATCGAAGATGCCATGCGCCGGGAGGAGTCGCGATGACCGTTTTCAATTCGTCATTGCCCGACGATCGCCTTCCCGAACTGCACGCCCTGGCCTCCGCCTCGTTGAGCGGAGAGCCATCGGACGAAGAGATCGCACGGCTAGAGCAACTGGTGTGTGAGGATCCAGAACTCTGCAAGCTCTATGTGCGATACATGCACATATCCTGGAATCTGAAGACCTGGGCAAAGTATCCGCTGCCAGACGACGCGGAGACGCAGCTTCGGCCGCCCTCTCAGGACGCTGACGTCGTGCCACTCAAACGCTTGACAGACTCGATACCAATCGGTTTGCAGACCCCGCCTCGGCTCGGCTTCCTCGGCAGCGCCTATCACGGCACGGCGGCGTTTTTTTCCCAGGAATTGCCTTTGACCTGGTTGATTACCACGGTGATTATGGGTGTGGCGATGCTGGGGGCCTGGGCGTACAAGGTTCCCATCGGTCAGCATCTCGCCGAGGCGCCGTCGCAGTCGGTTCCGTCGGACGCCAGGCCGGAGATGGTGTTCGTCGGCCGCATCACCGGCATGGCCGATGTGAAATGGTCCGACGACAAGGACTTCCTGCCGCCACTGGGATACGCTTACGTTCCCTTGGGCCGCAAATACATCCTCGACGCCGGCCTAATGGAAATTACTTACGACACCGGGGCCAAGGTCATCCTCCAAGGGCCTTGTACCTACGAGGTCGAATCCACCGCCGGCGGCTACCTCACGCTGGGCAAATTGACGGCGAAGGTAGAGGAGGAGAGGTCAGAGGTCAGAGGTCAGGGGTCAGATCACTATCCACCACCCACTATCCACTCTCCACTATTTTACGTCTGCACTCCCGCCGCCACCATCATCGATCTGGGTACCGAGTTCGGCGTAGAGGTGTGTGAGGAGGGATGCACCACCTCGCACGTCTTCTGCGGCTCGGTGAAGGTACTGGTGTCGGATGGCACTGCCGGTTCGTCCGGCAGTGGGTGCGAGGTGATTTTGCGCGAGAACGAATCGGCGCGGGTGGAGCACGGCAAGGACGGCAAGGACGCCGCGAAGCGACTGGTGATTGTCCGCGGCCCGGCGGTCGGGAAGAAAGCCGTCCAATTCGTCCGCAGCCTCCCGTCCAACCTGGCCGCCGCCCCCCGGAGCGTCGCGAAGTCCGCCGGTCCCGGGTTTGGCGTCGGCGCCGTTTTCGAGCAGAATCCCCTGGGGCGATATATCAACGTTGACGGGGCGGCCGTGTACCAAGAGCCGCCTTGGGCTTCGTTCGAGGGCCGGCAGTCGCGCGGCTACCTCCACACCGCGGCCACCGACTTCTGCAACCGCGACTTCACCTTCGAGGCCACCTTCCAGGTGCAACTGGACGCCTCCTTCAAGACCGGAGATTTTCCCGAGTGGACGCACCGGATATTCTTCGGTGTCGGCGACGGCGTACCCAACCCCTCGTACTTCGACGAGGTTAGGTCCGGGCTGGTCTTGATGTTTGTGGTCGAAAACGGCACGGTGAGCGTGCGATTGTACCACCCCGATCCCACGGCAACCCCGGAAGCCGACGACGATAAATGGATGACGGAATTGGTGTCGAGCAAGGAGCGGGTGCCAGCCGACGGGCAGGGCGCGGGCCGGCACCGCTTTCGGATGTCGAAGTCCGGCAAGTGGGTAACCTTCGCGGTGGACAGGAACTTCACGGGGCAATTCCACGCCGATTTCACCAGCCCTCCGATCGACTTGCCCGCCACCGCGCCGTTATTGAATGCGACCAACAGCCGATTGCTCGTCGGCACCGGCTACTGCGACACCATGACGGTCAGCTTCGAGGAGCTTTCGGTTACGTTTCCGAAGAGCGATGTGCCTGCTGCATCGCAGGAGCCGGGGCGAAAGGAGGGTACTTTTATGGACTGATTTGACGCCCTCCTGGTTCCCGCGCTTGGCATGGGAACGGAATGTACTCCTCACGCTCCGCGTGAGGAAACCGGCGGCGTAGGGCGGATTTCCCAATCCGTCCCGCCTGCACGAGATCGTTTAACCCGGAGCCAACGGCGACGGCGGCTGCGGGAGCCACGTCACCGTCGCCGTTGGCTCCGGGTTAAACGAGGAGACCAAGTAGAGTCGGAGGCGTCCGGGTTGATTCGTCCAGAGTGTTTCTGGAGCCTGGGACGTTTCCAAAACACTTTTTCCCCGATAGGGGAGGAGAACTACGATGTGTTTTAAGAATGTCTTGACGGCACTGGTTGTCGTTTCCTTGGCCCTGACGGCTACCGTGGCCCAGGCGGACGCGATCACCATCCTGAACGCGGGTTTTGAGGACAGCGGCACGCCTCCTGTAAATTGGGGGGGGTACGGCAATGTCAGTCCTTGGGCCATACCGGCACACAGTGGAGATCAGTATGGCATGATCTCCTGCGGCAGCGATGTGCAGAGGCTTTTCCAGCAGTTGACGACTGACGGCAGCACTCCATACAAGTTTGCCGCCGCCGGCGACACGCTTACGATTGATTTCTGGACGGAGAAGAATCCCTGGGAAGGTGCTTACGGCACGGAGCTCTTCTACGCGCAACTCTGGGCCCAGGATGCCGCCCCTCTCGGCGGTGGAGCGGCCGGGTACATCCACCAAGCCACGGGTTTGGGACCGACCAACAATACATGGACGCAGAAGTCGTTCACCTACACGGCAACGGCGGCCGATGTTGGAAAAACTCTGTGGTTACAGTTTGACCACTACGCAGGCGGCAGCGGAAACTACGCTGCTGTTCTATTGGATGACGTGTCGGGCTCGTACACCGCCATTCCCGAGCCGGGTACGCTGGCGTTGCTGGTCACCGGGCTGGCGGGACTGCTCTGCTACGCATGGAGGAAGCAGAAGTAGATTTATGATTTAGGATGTATGATTTCTGATTTGACTGGCGAACTCCGGTGTCGTCACGAATGGTTTTCGCGACGACGCTCGGAGAGCCGGTCATTCTCGGAAGCACAAGAACTCGCGCCAAGGCGCAAAGAGGCGGATTTCTCGTCGTCTTTGTGCTTTGGCGCGAGGTTTTCGAGTTGTATTTCAGGTATTTGTTCCGTTCGGTCAGGAAGCCAGCGATGTTTCAAAACAATCATCAATCAAAAATCATAAATCATAAATTCCGAGCCTTTACGCTCGTGGAACTTTTGGTGGTGATCACGATCATCGGCATTTTAATCGCGTTGTTGCTGCCGGCGGTGCAGGCGGCCCGCGAGGCGGCCCGCCAGGTGCAGTGCCGGAACCACCTCAAGCAACTCGCCCTGGGCTGCCTGACCCACGAGAACGCCACTGGACGGTTTCCCACCAACGGCTGGGGTTTTTCCTGGTCGGGCGACGCCGACCGCGGCAACGACTGGCGCCAGCCGGGCGGATGGATTTACAACGTCCTTCCCTATATCGAGCAGCAAGCACTCCACGACCTTGGCTTGGGCGAGGCCATGCCGCAGAAATACCGCCACCACCTGCAGCGCACTCAGACCCCGCTCAGCGTATTGTACTGCCCCTCGCGGCGACCGCCGCTGCTCTATCCCGCCGATCCGATGAACGAGAATCCGGGGTTCTATAACACGGACTCGCCGGGCGGCAAGCTGGTGGCCAAGAACGATTACGCCGGCAACCAAGGCGACGTCTACGTCTGGTACAACGTCAATCCACGGGCGCACTGGTCGCCGCAGAACCAGAGCAACGGGCCGTACCCGGCGGGACCCGACGGCTGCGGCCAGGTCGAGAGCCCGCCGGGACAAATGACCCTAGCGGCCCGGCAGACATTCGCCGACTGGGCCAAGATTGCCACGGGTATCTTTTTTACGGGCAGTATGATCACCGTGGCGGACATAACCGACGGAACCAGCAACACCTACCTGGCGGGCGAAAAAAGTATGAATCCCGACACCTACTTCACTTCCATGAGCCACTCCGACCATATACTCGTCTACAACGGCGAGGATGCGCAGATCATTCGTTGGGGCGCCTTTCGCTATCCCATCGTCAATCCGCTTACCGACTATTTCCCGCCCAGGCCGGACACCCCCGGATATGAGAGCAGCTTCGGTAGTGCCCACGCCAATGGGCTTTTCATGGCCCTTTGCGACGGCTCGGTGCAGATGACCAGCTACACTATCGACCCCGAGATATTTCGCCGCCTGTGCAACCGCAAGGACGGCCAGCCGATCGACGGCAAGAAGTTCTGAAATTTTAGCGGAGGCAAGTTGGGAAGGAAAACCTTGTGGCTATGAGAGCTATCATTCGTTTAACTCGGCGAATCGCCTTGCAACTCGCAAGGAAAGGAGGTAATGATGTGTACACGTATCAATAATAATCGACGAGCTTTTACGCTCGTGGAGCTTTTGGTCGTAATCACGATCATTGGCATTTTGATTGCGTTGCTGCTTCCGGCGGTGCAGGCGGCCCGCGAGGCGGCACGCCAAGTGCAGTGCAAGAACAACCTTAAACAGATGGGCATTGCGCTGCACAACTACCTTGACGCATGGAACACGTTTCCCGCCGGGTCGACCGTCCAACCGGGCAATTGCGTAATGGGGGAATGTCGCGGCACGGGACTGTTCGTCACTATCTTTCCCTATTTCGAGCAAGACGCCCGATACGCGGATTTCGAGCCGTACTTTAGCGGTCCAATGGGCAGCACCATGTACCTCAGTACCGTCTGGTCGCAGATCAACACGATGGTGGTGTCCGGCTACACGTGCCCCACCTCCCGATGGACGGATTTCCCGTATCGCAAGGATTACCAAGGCGCAACGGGCGGCAAGACTCTGATTGCGCGGAACGTCGTCGGCGACCAGTACATCGACGGCGTCTTCTTTTCCAACAGCTTTCTGCCGGTTTCCCAAATCCGCGACGGGCTGAGCGCCACATTGGCCATCGGCGAGCTGATCCACCCGCAGCCTTACGGCCTTGGCCCCGGCTACGGAGACTTTAACGTCGGCGGGCCCACGGCTTGGTTCGGCGCCGGAGGCGTAATGAACACCGACGGCAACATGCCCGCCATCCCTCACCCGTTCTACGATTACCAGGCCAACGGCCGGGTGTTGTCGAGCACCAAGTATCCGATGAACAGCGTCCACATGCCCATACCAGGGCACAGTTTCGAGAGCGAAACACCGTTTGGCAGCGACCACCCCGGGGGAGCGTACTTCCTGTTTAGCGACGGCCACGTAACCTTCCTGTACGAAACCATGGACTTTGCGGTCTATCGGGATTTATCGACGCGCGAGGGAGGCGAAATGATCGACGGCGGATTGTAGTCGCCTTATAGCTTGTAAAAGAATAAGTTGACGGTTTACACGTAGGACGGATTTCCTAATCCGTCCTACAAAGTGGGAGAATCCAAAATGCTTAGTTTACCGCACCGGTTGGCGGCCTGTCTGATGGTTGCACTGTTCTGCGCGCTGCTGACGGGCTGCGGCGACGATTTGCCGCCCACCGCGCCCGTGCAAGGAATAGTGACTTGGAACGGCAAGCCCGTCGAACACGGCACGATCACCTTCTACCCGAAAAACGGGCGGCCGGCGACGGGGCAGATTCAGCCGGACGGCAGCTACACGATCACTACCTTTCGCAGCAAGGACGGCGCGATTCTGGGCAATCACAGCGTGACGATCGAGGCGACGGCGACGCCCACAATCGAGGACGTTCCTAAAAGCATGGATGAGGAAATGCGTCGCGCCGGAAGAGGCATCGGCAGGGGCAGGATGGCCACTACGACGACCAAGTGGCTGGTGCCCCGAGAATATTCCCGCTGGGAGACGACTCCCTTGAGGGCGGAGGTCAAGCCGGAGCAGAACAAAATCGACTTTCGCCTACTGCGCTGACGTTTTTTATCGCAGGGGCAAACTATAATTACGTTTATACCGCTTGACTTGATTCCTCGCCAAAAGGGGCTCGACCCATGCCGCTTGACTTGATTACTCGCCAAAAGGGGCTCGGCCGTCGTGATTTCATTTGCTTGGGTGTAACTTCCGCCGTAGCCATGAGTGGGTTCTTACGGGCCGAAGGTGCATCGGCTCGGCCCGTGGCCGTGGTGCTCGGTCGAGGATCTGTCCAGCTCGAGCGCTTGGCGGCGACAGAGCTCAGCAAATTCGCGGGCGCCATGCTTGGCAAGGCCGTGCAAGTGATGACTGAGGAGCAATGGGGCGATAGCTCGAATGATGGCCCGGTTTTCATCCTCGGCACGGCAAAGACCAATGGCCTCATCGCTCAGATGCAGCAAGAGGGCGTGATCCGGTTGCCCGAGTCTTCCGTGGGTACACAGGGGTTTCTCCTTAAGGGTATCACTTGGCGAGGCCGGTCGTGCTTGGTGCTGGGCGGTGAGAAGCCCATCGGCGTGATGTATGCCGTCTACCATTACCTCGAGGCGCACTGCGGGGTGGGGTTCTTCATGGATGGCGAGCGGGTGCCGAATTGCGAAGGTATGCCTTTCAGGAAGATTGATGATCGAGTCGAGCCGCACTTCGAGCATCGCGGGTACATGGTTAGCCCGACCTGGACGCGGCCTTACATCCATTCCTGCCGCCTGTGGTCGTTTGACGAGTGGAAGCGGATGATCGACTGGATGCGGAGAAAACGATTCAACCGGCTGGTGCTTTTCCACGACTGCGACCTGTGGGGGGATGTGATATTCCGGGAGTTTCCCGAACTTCAGCAAAATGCGGAGACACTGAAGAAGTACGTCGTCGATCCGGCCTATCGGACCCAACTCAATCAGCGGATATTTCGGTATGCGCGCGAGAATGGGATCTCGGTCGTCTACAACTTGTTTTATTCCCAGGTGCCGGACTTCTTCCAGACAGCCCACCCGGAGCTTATGTATCACCTCCTCCAGATGGAGAACGTCGGTATCTGCGCCTCCCAGCCCGACTGCCGTCGGATCATGCGGCGCTTTTGGGGAAAGATCATCGAAACATATGGAGTGGATGACAGCCACCTCTACCTCGTTTGCCCTTACCAGCACGAGGGGGAGCGATGCTCGTACTTCCCCACGAGCGCGCCGGTGGCGGTGCAGGCCTACGAAGTTCTCAAAGAGATTGACCCGAAGGCGCAGGTTTCCGTCGAGACGTGGTGCTGGGGACGCTACTGGCTGAAACGGGACATGCCGCGGGAGTGGCATGACTTTCTCCGACTCACGCCGAAAGAAGTGGGAGTGGCCGACCTGGACAAGAGTTACACGGCCAGCCGGAAACGGGAAGAAGTGTTCGATTGGTATCGACCACGCTCGTGGCTCGCTTGGAGGTTGCTGAGCTTCGAGGCCGGATATCCCCCATCGTTCGTGGACTCCAGTCCCCAGGAACTGATCACCGATCTGCGAATTGCAGCCGACCACGGAGCATCCGGGGTCATCGCGTTCAATATCGTTGCCAACAGCAACGCCCTTCTGGGCGACCTCTCGGCAGAGTTGGGATGGAACCCGAATCTCAAGGAGAAAGACTACCTGGAAGACTACGTCCGGCGCCGGTATGGGGAGTCCCCGCTGCCCTCCATGCTGGAAAGCCAGCAGCTCCAGATTCAAGCGACTGATCCGGCCTTGCGGTTAGTAGCGAACGATACCTGTTTTCCGCCGGAAACCGAGCTCCATCGCAAGGCGCGCGACGGAGACGAAAATCTTGACGCCTGGATCGCCAAGCGCTTGGAGCGATACCGCGTGAAGTATCAATTCGCGGTGAAGGCGCGTGAGCGGGCTCTGACAGAAGCTCGGAACCACCCGAACGATTCGCTCTATGCGCACGACCTCTGGGAACTGAACTACATTGTCACCCGCTGGCAAGGATGTATCTCATTTTACGAAGCCTATCGCTCACTTGCCGATCCGGAGCAATCCAACTCCCATTTCCACGAAGCGCTGGAGCGGTTCTACGAGATCAAGGCGCTGTTCGCAAGTCGGCCCGAATACTCGATGGCCAATCTGCCGACGCTCGGAAAGGATGTACCCTACCTGCCGCACTTCCTGAAGGAATGGGACACGATCCACCGGCGATGGACGGACATCCGACCTTACTACTACCCGGTCTGGGAGCACTTCGATCGTTATGAGTGGTGGCTAAGGGGCTTGGATCCCAAGAATATATGAAACCAACAGATTAGAAAGGGACGAAAAAATGAAGGATTCGTTTTCACTCACGCGGCGAGGCCTCTTGTCGCTGATGGCGGCGGGCGGCGCCAGCTCTGTACTTATCGGACAAGGCGTCCTGCCGCTGTTCGGAGCAGAAGGTGTCGGCTCCGAAACGGCCGGCCAGGAGAAAGCCCCCGATCTTCAGCGCTTGATCGAAAGTCCTGTGACGATTGAGATTCCCGGCGAAAGCCCTCGGACCCTCAAACCGGGGCCGGCACGCTCGGTTTTTAACGCGAAGATATCCGAGTTTCCAAAGCTCCCGGGGCTGACTATTCGGCAGGTGGTGCGGGACTTAGGCGGCGGGGTTGTGGAGCGATCGATCGAGGTGGTGGCCGACCGAGACATCACCTTCAACCTGGAACTACCCTACGAGTTCCCACGGGCGGAATCCTTTTATAGTTGGAGGCGCAAAGAGAATGCCCGAGTGGCACTGATGCATGACAGACTCGTACCCGACAAGCTTATGAAGCCCGGTGTGAGCGTGCAACTGTGGCCTTTTGCCGGGGCGGTGGAAGGCGGCCAACTCACCGGCGTGCTCTCGGATACTCCTGGCTTCTGGGAGAATCGTTCCCAGCAGATTATTGACCCGGCGCAGCGGCGGATTCTGCTTCGGACCGGAGATGGATCCCCTAAACACATTACGAGCGGCACCAATGATTCCGCCGGCTACTTGACAATGTATCATGCGGAATTTGACGGCTGGCAGCACATCCGCAAGAGCCAAATGCTTGAGTTCAAAACCTGGCTGTTCGCGGCGCCGGTGCGCGACCTCTACGACATTCAACTGGCGGCTCATCGCGCGCTGGCGACGGGCAAGGGTTGGAACGACTCGGCCGTCACGGCCATTCTGCGGAATGCCGCGTACCTTCTCGTTCGCCGTAATTTAGTGCGACCCGAGAGTCGTTACATGATCAGCAGCGGGCCTAACTACGGCTGGCACCAGTGGGTGTGCGACATGGCGATGATGGGCTTAGGCTTGCAGGACATGGAAATTCTGGCCGAGGGGATGCGCGGTACGTATTGGAATCGCCAAAATGGCGAAGACCAAGCGCAATGGTACTTGATTGTTGCCGCCTTGCTCGCCCGGGCAGGATTTAAACCCAATTCCGCAATGTGCCGAAGCTCTCTGGAGTATATGCGCGACAACGAGAAAGACGGCGCCTTCGTGCCACCGCCTGCTATGGCGGATCCCAAAAATCTGGGTTGGAAGACCTATATGGATATCTTCTACTACACCAATGGCGACACCATGACTTCAAACCAGGGTTTCCATTGCGGTGGGTTGATGGCTGCCCAGGAGCTTGGCTTTCCGATCCGTGATGCGGACGTCCGGCGGGCCGAGACCGCTTACGCCAAGATGTTCAATAGCGAGGGAGGCTATTTCCCCACCAGCGTGATGCGGCCGGAAGTATTCGGGGGCGACGCCCTGTATGGAGAGGCGGTCAGCTTCGCCGCCTTTGGAAAGAAATCCTTGCCGGACGATCTTGTGCAACGGCACTGCCGACATGCGATGAAGATACAGTCTCCCTGGGGGATTCGTATCTTTTCAAAAGCGAACGGCGACTTTTTGGAAGCCGACCAATACGGGCCTAAGGGCGGGCTCTCACCATACGGTTTGCCTCCCGAGGAATCAGGCGAATACTGCCAAGGTGGGTCTTGGTTCTTCTGTGATGCGGGGACATGGCTCTCGGGACTGATACATGGGCTGGATGCGTCGCTGGTGGACTCGCTCCTGGTCCGGCGAATCCAGGCTGAACTTACGCACGAACCTGCATTCGGCGAAGCCATCAGCACCCGCACGGGCCTGCATTCCAAAAACCGTTGGGGTGGCGGGAACATTATGTACGCGCCATGCGCATTGTACCTGTGGCTTCGGCCCACCATCCGACAGCGATTGGGACACAAGGGGCCCGATCCGGTGAACGCGACGGTTGATAACTTCATTCGGAATCGCCCGCGTGGAAAGGGCGACACCTAAGGACTGGAAGAGAGTCATTTGCCTGATCAGCCCGCCGCTGGTGCTGCGGTCTGTGACCGCCGATGAACGTCACGAAATTTAGTTAATCTCAATAGATGATCTTGAGGAGGAAGAATTCCATGCCCCTGACAAGGCGCAATTTTCTGGAAACCCTCGCGGCGGTTGCGGCGATGGAGATTCCCAAACTACCGGGTGGCGCCGATCGCTTGATGGCTTCCACCAAAGGAGCCCCGGTTGCGATGCGGGCTTGGACCCCGCAGGAGCATCCGCGGCTGTTCTTTGGCCGCAAGGACGTGGAGGATTTACGGGCGAAGCGGAAAGCCGATCCAATCGCCGCGGCTGCCTGGGCACGGGTGGAGGCGGAAATTGAGAAAGGGATGGCTGTGAATCACTTCCCCCGGATGTCCGATCGCTGGGAATTTGACACCGGGGCCGATAACCAGAAAAATTTAGGGATGACGGTAAGTGAAAGCTTTAATTATTCGAGGAGTCTCGCGCTCTCCTGGGCGCTGGATCGCGTGACGGCGCATGCGCGAAAAGCCACCGATTTGTTGATGGCGCTGTGCGATTGGGATTTCTGGACCAGTCCCAGGTTTTTCGGTACGGACTATGGGGTACCCTGGCGAGGGCAAATAGAAACCGCCGGGTTGTGCCACTTGGCGGCGTGTGGTTACGACTGGCTCTACGACTTCATGACGGAGACTGAGCGCCACCGGCTGCGCACCTGCCTCCTGTACAAAGGAATCCTGCCTATCGTGCAGGACTACGCCGATCCGCTCACTCGGTTGCCGGTAGCGTCGCACATGAAGCCCTATTACAACTTTTGGCAGGTCAGTGTTGCCCTGGCCGGCGAAGCCACCATGGCCCTTTACCGGGAACACCCGTTGGCCGAACGTTACGCCCGCCTGTGCAAGGATGCTTCGGACTGGTGGTTCCGCTTCGAGGGGTGGACGGTGCCCGTGTTGCCAAAAAGACAGCAAGACTTAAGGGCGGGGAGTTACTTTCCGCCTAACTTCGACTCGGAGGGAGGCTACTGGGAAGGGCTGAATTACATGGATGGGGTGTTGATCACATCCTTCTACTTCGGGGAGTCGTATCGCCGGCAGACCGGGGTGGAGATCCTGCCGATGGATTTGATGCAAAAGGTGGCCGGGTTCATCCTCAACGCGAGTTTTCGAATGGGAGATCGGATGCGGGGGGTCAACTTCTCGGACACCCGAGCGGGCTTTGCCACCAGCCCGACGTTGACGGCCTATCTGGCGCGGCGGCTGCGGCATTCGGGCCTTCAGTGGTTCCTGCAGAACTGCCAGAACAACTTCAATGACGCCTCCCACTTTCGCTACTCAGAGTTGCCGGCCTTCACGTACCTGTGGTACGACCCGACGGTTAAACCGCAAGAGCCCGAGGGCGCGGTTCCCGCGAAGGTCTATCCCGGCATGGGCGTGGCGGTCATGCGTAGCGGCTGGGGACACGACGACACGATGCTGGCCTTGAAATGCGGGGTGACGGCGGGCCACTCTCACCCCGACGCCAACTCTTTCGTGCTCTACAGCCGCGACGAGTTGCTGCTGACTGACTCCGGTGTTTGCGGGTACGAGATGCCGGAGTATAAGGGCTACTACCACACCACGCGGGCCCACAGCACTGTGCTCGTAGGGGGCGAGGGGCAGATCAAACGCCGGCCGGGGAAGATCGTGGCGCAAGCCGGCGTGCCGGAGTTGGGATTTGTGCTGGGAGACGCGACCGCTCCCTATGAGGGCCGATTGAGCCGGTTCCTGCGGGGCACACTCTTCATCGGGAACCAATACTATGTTGTGGCGGACTGGTTGAGCAAGGAAAGCGATGCGCCCTTCCAGTGGCTGCTGCATTACGACGGGGAGATGAAGCAGGAGGACCAGGCGTACGTGATCCGAAAAGGAAAGGCCGCCCTGTTGGTGCGGATGATCGAGCCGAAGGAGTACCGGCTGGCCATCAAACAGGGCTACAAGACGTATAACGAAGACCTCGCTGTGGTGAAGAGCACGCGGGAGAAACAAAGGGAATTGGAGCGGTCCGACTATTTCGAGATCACCCCCGCGCGGAATGAGAAGCGGCAACGGTTCTTAACCGTGCTCTATCCTTTTGCGGCGGGTGGAACCGAGCCGGTGATCCAAGAAGTACGCGAGCAAGGATGGGTTGGAGTGAGAGTGTCTCGCGAGGGAGGGCGCAGAGTGGACCTGGTGGGCCTTCGCCTGTCGGGCTCGGGAGGCGGGCTTGAACAGGTCGAGACGGATGCTCCGCTGTTCTGCCTGACGCGAGATGAAAAAGGAAAACCCAAGCAAGCCATGGTTTACAGAGGTACCTACCTCAAGGCGGGCGGAAAGACGATTCTCGCCTCGCCGAAACCGGCCACGCTTGCAATTGAACTGTAAGTATCTATTATAATCGCCACCGTCAAAACTGTTCATAAGGAGCAACAATGCCGTCCACTTCCGTTTCATTCTGTGCGTCATTTTTCATTGCGGCCCTAATGTCCGCGGGAGCGCAGCCTGATGCCTCGGCAAGCGACGGTACGGAGATTGTCCAAACCCGCCTTTGCACCCTGCGCCTGGACCGACGATCAGGAGATCTTATCGGCCTCACCTGGAAAGATCCGGCAGTGGAAGTCATTCGGGAAGCCCGATTGGGTGAGAACTTCAGGATTTTGTTGCCGGAGCCTGATTACGAGGCGAACTACTTCCACAGCAAAGAGCAGCACTGCAGCCGTATCGAAAAGACTCCCGATGGCGTGACCTGCTTCTATGATTCGCTTCGCAACGGTCGGGCGACCGTGGACGTCAAAGTCCAATACAACATCCGGGTCGTTCGAGACCACCTCGAATTCTCCATAAAGGTTGCGAATCCAACCAGCTTGCCCGTCGCCGAGGTGTACTTCGGCATCATAGGAGGACAGCAAGGGTTGGTTAACCGCCTGGATACCGAGTCCCTGGTTCCTGGCGTGAATACCAACCTCGCCCCGGGCATATTTAGTAGTTTCGTTGGCGGCGGCTACGGAGGTGGAAATCTTGGAATCCGCTATTCAGCGGCAGGTTTCTCCTATCCGCGCTTCTACGGGGCCCCGGGGATGGCAATGTCTTGGATGGAATTCTATAACCGCAAAGCCGACGTGGGGTTGTACTACGCGAACCATGATGTGGTGTCACGTCTCTCGACGCTGTACTTTGAGCTTAGGCCTTTCAGCAAGACGGCCGTTATCGGCGACACCTGGCCGACCCCTGCAGACGTGCCGGCAGGCGAACCGATCGGGCTCACGATGGGGTGGGTGAATTATCCCTACACCAAGAACGGAACCTTTCGGTCCGGTCCCGTGGTGCTCCAGGTGCATCGTGGCGATTGGCACGAAGGGAGCGAACTGTACCGCGCCTGGTTCGACCAACACTTCCAGGTGCGACGTCCGCCAAGCTGGTTGCGTAAGGAAATGGCCTGGCAATCGGTCGTTATTTCCAGTCCCGAGGATGTGATCATATACAAGTTCAAGGATTTACCGAAACTGGCAGCCGACGCCAAGAAGTATGGCGTAACGACGTTAGAGATACTGGGATGGCAGATCGGCGGGCTGGATCGCGGGTATCCTCAGTACACTCCAGATCCCCGCTTGGGCACTCCGGAGGAGTTTCGTCGGGCGCTGGCGGAGATCAAGCGAATGGGCGTTCATCCCATCATCATGACCAACATCCAGTTTGCGGACACCGCCACTTCACTGTTTAAAGACAAGCTTCATCGCTATACGGTTAGAGGCCGATGGGCGGACGATCTTCCCTTGTGGGCATGGGGGGAAGGAACCATTGGTGCCCGCAAAGGCCTCACTTCGCACAACATGACCCTGATCAGCCCCTCACATCCAGAGGTTCGAAAGCTGCTGCTGGACCAGTTCACCAAACTGGTTAAGGACGGAGCCGAATGTCTGCAAATGGACAAAGCCAATATCGTTGGCAGGCTCGATTTCAACCCGGCTCTGAACACGTCACCGGATCGGTCTTTGATTGAAGGGCAGCTAGCAATGTTCAAAGATATCCTGCGAGAAGGGCGGAAGGTCAATCCGGAATTCGCCCTGGCCGCGGAATGTTGGTGGGATCGGGCCTTCCCGCTCATCGATGTCTCCTATATGCGCATGACTCGCATCGATATGCACTCGCCGGCTCTCCGCTTTACGTTCCCCGAGTGGATGGCGACCATTTGCGCCGAGGGCCCGGGAGACTTTAATGTGATGAACAACGGCATGCGGTACGGGCTGGTGTGGGCCGTTCAGCCACGGCATTACAACGATTCGATGGATGAGCCCCTGACGCGCCCGCTGTCGGAATACGTTCGTGAATTGATTCGAATCCGCACCAAGCATAAGGAGCTGCTTTTCCACGGCCGCTTCCGCGACACGTTGGGGGCGTCGGTGAAGGCTGGCAGCGACGTAAGGTACTCGGTCTTCGAGGGGATGGAAAAGCCGGGAAAGGCATGCGTTGTGGTAAACTTCGGCAACCGAGAGGAAACGGCCGAGGTCACTTGGCCGGGCGGCGCAGGCCGCCAGGTGGAGATCCTCCGACCGTTCCAGCAGGACGTTGTTGAGAAGCTGCCCGTGCGGGTTCGGCTGGCGCCTCGCACCTGCGCCGTGATTGTACAAAAATAGGCATTTTAATCTCGTAACATATCCGACTTCCGATCGATCTTCGAGAGCCTGTTTTATTCCCCGCAGGCCCTTTACGTATTGGTAGCAGGGGGGCGTCAGGAAGAGCGTAATGCGCAGGCAAAACCAGCTTTGGCTCACTTCGGCGATTGCCGCCGTAACTTTTCTCGGTATCGGACAGGGGCCCGGCAAGAACGCCGGGGCACAAGCGCAGGCAGCGACCGAGGGCGAGCCCAATGTGATCTGGAGCATTGGCAAGACCGACGGCTTTTCCGACGAGTTCGCCTCAGGCTCGTCTAAAGGGTTGACTTATGAGATTGGCAAGAGTTCTCCCCGGAAGGATTGGCGGGAGAAACAGAATTCCGCCGACCACGACCCGCCGGTCTACAGAGTTCGCTTTCGGCTGGAACAGGTTCCGGCATCTCCGCCGGTCCTCGCAATACAATGTTTCTTTGACACCTTGGCGCCGCGTGCCGGGCAACTCGATGTCAACGGCAAACGCGGATTCTTTAGAATCCAGCCGGTCGCCGGTCCGAACCTCGACGGGCGGCAATGGGGCTTCAGCCATGCCAAGCAGTCAGTTCGCGTGCCGATCGATCCTTCCTTCCTGCGGCAAGGCGAAAACGAGATCGGCATCTCCTTTTTGGGCGGCGGCAGTACCTATGGCCAAGCCAGCGGCCTCTCTTACGACTCAATTGCGCTCGAAAAGTCGAGTGGGGCAGCGGCCGAACTGGAAGCCACGGTTGAGCCGACCATCTTCTTCCGCCGAAGTGGCAACCGGTTGATGGAGATTACCCGGGTCGTTCTGCATCACCGCGGCCCTCTCGGACGAGTGGGCGTAAATCTCAAAGTCGGCGGTACAACCGTGGTTTGCGAAGAAGAGGACGACGGTTATGACTTCGGAGAGCGCGTGATCGAGGTGGACGTGCCGGCGGTCTCCACGCCGGTTCCTTATGAACTCAAGGTGACGGCAGGCGGCAAGATCAGCACCTTTAGAGGTGTGTTTCGTCCGGAGAAACGCTGGCGCATTTTTGCCGGACTCAAGATCCACAACGACATTGGCTTCACCGACCTTCAACCAAACGTGCAGGAACTCGATAATCGCAATACCGATCAAGTTATGGAACTCATTTCCCGATTTCCATTCTACAAGTTCAACTTCGAGAACGCGTGGTTGATCGACAATTACTTGAAGTCGCGCAGCGCGTCAAAGACTCGCCAACTGGCGAGTTTAGCCTCGCGCAATCAGGTCGAAGTTGGCGCCATCTATCTGAATCTCCTGACCGGCCTATGCACGGGCGAGGAACTCTACCGGTCCCTGTACTTTTCCCGGAGTTTGCAGAAAAAATACGGCGTGCCGATCAAAACCGCCTCCATCACGGACGTCCCCTCCGTCACTTGGTTCCTCCCTTCCATGTTGGCCGACATGGGGGTAAAAGGCTTCGCCAACGGAAGCAACAACACGCGCGGGCCGATACTGCAAAACAGCTCGCTGAACGAGGAATCTCCGTTTTATTGGGAAGGAGCGGATGGGCGACGGGTGATGACTTGGTTGGCACGCGGTTATGGGCAACTCTATGGGATAATGGGGGACCGGCCGTCGGTCGGCCATATGCGCCGCGCGATCGCGCAGTTTCTGATACGCTACAGGAGAAGCGATTACCCCGCCGACGCCGTCTTGGTTTACGGCCTCTATATGGACAACACGGAAATTATAAACGGCAGAGCGGAGATGTTTAAGAAATGGAGCCGGACCTACGAGTTTCCGAAGATCATCTCCGCCACCGACGCGGACTACTTTGCCTACATTTCCGAACATTTTGCCGACAAGCTGCCCACCTATCGCGGGGACGGCGGCGCGTATTGGGAAGACGGCGCGGCTTCGACGGCGGCAGAAACGGCATTGAACCGGGACAGCCAGCGCCTGTTGCCGGTCGCGGAGGCGGTCTCCTCGCTGGCCACC
>JAUWPQ010000096.1 GCA_030611515.1 Planctomycetota bacterium | reverse complement strand
GGCGCGTCCGATCGACCCTGCAAAACCAACCTCTCCCTGGTTGGTGCTGGAGAAGAACGGAAGTCAACCGCTTGCGGTTTCGCAATCCGGCGCCGCCTACACGGCCCACCTCGGCGCCAACAGCGGCGGGGCAAACGGCGTCTACTGGCTCGAAGTGTTGGGCCAATCCGACGACGGCGTGCTGATCCGCAACCTTGCCGCGAAAGGAAAACACCGGATCGAGACGGTCGAGGCGGCGATCGAGCCTGACCTGCTCTACCCGCTGTTGCGATGGGGCGACGTGGCACGCTATCGGACCGAGCCGCGCTGCTGCATCCTGCTGGCCCAAGACCCAGCCACGCGGTCGGGGATCGACGAGAAGTCGATGCGGGAGAGATACCCGCGCACGCTCGACTATCTCGAACGCTTCCGAGACCTGCTTGTCTCTCGGGCGGCGTACCGACGCTATCAACGGTGTGCCCCGTTTTATTCGATGTACAACGTCGGGCCGTACACCGTCGCCCCGGTAAAGGTCGTCTGGCGTCGGATGGACCGGCGGATCAACGCGGCGGTTGTCGAGTCGTCCGGGGCGCGGCCGCCGGTCCCTCAAGAGACATGCGTGCTGGTGGCCTGCAACCGGTCCGACGAAGCACATTACCTCTGCGCGATGCTCAACAGCGCTCCGATCAACGAGATTGTCTTCGCGCACAGCGTCCGCGGCGGCAAGGGATTCGGCACGCCGGGAATGCTCGACTTCTTGCCGCTGGGGCGCTTCGATCCGTCCGACCCGCGGCACGTCGAGTTGGCCTCCTTAAGCCGTCAAGCACACGCGGCTTTGCTCCCTCTCCCTTTGGGAGAGTGTTGGGGTGGTTCGGTCGCGGAACTGCAGCGCCGCATGGATGAACTGGTTGAAGGACTCCAAGGGGCTGCTGCGAAACCGCAAACGGCTTGGACGCCGTAATGGAAACAGTCGGCGTTTTCGGATCAACGGGACGCAAATTATACCCAATCCAGTCCCGTCTCGCGTTTGATCCGCTCCTCGAACTCGCCCAGCAGGCCACCGATAATATCCCAGCGATCCGGGCGGCGCATTTCGATGTCGCCCTGGCGGTTGATCCGCACGACGCTTTCGTCGGTCAGTCCCAGCTTGGCCAGTTCGTTCGGGTGCAGTTCGTCGTCGCTGACCACCCGTTGCAACGCCTTGCCCGACATCTCGATGAATTGCATGACGATTTCTCCCCGGTTTGCTCAGACGATGCGAAGCCGCAAGCGGCCCACGTGTCAGAATCATACACCGGCCATGGAAAAGCGTCAATCAAGTCCGCACTGCCTCGCACAGGGCCAGCAAAGTCTCCACGCTGAGTTGTTCGGCCCGGAGTGTGCCGTCGAGGTCCAATCGAGCCAGTACGTCGTCTACCTCGGGCTTGCCGAGCCGTCCTTTTACCGCGCTGAGCAGTTGGGAGCGGAGGAACTTGCGGCGGTGGATAAACATCGCCCGAACGAAATCGTGAAAAAACGCACGGTCGGGGATCCGCCGCCGCCGCTCGTCGTCGAGGGTGATTTGGATGAATGCCGACGAGACCTTCGGCCGGGGCCAAAAGACCTTCGACGGCAGGATGCGGAGTATCTCCACCCGGCACTGCGACTGTATCCACGCGCTCAGCGCACTGAAATCCTTGTTGCCCGGGCTGGCGGTGATCCGTTGGGCCAATTCCTTTTGGATTGTGACGGTCATCGTCCGCGGCGGATCGTCCAGCGTCAGCAGGTTGCTCAACAGCGGCGTGGCGATGCTGTAGGGGAGGTTGGCCACGAGCTTCAGCCGCCGCCCGGAAGAGGACAGGTCCGATTTGTGCGAAGCATCCTTCGGGCCGCTCCGCGGCAAATCGGACCTGTCCCCTTTCGCCAGTTGGACGTCCACCGCCTCAAGCACCGCCGGATTGAGCCGGTTCTTGTTCTTAAGCACGTCAACCTGGAGCATCGTCACGTTGTCAAAGCGGTGCAAATGCTCGGCGGCCAACTGGAACATCCGGTGATCGACCTCGACGGTGACCACGGCCGCTGCCCGAGTGGCCAGCATCGCGGTCAACGAGCCGGTGCCCGTGCCGACTTCCAGCACCACGTCGTCCGGCTCGACGGCGGCCGATTCGATCAACACGTCCAACAGGTTCAGGTCGATGAGAAAGTTCTGGCCGAGACGTGTGCGCGGACGGATGCCCGTCTCTCTGAACCGCTGCTTGAGAAAAGAGAGCGTTTGACGTTCAGCAGTGGGCAGTGAACTGCCCACCCCTCGCCGTGTGCCACTGGCTGAGCCAGTGCCACCCTTGCCCGCCCCTCGCTGCGTGCCACTGGCTGAGCCAGTGCCACCCTTGCTCGTCCCTCGCCCCCCGTCAATCATTTCCACTCCTTCGCTTCGACCAGCCGCTGGACGTACTTTGCCAATAAGTCGGTTTCGAGATTCACCTTGCCGCCCGATTGCAGGCGGCCGAGGGTGGTTACGGACAGCGTGTAGGGGATAAAGGCGACGCTGAATCGGTCCGGCTTGCTCTCGACGACCGTCAGACTCACGCCGTCGACGGCGATCGAGCCTTTTGAGGCCATCTGCACGGCCAACTCGCGGGTGACGGAGAACCAGAAGGTGGACCACTGGCCGCAATCGTCGCGTTCGAGCAGTGTGCCGACGCCGTCGATGTGCCCGCTGACAAAATGGCCCCCCAGCCGGTCGCCGACGACCAGCGCCCGTTCGAGATTCACCGGGCTACCCGGCTTCAAGTCGCCGAGATTGGTCCGCTGGAGGGTTTCCGGTCCGGCCTCGAAAGCGAAGGTGTCGTCCCGGCGGTCGATCACGGTCAGGCAGCAGCCGTTGACTGAGATGCTGTCGGCGACCTTGGTTTCGGCGGCGATTTTCGGCTCGCGGACGATCAGTCGGCAGCCGGGCGGCTCGGACCGCAGTTCAACGACCTCGCCGAGTGCTTCAACGATTCCCGAAAACATAACTCTCTCCCGCAATAAAAGCCGGTCACAAGTGACCGGGCTAAACGTTTCTATCCACTATCCACTATCCACTAAAAAAGCGGTTCCTCCCGCCGCCGCCGCTGGATCCATAGTTGCCAACCCAGATGGATGGGGCCGTACAGCGCGAAGGCGGTCGCCGCAATCGGCAGGGCGTAGCCCCGGAAGACCATGATCGCCACGAAAAAGAACAGCACCGCCACCACGTGGCCGAAACTCCGCTGACCGCGCAACAGCCGGTTGGTCACGTGCGGATAACGGATTCGCGAGACCATCAACAGCGCCGTCAGCAGCCCCAAAAACGGCAAGCCTGTCTGGAGACACACGTCGACGAAATCCTTGAACTCCTTTAGCGTGTTCGTGTCTTGACGAAGCGTGTAGAACATGATGGCGAACCCGGCGATCACCGACGCGGCGGCCGGACTGGGCAAACCGCTGAAGTAGAGGTGTTCGTCGTCGTCGCCGGTTTCCACGTTGAACCGCGCCAATCGCAACGCCGCGCAAGCCGCAAACGCCGCCGCGATGATCCACACCGTATGACCGTGGACCAAAGTGAACCGCGGACACATCTTCACCAACAAAAACCCCGGCGCGACACCGAAGCTGACCACGTCGCAGAGGCTATCCAACTGGGCGCCGAAATCGCTGGTGGTCCGCGCCAGCCGGGCAACGTAACCGTCCAGACCGTCGAAAACCATCGCCAGGAAGATCAGCCAACCGCTGAGCATCAAGTTCCTCGTGTCGGCGATGTCGATGCCGGCCACCAGCGAATCGGGCTTATCGATCCGCGCCGCCACGACGATGGCGAAGAACCCGCAAATCAGGTTCCCCAACGTCAAAAGCGTCGGAAAGACGGCGATGGTGCGAATGGGACGCATGGAGAGAGGGGTCAGGGGTCAGTTAAATGTCCAATGACCAAATTCCAATGTACAATGTACATTGAACATTGGAATTTGAACATTGGAATTTGGAATTTGGTCATTGAACATTGGTCATTTCATATCGCGCCATCACGGTTTTGCCCGCCCGGACGTGTTGACCGAGCTGGATTTCAACTGTCAAATCGTCGTCCACGAGGATCAATTCTGTGCGGGAGCCGAGCTTTATCATACCGAATCGTTGTCCCCGCGTCAGCACTTCGCCGGGGCGGAGGTCGCAGACGATCCGTCTGGCGATGGCCCCGGAAATCTGCCGGACGACCATCCGCCGGTGGGGTGGCGATTCTTCTTCCAGCCCGATCCAGGTGCTTTCATTCCGTTCGGCGCTCTGGGGATTCAGGGCGTTGAGGAAGTCGCCGGGGATATAGCGCAACTCGATCACCCGCGACTCGGCAGGCGCCCGGTTCAAATGTACGTTGAAGATCGACAGGAAGATGCCGATCCGCACGGCCGGTCCGCCGATGAACTCGTCGTGTTCGAGGCGGGTGATATCGACCACTTTTCCGTCGGCCGGAGCGACCAGAAGTCCCGGCTCGGCCGGTATTCGTCGCGGCGGATCTCGAAAGAACGAGACCAACCAGCACAACACAATCAGGGGCACGGCGGCCAAGTACCAAGCGGGCGTGAAGGCCAACACGCCGGCCGCCGCCAGCAGCGGCCAGCCCATCAGTTGCATCTCGGCCATTCCCCAGTGGGTCAGCCACAGCCGCCTGCGCCAGCGGAAGGGGTCGTCGACCGGGTCCCAGTCGCAGCGGCAGCGGTTGCGGCAATACTTCAAGTCGCGGGGATCGAGAACCTCGTGCGGGGCGCCGGCCGTGTCGCCGCGTCGTAGCTCGGCCATGCGGCGGACGTAGCCGGGCCGAAAATGCTTCAGCCACCAGCGTCGCCATCGTCCCCAGGCAAGCTCGACCCGATAGCAGACCCCACCCCCCGGCTGCACGGAGACAAAATTGTCCGGCAACGGCAGCGGCTCGGTTTGCGATGGAGCGGTTTCGGTCATCGTCATGCCCCTATGCTACCGCGTTTTACGTGGGCTGGAAAGGAAGGGGGTAGCCCTCCAGTGACAGGCGTAACGAAAGGCGAGACATAACGACTGCGTCGTCCCCCGCTAGTCAACCGCCTGCGAATCGGGCACAATATGGCAGCTTGACGCTCCGTTTAGCAGCCGCCGGTACGGCGGCAGGCTGGCGGCCGCTAAACGGAACCAAAACGCGGTGCAAATATCCGACAATCAACCAACATTCAGTCCTTAACAGCAGGAAATACGCAGATGAGTTCAACGATTGTAGACATTCGTGCCCGGCAAATCCTCGACAGCCGCGGCAATCCGACCGTCGAGGTCGATATTGATCTGGCCGACGGCTCCTTCGGCCGCGCGGCCGTCCCCAGCGGGGCCAGCACCGGAATCCACGAGGCCCTCGAACTACGCGACGGCGACAAGACGAAATACCTCGGCAAAGGGGTCTCGCAGGCCGTTGACAACGTGAACACAAAAATCGCCGACGAACTGTGCGGAATGGACGCCCTGGACCAGATCGGGCTGGACCATCGCATGATCGAGTTGGACGGCACGGAGAACAAGAAGAACCTGGGCGCCAACGCGATCCTCGGCGTCTCGCTGGCCTCGGCCAAAGCGGCGGCAAGCTTCTGTGGGCTGCCGCTGTTCCGCTACCTCGGCGGCGTCGGCGCCCGAGTCCTGCCGGCCCCGATGATGAACATCATCAACGGCGGCACCCACGCCGACAACGCCGTGGACGTGCAGGAGTTCATGGTCATGCCGCTGGGCTTCGACTGCTTCAGCGACGCGGTCCGCTGCGGCTGCGAGGTGTTCCACAATCTCAAGAAAGTACTCCACGACAAAAAGCTCTCGACGAACGTTGGCGACGAGGGCGGGTTCGCTCCCGACTTGAAGAGCAACGCCGAGGCGTTGGACCTGATCGTCGAGGCGGTCGAAAAGGCCGGCTACGAACTCGGTCGTCAGGCGTTCATCGCCATGGACCCGGCCGCCTCCGAATTTTATAACGTCGATAAGAAAACATACTCGGTCGACGGCCGCCAGATCGATTCGGCCGCGCTGGTCGAAATGTACGCCAAGTGGGTCGAGAAGTATCCGATCTGCTCGATCGAGGACGGCTTTGCCCAGGACGATTGGGACGGCTGGAAACTGATGACCGAGCGGCTCGGCGATAAGATTCAACTGGTCGGCGACGACCTGTTCGTAACCAACACCAAGCGGCTGCAGCGCGGCATCGACGAAGGCGTGGCCAACAGCATACTGATCAAGCTGAACCAGATCGGCACGCTGACCGAAACTATCGAGGCCATCGAGTTGGCCCGGCGCAACGGCTACACCAACGTAATCAGCCACCGTAGCGGCGAGACCGAGGACTCGACAATCGCCGATCTGGCCGTGGCGCTGGGCACCGGGCAGATCAAGACCGGCTCGGCCTCGCGCACCGATCGGATGGCCAAGTACAACCAACTGTTGCGGATCGAAGAGATCCTCGGCGAAGCGGCCCTTTACGGCGGACCGATGTTCCCGAAGAAATGATGAATGATGGAATGTTGCTCCTGGTTCCCATGCTCCGCGTGGGAACCCAGTTTCCCGACGCTCCGCGTCGGTGGTGGCGTTGCAGTCAGTGCGTTCCCACGGAGGACCGTGGGAACGAGGGTTTCATAATTTCCCTCTCGTTGGGGTGAGAAATGACCTTTCTCCTTGAAAGTCCCTGGCCTGTTCTTTTCACCGGCATTGCCATCGAGGCGGGCTTGGCGATAGCATTGCTGCGCACCGGGCAGGGGAAGCTGTTGTGGTGGATGTTGTTGGTGGGCGTGCTCACGCTCGCGGGCTTCGGGATCGAACGATTGGTCGTCACCGACCGCGAGGCGGTCATAAACACCCTGGACGCGGCGGCGACGGCCGTCGAGGACAACAACCTCGAACGGCTGCTCGGCTGCATCTCCCCCTCGGCACAGCGCCCCCGCAACCAATCGCGTTGGGTGCTTGAGCGGTTCGACGTCGACAAGGCCATAATCCATAATTTGAAGATCGACTTCAACCACCTTACCAGCCCGCCGACGGCCCATGCTCACTTCCAAGCCATCGGCACCGGCCGAGACCGTAAGGGACAGATCCCCTATCACAGCTATGCCCAGAGGGTCGTCGTCCACTTGCGGCTGGAAGGCGACCGCTGGCTGGTGACCGGCTACGACATCAAGGGCGTGACTCCGCGGCAACCATGAAACACCTGCTCAACGCCGCCGTCCTCGTCGGACTGGCCGCATACGCGGCGGCGTTTTTTGTCGTGCCGTTGCCCGACGTTCTCGACAAGGCTGGCCAACCGCTGCTGCGTTTCGAGTTGCTCCGGCAGATTCTGCTCCTGCCGGACGATTGGTTGTTTGCCGCTTGGTTCGGCTCGCCACCGCAATTCGCCCTGGCCGATCGGCTGCCGGTGCTGCTGGTGGCTGGGACGGTCCTCGCCTGGGCCGCCGTGCTGGGTAGGCTGATAATACGGCTTTGTAGGGGCGGAAAAAGGGGGACAGGTCCGGTTTGTGCGGAGCACCCGAAGGGCCGCTGCACGGCAAACCGGACCTGTCCCCCTTTTTCCGCACTGGAAACGGTCGTTTTCTCACTAGGGGTGGGACTCGCCGCACTGAGCACGTGGACGCTGCTGCTGGGCTTGTTCGGAGTGCTTGACCGGACGTGGACCTTCGCCGTCCCGGCCGCACTGACGCTGCTGGCGGCGATTGTCGTTTGGTATCGAAACATAAAGCCGCGACCGTCGGTCGCGCCGGGAGCCGCGATCGACGGTCGCGGCTTTATGGCGGTTGACGTGCTCGGGGCGAGATGGCTCTGGCTGGCGGTGCCGTTCGTGTTGGCGATCGTGCTGGCCGCCATGTTGCCGCCGCTGGACTTCGACGTGCGCGAGTATCACCTCCAGGCGCCCAAGGAGTTTTTTCAGCAAGGGCGGATTACTTTCCTGCCGCACAACGTCTACGGCAACATGCCGCTGGGCGCGGAGATGCTCGCCCTGCTGGCGATGGTCATATCGGGCGACTGGTGGCTGGGCGCCCTGGCCGGCAAGACGGTCATCGCCGCCTTCACTCCGTTATGCGCCTTGGCGCTGCTGGCCGCCGGCCGGAGATTTTTTTCCACCGGCGCGGGAGTCGTCGCGGCGCTGGCCTACATTTCGATCCCCTGGGTGATCGGCATCTCGACGAGCGGCTTGATCGAAGGCGCCACGGCCTGCTACCTGTTCCTGGCGGTCTACGCTTTGTTGTTGAAGACCAATCGCGGAGCGGCCCTGTCCGGTTTTTTTGCCGGCGCGGCGGTGGCCACCAAGTACCCGGCCGCGCTGTTCGTGCTGCTGCCGCTTGGCGTTTGGGTATTCGTAATGTTTAGCCGCCGCGTCCACGCGACGAAACCCGAATCCCGAACCACGAATCCCATCCTCTCCGCGGTTATCGCTCTGATGCTGTTCCTCTTGGCGGCTGCAGTGAGTTGCGGACCGTGGTTCGCCAAAAACTGGGCATTCACCGGCAACCCCGCCTATCCGTTGCTCTATGAAGCGTTCGACGGCAAAACGTGGAACGAGGAAAAGAATCAGCGTTGGAACGAGGTCCACCGTCCGCACGACTTCTCGCCAAAAGCTCTCGGCAAGGATATCGAGAGCGTGGTCTTGACGAGCGAGTGGCTCAGCCCGCTGGTCGTTCCGCTGGCGGCCTTGGCGCTGTTGGGATTATTCTTCAAGGACCGGCCGCTTGCGGCTTCGCAATCCATCATCTTGATGTTGTCGGCATACGTGGTATTCGTGATTGCCGCGTGGTGGTTGTGTACCCACCGGATCGACCGCTTCTGGATGCCCGTCTTGCCAGTCGTGGCATTGTTGGCCGGGGCCGGAGCGTGTTGGAGCGACGAGCGTTGGTGGCGCGGGCTGCTGCGCGGGCTGCTGATAGCCGGTCTGGCGGCAAACTTCCTGCTGGCTTCCTCGGCAATCTGGTACAACGCCTGGTTCGTCCCCTTGGATGATCTCCGCAACGATCCACGGCGGATCGGTCAGTGGCACTGGTATTTCAATATCCGGCTTGCCGGCGACAGGTTGCTGGCCGTCGGCGACGCGGCCGTCTTCGACCTCCAGTCGCCGGTCTTGTACAACACTTGTTTCGACGACTGCATCTTCGAGCAATTGGTCAAGGACAAGACGGCGACGGAAGTGCGGGCGGAACTCCTCTCGCGGAACATTGCCTATGTCTATGTAAACTGGAGCGAGATCGACCGCTACCGCAGCCCCGGAAACTACGGCTTCACCGACTTCGTCCAACCGGCGGTTTTCGATCGGCTGGTTGCCCAGGGCGTGCTCGAACCGCTACCCATTGCCTTCCAAGGAGACTCGGGGCGTGCCTACCGGGTAAAGGCGGAGGAAAAGTTATAGGAGCCCGTTGAAAAAGTCGGATTTGGGAGTTTGGGTGCCACTGCTGGCTTGTCCAGCAGTGTTTTTCTGGTAGTTTCTTCCATTCACTGCTGGACAAGCCAGCAGTGGCACCCTTTTTTCAACGGACTGATAGCGCTCTGGCAAATTGGGCGGGAATCGGCTACAATAACCCCTCTAAAGTACGCGAACCCCACCGAGGGAGAGATATGGCTCGTAAAGTATTAAACCGCAAAGAGTTGCGCGAGGAGAACGACGCGGCGGAACGGAGCGGGGCCAAGAAGAAGCCCGCCGCGAAAAAAACCCCCGTCAAGCGAAAAAGCCGCGCAAAAGTGGTCAAAGAAGTCCGCCTAAAGGCCTTTTGGGGCGTCTTCAATCAGTCTCTGAAGCGAATCGCGCTGTTCGAGCATAGCCAGCGGGCGGAAGCCGACAAGAAAACCGCCGATCTGAACAAGTCGCAGAAAAATCCGCATTTTGTCCAACTCGTTAAGGAAGTCATCGAAGAATAACTTGCGAAAAGGGATGATCCAATGGACGACGACAAAAAACAAAAACACATCCAATACACCATTATCGCTTTCTGCGGCACCGTGATGATCTGTATGATCTTGTTTTCTTTATTCAGCGGTTCCTTGGGTATCTTCCATTTCGTCAGCGCGATAGTGTTGGGGGCGCTGGCCGGCGGAGCGACCTTCGGGGTGGTGCATGTGCTGGAGTTGTAGCCCGGAGTAACGCTTTAGCACCATCCCGCGCGGTTGCGAAACCGCAAGCGTATCTAACCCCTAATCTCCGTGCCCGGCTTGTGCGTTCGACGAGCGGGCCAGCACGAAAAGCAGGTCGCTCAGACGGTTCACGTATGCCGACAGCGATGGGGAAACGGCCGACGGCTCGGCGCGGGCGAGCGAGACCAGCCGCCGCTCGGCGCGCCGGCAGACCGCCCGGGCAACGTGGAGCACCGCCGCCGCCCGACTGCCGCCGGGGACGATGAACGTCGTCAGCGGCTCCAGCTTGGCGTCGTGAAGGTCGATGGCCTGTTCGAGTTCTTCAATGTCCGGCAGACCGACCGCGTCGATGCGGGTTGGAGCAGCCGGAGCGACCACCTCGGCGCGGACGGCCACCATGCGGCGTTGAATCCGCTCCAACAGCGCCGCGACGTCCTCGGACATCGGTTCGCAGCGGGCCAAGCCGAGCAGGGCGTCCAATTCGTCCAGATCGCCGCAGACCTCCAGCCGGGGCGAGTCCTTAGGCACGCGAACCGCGCCCAACAGGCCCGTTTCGCCCCGATCGCCGGTGCGAGTATAGATGGTCATTCCGGCAGTATAATCGTCGTCGGCCGAATGTGCCAGCCAGCCTTTCCGCAACAAAACCTTATTCGGGCGAGGGTGGCTTGCTAGTCGTTTTCAGGCTCGTCACGTAAAGATAGTCGGCGATCGGCCTGTCGATCTTCCGGAGTTGTTCGTGGGTGATGGTGATTGGACGGGCGACGGCCCGGCTCCGCGGTGAAAGCTTCACGTCGCTACTGGCCGAAAGCCGAACGATGCGCTCCTTGAGTTCCGGCAATCGCCGCCGGACGCGCTCCGCGGTCCCTTGCCCGAAGGAGACGTGTCCCGCGCCGCAGAGGACGATGGCCGCCCGCCCTCGGCCGGCTTCCGATTTCAGGTAGGAACAAAGCGCCGAAGCCATGGCCGCGTCCCGCGCGATCTGCGCCTCGATCATCGGACGCAAGGTCTCGGGATTGGCTACCGCGTGGACCATCATCTGAAGGCTGAGCCTTTTCCGATACGCAGGATCGTCCAGCCAAATGTCGGTGGGCAGTTCACTCCGCGCCTTGGCATCCATGCGGTCCAGTCCCCCGCTCCGGGCGACGTGGCGGATCGTTTCGGATCGGGCGTTCAGCGCCAAGATCGGGACATTTGCTTTACGGGCGGCCTCAACGATCGGCCGGTATTGTTTGTAGTTGCCCCAACGCCGCCCCCACTCGATGGCCTCCGCCAATTGGTCGAAGTCGATCTCCCCCCGATTATAGCGGTCAATGTCGGGTTGCTGAAACGATTCCAGTTGCTCCATGGCCACAACCAAGGGCCTTCCCCGTCGGGCCAGGTCGGCCACTATTCTCCGCTGGATTTCGTGATGCCGCCGGACGTTGTGATACTCGCCAAGATAGACCACGTCCACGCCGGCAAGATCGTCCAGGACTGCCTCGTAGCTCAAAGGCTCGCCCCGGAAAAGATCGATCCAAATGCTGCTCCGGCCATCTTGGCCTTCGTCGGCGGCCTCCGAGAAAACCGGTGTAGTCAATAGCCCCAAAAAACAGCCAAAGAACAATGATAAACAGACCGCAAGGGTTCTCTTACGCATGACCGTGCCTCCCATAAAGCTCCAGGTAGTAAAATCAAGATCTCCCCGTCATTGTAGCAGCTTCACTCGGAAAGACAAGGTTTTTGCATCCGCAGCCAACGGTCTCCCGCGGACGGTTACTTTCGCACAATATCGACGATTTCGATCCGCAGCCCGCCGATGAGTTTTACCACCGGCAGCAGTGCGTTATAGACCGTCGCCGCTTTGAGATTACTCGCGGCGATCTTCAAGTGCGCGGCGCCGATGCCGCCGTGGGCCAACGTGCCGTCGATCGGTATCCAGCGGTCCTTCACGTACACCTCGGTCCAGGCATGGAAGCCGAACGCCCGCCGGCCCTCGATGTATACCAATCCGATCGCCATGCGGGCAGGGATGCCGCGGGCACGGGCCAACGCGGCCAGATACACCGCGTGCTCCGTGCAATCGCCTTCGCGCGAACGGGCCACTTCGGCCGCCGTGGCAAACGCCTGCGTAAAGTTTTTGTTTTTCACCTCGCGGTTGACGAACCGCTCCAGGGCCACCGCCACGCGCCAGGGGTCCGCTTCCTCGCCGGCGGCCTTTTTCGCGTTGGAGCGGATCAATGGATCGTCGCTCTGAATAAAATTGTTCGGCCGGAGATCGTCGTCGGTAGGCTTTTCGGCCGGCGCGTCGGGGTTTCCTCCGGCCTGCCCCGGCCGGACCGCGTAAACCGTAATCTCGGCCGTGTGCGGGTCGATCGACTTGACGCTCTGCGTCGGTCCGGTGACGAAAGTGGTTGCCGGATCGCCCCGCTTCAAGTGGACCCGGTAGCGGACCCGTTTCGTCCGGTGCGGATCAGACAGCGGCCGATCGACTTCGACCATCATGCTGGGCAAGAGGTCCAGCTCCGCGGCGTCGGTTTTTTTCAGTGCCTCGGCCTTCGAGACGCGAAAGGTTTCCAGCCCCAGCGCTTCGCTGTACGTCTTCAACGTGTCGCCAGACCGATCGCACCAGAGCGTCCCCTTGATCTCCTGGCCGTCGGGCAGCCGGGTGAGCGTTTCGATGCGAAGCAGTTCGCGGGCACCGTCGAGCAGTTTTACGGACTCGAAGTCCTTGGCGGTCAGTTCCACGTCGGCCACTTGATTGAAGCCGATCACGATGGTCTTGAAAGCGCGTCGTTGGCCGGGTTTCATCGGGCAACGCAACAGGGTCTGCTCGGTGGCGAACGGCCCGAGGTAATCGGACGACCAGGTGATAGAGGTTCGCGTCGGCTCCTTTCTGTCCGGCCCGAACATCTCGATGTCCAACTTATCGCCGCTGACCCGCCCGGTGGAACGGATGGCGCCGGGGCCCATTTGCATCTCGCTCTGGAAGCTGATCAATTCGCCCCGGGGCGTTTCGACGCTCGTGGCGGAGATGACCTGCTCACTGACGTCGGCGCCGCGGCGGAGCGTCAAGCGGCTGACGTTTTCGGTGCGGACGACCTTGCGGCCGGACTCGTCGGCGCGGCTGACCGTAGTGTGGCCGTATCCCACCCGCTTGCCTTGCAAGACGTAAACGTCCCACGATTGACAAGGTTTGAGTGGGCGAAAAGCCGTTTTCGGGTTTTGTTTTTGTTCCGCCTGAAACTGTGGGGAATTGTTTGTGCAACCAGCCAGGATCAACAGCCCGGCGGCAAGTCGGCAGATCGCGGCGATTTTTCGGTTCATGGAACCCTTTTCCTTTGCGTATGTTGCGTCCGATCCAAGAAGTTTACCGGACAGGTGGTTTCACGGCTACATGGCGGCAAACTCTTCTCCAACCGGCGCAGCGCACAGGCGGCGGCGGAAGTTTTCCGGGCAAGCCGGCGGCAACGGCCCCCGAGGCGGTTTTCCGGTGCTAGACTAACATAAATCCCTTTGTATAAGGGTGTTGGGCATTGGCCCGCGCCGCGTTTGGTTTGCCGGATATGGGGCGAGTGAGGGTTGTTTCGTTTTTACCGAGGACGGGAAAGAAGAGGGGGATGTATCTGCCAGGAGACAACGGCGCGCCGGTCGCCAAGCGTAACCTAAGGTTTGATAGCAAGCCCCCAGCTTCGGATCGAGATCCCCCGCCCCCTAATTGTTGTTTGCCACGAGATTGAGAGCATCGATGGGTTTTCTCCAACGATTTTTTAAGAATGTATTCCGTGAAGGCGAGTTGCCGACCGGCGCCAGCAGCTTCCAGCGACTTAGCGAAGCCGAGTTGGAGTCGCATCTCGAAGTGTCGCGCTATGGCAACTTCACGCTGGCCGACGCCGTTCGCCCGTCATACGACCTTCAAGTCGTTCCCAGCCAAGGCTATCGGCACGACTACTTCCGCGACGAGGAGAACCACAACAGCGTACCGGTGCTGATGGCCTCCGTTTCCCGCGAGCATCTCTTCGAGACCTTCATGGAGTTGCTCGACCCGCTGGGCTTTACCGTCGACGTGGTTTTGGAGACCAGCCATAAACAGCGACACAGGGGACACGCCGATCTGTACCGAGAACACATCGACTTGCCAGTGCTGAAAAGCGTCCTCTGGGAATACGAGGAACTGCTGATGAACGACGGCTGCACCGGCCTGGCGGTTCTCAATCCGGGCGTGCCGCAGGAAATCCAGTTCGACGAACACAAACTGCTGATCGTCTACGGCGAACAGTTACGGGAGTTCGAGGACATCCTTCGGCAGCGCAACGTGGGCTGCAACGATCAGATTCGCTTCATCACCGAGGCGGAACACGTCCATTCCTCCAGCGACTTGTTCGCCCAACAGTTCGACGAACTGAAAACTCGTCTCGGGATGGACGGCGACTTCGCCGGTGGGCAAGAGACCGACGATTGGGGCTTGGAGGTTAGGGGTTAGGGAATCGGGGTTCGGGGATTCGGGGATTCGGGATTGGAAATCAGGACGATAAGCATTATTATCGTTCCCTAGCCGCTTGCGGTTTCGCAATCTTCGACCGGCAAACGGTGGTTTCTAATCCCAAATCCCAAATCCCGAACCCCGAATCCCCGAACCCCGAATCCCCTAACCCCCGATCTCTAATCCCTTTGCCCCCATGCTCCTGACGCTGATCGGCTACCGTGCAACGGGGAAAACCACGCTCGCCAGGCTCGTGGCCGAGCGGTTGGGGTGGCAGTGGGCGGACTCCGACGACGAAATCGAGCGCCGTGCGGGTAAGTCGATCGCAAGGATTTTTGCCGAAGACGGGGAGCCGGCATTCCGTGAAATCGAGGCCCACGCGATAGCCGATCTCTGCCGCCGGGACCGCTTGGTTCTGGCGACCGGCGGAGGGGCGCCCCTGCGGCCGGACAGCCGCCGGGCAATGCGCGAGGCAGGCAAGGTGGTCTGGCTTCGGGCGGAGCCGCTCGCGATCTTGGCCCGGATGGAGGACGACGATCGCTCCGCCGACCGCCGTCCACCACTCTCCAACTCCGATCCGATGCGGGAAATTATGCAGTTGCTTCAAGCACGAACGCCGATATATGAAGAATTGGCGAACATG
>JAUWPQ010000125.1 GCA_030611515.1 Planctomycetota bacterium | reverse complement strand
CAGAGTTTCACCAATATAGAATGCCGAGTCTCGAAAAAATCACGGATAGGGAAGAATGTAGAGGGACGAAATAACATGGAATCGGCTTATCTCCCTTCTCTCTTCCCTCCTCTTCTTTCGGAACTTGCTTCGCGCCATGGGCTTCCGTTTTGATGGTCCTCCCTGCCGGCAAGTCTGAAGTGAACGGCCTGGAACCGACCGGCTGGTGGGACCGTCCCTGCGGCGGGCGGGACGTAATGCGGTTGGCGGTCCCGCTGATCGTCTCCATGTCGGCCTTGACCGTGATGCAGTTCGTCGACCGGATGTTCTTGCTGTGGCACTCGAAGGAGTCGATGGCCGCGGCAATGCCGGCCGGCATGGTCTATTTCATGCTGGTCTGTTTTCCGCTGGGCGTGGCCTCGTACGTCAGCACGTTCGTGGCCCAATACAGAGGGGCCGGCCACGCCGAGCGGATCGGATCGGCCGTCTGGCAAGGCGCGCGAGTGGGCCTGTTCTGCACCCCGCTGTTTCTGGCTCTTGTTCCATTGGCCCCGTGGATTTTTTGGCTCGCCGGACACAAGCCTGAACTGGCCGCGCTGGAAACGCTCTATTTCCAAGTCTGCATGTTCGGCGCCGGCGGATTCGTTATCGCGTCGGCCATGTCGGCTTTTTTCATTGGGCTGGGCAAAACCCGCGTGGTGATGGTCGTCGACAGTTTGTCCTCGCTGCTGAACGTGGTGCTCGACTACGGATGGATATTCGGCCATTTCGGCCTACCCGCCTTGGGGATCGAGGGGGCCGGCTGGGCCACGGTCGCGTCGCTTTGGTTCCGCGTGGCGGTCTACGTCGTATTGATGATGACGCCGCGATACCGTCTGCCATACCGCTTGTGGAAAGCCCGAAGTTTCAACGCCCCGCTGATGAAACGGCTGCTCCGGTTCGGCGGTCCGAACGGCCTGCAACTGTTGGTCGAAATCGGCGGCTTCACGCTGTTCCTGTTGCTGGTAGGCACCCTCGGCGAGGACGCCATGGCCGCCACGTCCCTGGCGTTCAACATCAATCTGTTGGCGTTCATGCCCATGCTCGGGCTGGGGATCGCCTTGAGCACCATCGTGGGCCAACAGCTCGGCGGCAACAGACCCACCCTGGCCGCCAGGGCCACTTGGACCTCGCTCTGGATGGCGATGATCTACATGGGAACGATGGCCTTGGTGTACGTGGCGATTCCCGACGTGTTGATGATGGGCCACGCCGCCGGTATCTCGCCGGAGGAGTTTGCCAAGCTACGCGCCACCACGGTGGTTCTGCTCCGCTTCGTGGCGGCATATTGTCTGTTCGACGCCCTGAATCTGGTCTTTGTCAGCGCGTTGAAGGGGGCGGGCGACACCCGATTCATCATGCTCGTCTCGCTGGCGATTACTCCCTTCCCCTTGTTGGCGGCATGGGCGGGGATGCGGTTCGCCGGCGGAGGCCTGGTCTGGTGCTGGGTGATCGCCACCCTCTGGGTCTCTTCGGTGGGGCTGCTATACTGCGCCCGGTTCCTACACGGCCAATGGCGGAATATGCGCGTTATCGAGCCGGAACTGCTCGTCGGGGAAACCTGAGCTTGATATTTAGCCCGCCGTGAATACACGGCGGGGAGTGGTGGTTTCATACCACGCACCGTGCCCCGGGTGTATTCACCCGGGGCTAAATAGCGGTTTTATCGGGCCGATTCTCGGACAGCATCATGCCCATGCCCCGAACGAAGGTAGTGGTACAGTTTCAAGGCTCTGTCAAAAAATAGGTAGTGGGGCACGAACGTGTTGCTAAGACAGTCAGTCGGACTAGTCGATGATCTTTTTTTGACGCTTCTGCCGCTTTCGCTTGGCCCTAGGAGCCTTCTCGATCTTGCCAGTCAGTTTTGCTTCGAGTAATTGAGAACCGGCAGCCACCACTCGGTATACCGGAATTGCAAGCGGAGGGAAGCCCATTCGAGTGACAACGGACTGAACATATTCACGCCAATAGGGCCATCCGTTGTGAACCCCATTTAGTTCTGCGAAGGCATCATAGTTCTCCTGGTTGAGTCCTTTGGTAGAGTCAAGGGTGTAGTCGATAACATACTCCGCCCTTATTTGTAGAGGTGGTTCCCCCGTATCTGATTCCTTGTATCGCCCGAATAAGGCGAATTTCGCGCAAATGCTGATAGCATTTTTTCGGGGATAGACTTCCGGGGTGGTTTGTACCGCTATAGCAATCTTGGTAGGCAGTCGATCGTTCACCAACGATTGCTTGACGAAGGTTTCAATGAGCCGAATCGACTGTATCTGAACCCTGGTCGCCACAGAAATTGCCATTGCCATTTTATTTGGCGGCACAATCGCTGTGTTGGGTTTTGTCTTCGTCATTAGTTCAACGCATCCTTAGCAGGCAATGTAACCCAGGAAATTGGCGGGACACTCCAGTTCCGTTCCCTCACGGGGAACAAGATTGCTCTTGGCAACGTATTGCGGAACATCCCACGAAATATGCGAAGCATAGTTTCTGTACTCCTCGGCGCGCTCGCACGAAAAACGGATTTTGCTTCCGAGGGCAGTAAAAATGTCGGCCACTTTCCGGATGGTCATGTTTGCACTACCATCCAGCAATTGCGTAACATAGCCCCGCGTCGTTCTGAGTCGTTGGGCAAGTTCGGAGCGCGATACCTCGGTTTCCGCCATGATTTCGCAAATCAACTCAGTTACATCCAGGATGGCATCCTCTTGTTGCAGAAGTCGTTTGCCTTCTTCCGTAGCAGCAATCTGTTGGGAGAGCGTTTGCACCACGATTTGTTAGCTCCGTTTCTTAACGATTATCGGCTGGGTGGTCCGCAAGATACTCATTTCGTATTTGATTAGCACGCTTCAACTCGGATGTTGGCCAATGATTTTGCTTCTTCCGGAAGCCATGGGTTAGGAACCATGTTCTTCTGACTTGGAAGCACCCTATGCGAATCTGAAAGGACTTGAATCCATAGATGTTTCCAGATTCTTTCTTGAATTTTTGCTCATTGTTGATGCGGCCAACCATTGCCATTTTATTGAAAAGTCTGGCGAGTTTGGCTTTCTCGGACGTTTCAAGACTGTTGACAAACTTCTGGGCGGGACATTGACCATTTCGCAGCACAACGTATTCCACTGTGCCCCAATCACCACTCTCGGCAAGTCGTCTTTCGGTCCGTGTAGCCACTTAAGTTTAGCTTTATCTAAACAGATTTGGAAGCCATCCACAAGAGAAAAAATCGAGCCATAACACGCAAAAAACCTACACTCGCCATAACATCTGTCACCACTTGCAGTTGCGCACTTACGCCTTGTCCTGCCAGCGTCCTTTCGGTCCCTGCGAAATTGACGTGCGGAGCCCCCAGCGTCCAGCCCAGTGGGACTGATTCCGTAGTCTGCACACAGCCGGCGGACATGATTGGGGCCTCCCCGCAATAGATTACGCGGATATCGACTATGACGGAAGGGCACTTGCTCATGGGGTAATCTAGCCCACAAAGACAGAAATGGTCAAGGCAACCCCGCCATCTAGGGGTTGCAATTATTTCTCCTTTTTACTCCACCACTTTTTCATCGAAACTGTACCACTCCCCGAACGAGGTGTCTATTGAATTTTCGCTGTAGACAAGTCATACTAAGTGGCTCTGGAGACTGGAATGAGCCGCTTTGCCGGTTCGTCATCCGATTGATTGTGGGAGAACGCGCGTGCAACGGTTTATGCTGAGGTCCAAAATTCATTGTGCCACGCTGACCGGCACGGAACTGGATTACGAGGGGAGCGTCGCTATCGACAGGGATCTGATCGAGGCGGCCGACATGTTGCCCGGCGAACAGGTCCACGTGCTGAACCTCTCGAACGCCCAGCGGATAGCCACCTACGTGATCGAGGCCCCCGCCGGCTCGGGCACGGTCATGCTCAACGGCCCCGCCGCCCGGCTGGGTATCGCGGGCGACAAGGTCATCATCCTTGCCTACTGCGCGGTGGACGAGGAGGAGGCCCGTCGGCTGCGGCCGATTGTCGTCCACGTGGACGAGCGAAACCGACCGGTGAAATAGCACGGGTGGCCCCGATAGCTCGTCTATCGGGGCGGCGGAGCCGCAAGAGGTTTTTCGCGCCGCTCGGAACCCCTCTCGTGCCTGACGGCACCCCGATAGCAAAGCTATCGCGGCCACCCGTGCCCACTGAAAATTTCCCGCGGGTGGTCCCGATAGCTCGTCTATCGGGGCGGCGGAGCCGCAAGAGGTCTCTCACGAAATCCAACGAATTGGCACGCCCACGCTCTGTCCCCGCTCGTAATAGCAGGCTGAACTGAACGCCCAATCGCGCGGCTGAGCCACCAAACCCGCACGCACGGGATTCTCGTGCATGTATGTCAGTTTCTCCCGCATCTTCTCATCGCCGTACAAATTGAAGGAGTAGTACTTCGCTTGCCAGAATGGATCGTTATTACCGATCTTCTCCGCATAATGAATGAACTTGTCGCGTACCAGTCGGCCGATTTGATGAGAACTGAGGCGTTTCCACTGTTGCATGAAAACGCTCAACTGACCGGAAACGGGAAACCATACGATGGCATGAACGTGGTCGGGCATGACCACAAAACCCACGCACGATGCCTTTCGGCCAGCCAATTGGGAATTGAGCACACCCAACACCACGCGCTTTGCCCGGTCGTGGTCGAGCAGGCGTCGCCGACGGTAACATGAGAACGTGACGAAGTGGGCATGCAACTCGTCGTCATAAATCGCCCGTGTACCCATGTCCAAGAACATGACGACCGCAGGGGGTGCCGTCAAGGGCCTCTGTGGCTGGTGGGTGGCCCGCGAGTAAACGGGCAGGGGTGGCCCCGATAGCTCGTCTATCGGGGCGGGCGGAGCCGCAAGAGGTTTTTTACGCCGCACGGAACCCTTCTCGTGCCTGCGGCACCCCGATAGCAAAGCTATCGCGGCCACCCGCGAGTAAACGGGTAGGGGTGGCCCCGATAGCTCGTCTATCGGGGCGGCGGAGCCGCAAGAGGTTTTTTTACGCCGCACGGAACCCTTCTCGTGCCTGCGGCACCCCGATAGCAAAGCTATCGCGGCCACCCGCGAAACCCCCACCCGTGCCCACTGAAAAATTTCCCGATTTTCTGGAAATTGGCCCTTGACGGACCACGCCGCCGTGTTACAATGCGATAATACGCTAACACAAAGCAAGCACCCTATCACAAGGGGACGCAATCATGGCGGCAAGGGAGTTCACCGAGAAAACCTGGCGGAAAAACCCGGCCTTCAAGGCCCTTTGCCGGGCGTTGGCCGACTGTCAAACCCCCGGCGAGGTGGCCGATTTCCTTCGCGACATCGGCACCTTGACCGAGCTTCAGGCCTGGAGCGAGCGGCTGGAGGTCGCTCGCCTGCTCGCGGCGGGAAAGACTTACCGGGAAATCGCCGAACTGACCGGCGCGAGCACCACGACCGTGACCAGAGTCGCCCGTTTCCTCAGGGAAGGCGAAGGGGGATACCGCTGCCTGTTGATGGAATCCGACGCTTCCAAAGTCAAGTAAAACACGTTTCAACCAATTTCCCCACACCCACGCCATGCAATCCAACGGAAAGATCAGAATCGCCATCCAGAAATCCGGTCGTTTGTCCGAGGAATCGATCTCGCTGCTCGGACAAATGGGCCTACGGTTCGAGACCTACCAGGACCGTCTTTTTGCCCCTTGCCGGGACATGCCGATCGACGTCCTTTTCCTCCGGGACGACGACATCCCGGAGTACGTACAGGACGGAGTGGCCGACTTGGGGATCGTCGGCAGCAACGTATTGGACGAGCGGATGGTCCGCGTCGAGAGGCTGTTGCCGCTGGATTTCGGTTTCTGTTCGTTGTGTCTGGCAGTGCCGGAGCGGGGCGGATACGAGTCAGTCGAGGACTTAAACGGCAAGCGAATCGCCACGTCATATCCGGAGACGCTCCGGCGTTTCCTCCTGGAGCGGCGCGTCGAGGCGGAGATCGTCGTGCTCGGCGGGTGCGTGGAGATCGCGCCCGCGTTGAAGGTAGCCGACGCCATCTGCGACCTCGTTTCCACCGGAAGCACGCTGCGCACGCACGGCCTGACCATACTGGAAACGGTCGCCCGCTGTCAGGCGGTTCTTTTCGGACGGCAAGACCCGCCGGAGGATAGCAGCCCGTTGAAAAAGGGTGCCACTGCTGGCTTGTCCAGCAGTGCGGGGAGAAACCCCCGGGGAAACACTGCTGGACAAGCCAGCAGTGGCACCCGAACTCTCGGAAACCGACGGGAGGAAAGCCGGGAACTAATCCAACGTCTCCTGCTGCGGGCACAAGCGGTACAGGAGGCCCGAAAATATCGCTACGTCATGTTCAACGCCCCGGCGGACGCCGTCGATTCGATAAAAAACCTTTTGCCCGGCTGCAAGAGTCCGACGATCGTACCGTTGGCCGATCCGGGCTTTATCGCCGTCCACGCGATGGTCCTCGAAGAAACGTTTTGGGAAGTCGTCGAGAAGCTCCGCGATCGCGGGGCCTCGGACATCTTGGTCACGCCGGTCGAAAAGTTCATGCGATAACCCCCATGCGCACACTTTCGTTTTCATCGTCGAGCAAGGAAGAGATTCTCGCGGCGCTGCGGCGGCCGACGTTGGATTGGACCCCCTACAGACAGCAGGCACGAGCGATCATCGACGCCGTGCGCCGCGAGGGAGATCGGGCGCTGCTGCGCTTCACCCGGCAATTCGACGGCGTCGAGCTTTCCTCGATCCGCGTGGACGCCGACGAAGCGCGCGGGGCTTTGCGGTCTCTGCCGAATGATTTACGAGAGGCCGTGGAATTCGCCGCGGAAAACATCCGTCGGTTCCACGAAAAGGATATTGCCGCCGCCGCGAAATCGGTGGAGACCCGCCCTGGCGTCCTCTGTTGGAACGAGCGCCGGGCGGTGCCCAGCGCCGGCCTGTACGTGCCCGGCGGCACCGCGCCGCTGGTCTCCTCCGTGTTGATGCTCGGCATTCCCGCCATGCTTGCGGGAGTGGATCGAATCGTGCTATGCACGCCGCCGGACAAAGACGGCAAAATCGCCGGGCCGGTCCTGGCCGCCTGCGCGCTGTTGGGCATCGAGGAAATCCACGCGGTCGGCGGGGCGCAGGCCATCGCGGCCCTCGCCTACGGAACGGAGAGCGTGACGAAGGTGGCGAAAATCGCCGGACCCGGAAACGTCTACGTCAGCGCCGCGAAGGCGGAGGTAAGCATCGATCCGCAAGGCGCGGCCATCGACATGCTCGCCGGTCCCTCGGAACTGTTGCTCATCGCCGACGGCACGGCCACTCCGTCGCTCGTGGCGGCGGATATGCTTTCCCAAGCGGAACACGATCCGCAATCGCAGGTCGTCTTGCTCGCCACGAGCGCCGAACTGCCGGCCGCCGTGGAAAGTCAACTCGCCGAACAGATCGCCGCGTTGCCCCGCCGAGAGATTGCCGCCGCAGCGCTGGCCGAAAGTGTTGCGGTCTCGGTCGAATCGCTCGCCGACGCCGTGGAGCTTGCCAACCACTACGCCCCCGAACACCTCGGCATTCAGACGGAGCGGCCCGAGGAGGTTTTGTCCCAAATATGCAACGCGGGCAGCGTTTTCCTGGGGCCGTATTCGCCCGAGGCCGCCGGCGACTATTGCTCCGGCGCCAACCACGTGCTGCCCACCTCGGGAACGGCGCGGGTGCAAGGGGGCGTGAGCGTGCGAACTTTCCAAAAAGACATTACCGTCCAGCGTCTCACCCGGGAAGGGCTGCGGTCGCTCGCCGACACGACGGTTATCCTGGCGCGTGCCGAGGGGCTGGAGGCCCACGCCCGCGCCGTCGAAATACGTTTTTCATTGTTCCCATGAATCCACTTCCACCCAACGTCGCCTCCTTACAGGCTTACCAGTCCGCCCGTTCGCTGCGGAAGGGCGAGGGGTGGATTTTCATGGACGCAAACGAATCCCCGCTCGCGTATGCGGCCGCGCCGGCCGCGCTGCCGCCGCTGAATCGCTATCCCGACCCGACGGCCGACGCCCTGCGAGACGCGGTGGCCGCGTTTTACAACTTACAACGTCGGAACCTGATGATGGCCAACGGTTCGGACGAACTGATCGACCTGCTCGTGCGGTGCTTCGTGCGCTCGGGAAGGAAAACGGCGGCCTCGACGCCTTCATACGGTATGTATCGCATCGCGGCGGACTCGGCCGGAGTGGATTTCGTCGTCGCGCGGCTGCGGACCGATTTCAGCGTCGATGAAAACGCACTCCGCGCCGTCCTGGACAACGCGGATATCTTGTTCCTCTGCTCGCCCAACAACCCGACGGGAACCGTCGTCCCGCGGGAATTGATCGAACGGCTATCGGCCGCATTTTCCGGCTTGATCGTCGTCGACGAGGCTTACGGCGAGTTCGCCGACGCGGAGGGCGTCCCCTCGTCGATCGAGCTGGTCCGTCGCGGCGCGGAGAACGTCGTCGTGTTGCGGACGTTCAGCAAGGCCTTCGCCGCGGCCGGCATAAGGCTGGGATACTGCGTCGCTGATGAGCGGATAACCAATATCCTGCTGCGAATGAAACCGCCGTACAACGTGAACGTGCTGACGCAGGCGGCGGGGCTGGACCTTTGGCGCCGTCGTGAGGCAATGGAAAGAAACGTGCGCGAGCTGATTGCCGCGCGGAAAGTTCTCGCCGGAGGATGCGAGCGGCTGGGATGTTCGGTTTTTCCCGGTCGGGCGAATTTCTTTCTCCTGCGGCCGCCGAAAGGCGTTTCCGTCCAAACGCTCCAAGAAAGCCTTGTCGAAAATTATCGGATCGTGGTCCGCCGATTTCCAAACGTGCCGGAAATGGAGAACTTGCTGCGAGTTTCCGTGGGAACGCCCGAACATAACGAATTGTTTCTTTCCTCGATAGCCAAACTTCTGCCATGAACGTCGCACTGATTGATAGAGACGGCACGCTGCTCTGGGAACCGCCGGAAACCGAGCAGATCGACAGCCTGGCGAAACTGCGGGTTTTGCCGGGCGTGTTCGAGGGGCTTGCCGCCCTGAAGGCCCGGGGTTACGAGTTGGTAATGGTCAGCAATCAGGACGGGCTCGGCACGCCGTCGTTCCCCCGCGAATCGTTCGAGACCCCGCAAGCGGAGTTCCTCGGCCGACTCAAGGAGCGAGACATCGAGTTTTCGGAAGTGTTCTTATGCCCGCACTTTCCCGAGGACGGATGTGCGTGCCGCAAACCGCGCACCGGGCTGGTGGACGAATATCTGCGGCGGGCGGCCGTCGATTTGGATTCTTCCTTGATGATCGGAGACCGGCGCGGCGACGAGGATTTCGCCCGAAACGTCGGCGTCCGTTTCGTGCGGACGGCCACCAACGGGCGATTCCCCCGTTTCGCTTCCATGCGGCGAAAGACCCGCGAGACGGACGTCTCGGTGTTTCTGAACATCGACGGCGCCGGCCGCGCGGAAATATCGACCGGCATCGGCTTCTTCGACCACATGCTGGAGCTTTGGGCGAAGCACTCGCTGGTCGATCTGACGCTCCGCTGCGACGGAGACTTGTCGGTAGACGAGCACCACAGCGTCGAAGACGTCGGGCTGACGCTCGGTAGTGCGCTGGACGAAGCGCTCGGCGACCGCCGGGGCATCGAACGCTACGGCTTCCTGCTGCCGATGGACGAGGCGTTGGTCGAGGTGGCCGTGGACCTCTCGGGCCGGCCATGTCTGGTATTCGACGGCGAGTTCAGCCGCGAGTACGTGGGGAAATTCCCCACGGAACTGGTCCGCCATTTCTTCGAGTCCTTCTCGCAAACGCTCCGTTGCGGCTTGCATCTGAGCGTTCGCCGCGGGACGAACGAACATCACAAAATCGAGGCGCTTTTCAAGGGGCTGGGGCGCTGTCTGCGCCAGGCGTTCCGTCACTGTCCGCACGAACGGGACGTTCCATCGAGCAAGGGTTCGCTATGATCGGCATCCTCCGCTACAACGCCGGCAATCGGGAAAGCGTGATCGCCGCGTTGCGTCGGCTCGACATTCCCGCGACGACGGTCGAGACGAGCGACGAAATCGCCCGCGTGGACGGCCTGATCTTTCCCGGAGCGGGGGCCGCCGGGGCCGCGATGGATGACCTGCGGACAAAGCGGCTGGTCGGTCCGCTGCGGGAATTCCGAAAACCGTTCCTCGGACTGTGCCTTGGCATGCAACTGCTGCTGGACTTCTCCGAGGAGGGGAACACGGAGTGCCTGGGGATAGTCCGAGGAACGGTGCGGCGGCTACCCGACGACGTCGTCCGTCCGCATATCGGCTGGAACCGGCTCGATACGGGCGAGTACGCCTATTTCGCCCACGGTTACGCTTGTTTTCCGGCCGACCCGCGGGTGGTCACGATGAGTGTCCGGCACGGCGCGACGATCTGCGCCGGTCTGCGGCAGGGTTGTTATTTCGGACTCCAATGGCACCCCGAGAAATCCGGCCGGACCGGTGATCGGTTCCTTCAATCCTTCGCCTCGCTATGCAAGTAATTCCCGCCATCGACCTACTGGATGGAAAAGTCGTGAGACTGGCCCGGGGCGATTTTTCGCGGGTCACGGTCTTCGGCGACGACCCGGTTCGCGTTGCCGAGGATTACCGCCGCTCGGGGGCCGACAGACTGCATTTTGTAAACCTCTCGGCGGCCAAGGACGGCGGCGAGGATCGCCAATTTCTGCAATTGGTTTCCCGGCTCTCTCGAATCGTCGAGGTGCAGGTGGGCGGCGGAATCCGCGATCTGCCGTCCGTCCGGCGCCACCTGGAGGCGGGCGCATCCGCCGTGGTCGTCGGCACCATGCTCTTCGCCGATCCCGACGCGGTACGGGCGGCCGTCGCCCTGTTCGGCCCGCAAAGCATCGTCGCCGCACTCGACGTGGACGGCGAGAAAGTGAAAATCCTCGGCTGGCGAAAGGACAGCGGAAGCGGATTATGGGACGCCGCGCGGTTGGTCGAACGGCTCGGCATCCGGCAAGTCCTGGCGACCGACATTTCACGCGACGGCATGGCCTCGGGGCCAAACGTCGCACTCTACGCCGAATGGAAGCGGCGTTTCCCAAGACTGCGGATCACGGCCAGCGGCGGCGTCCGCGACGCCGCGGACATTCGCGCGCTGGAAGAAGCCGGCTGCGATTCCGTGGTCGTCGGCCGAGCGCTGTTGGACAATTCCGCTACGTTCGCCTCTCTGGTCCATGCTTGCACGCGAAAGGAGATCGAATCGGCGGTCGTTCCACAAGAAGAAAAACAAAGCGGCCTGGCGGTTCGCGTCATTCCGTGTCTGGACGTTGCCCAAGGACGCGTGGTGAAGGGTACGAATTTCCAAAATCTGCGGGACGCCGGCGATCCGGTCGAACTGGCCCGGCGATACTGCGACGAAGGGGCCGACGAGTTGGTTTTCCTCGACATCACGGCCACCTCCGACGGCCGGCGGACCGCGGTCGAATTGGCCTCCCGAGTGGCGGACGCCGTGAACATCCCGTTCACCATCGGCGGCGGGGTGTGCCGCGTCGCCGACGCGCGGCGGTTGCTCGAGGCGGGGGCCGACAAGGTGGCCGTCAATTCGGCGGCCGTCGCCGACCCGACGCTGCTCGAGGAAATGTCGCAACAGCTTGGCGTTGCCAACACCATCTGCGCCATCGACGCCCGACGGACCCGACGGCACGGCGGCGGATGGACCGTGCTGACCCGAGGTGGCCGGGACGACGCGAATATCGACGCGGTCGCCTGGGCCGAACGGGCCGTCCGGCTCGGGGCCGGAGAACTGCTGGTGACTTCCCACGACCGGGACGGCACGGCGGCCGGATTCGACACGGACTTGCTCGCACGGATCAAGGAAAAAGTGTCCGTGCCGGTGATAGCCTCGGGAGGCGGCGGATCGCCGGAAAGTTTCGTCGACGCCGTGCGCGTCGGCGGGGCCGACGCGGTGTTGGCCGCCGGCGTCTTCCACTTCGGCGTCTTGTCCATTTCCGACGTGAAAGCCGCGCTTCGCAGCGCCCAGATTCCGATTCGCCCATGACCATGACCGAAATGACCGAACTAAAACTCGCCACGCTCGATTGGCGGAAAACCCCCGACGGCCTGTTGCCCGCCGTGGTCCAGGACGCCCGCACCGCGCGGGTGCTCATGCTCGGCTACATGAACGAGGAGTCGCTGCGACAAACGCGGCAATCGGGATACGTTACGTTTTACAGCCGCTCGAAAAAACGCCTTTGGCGGAAAGGCGAAACCTCGGGCAATACCCTGCGATTGGCGTCGGTTGCCGTGGACTGCGACGGCGACGCGATACTGGTCCGCGCGATTCCCGCCGGCCCGACCTGCCACACGGGCAGCCGCTCCTGCTTCGACGCCGAGGAACTCGCCCCGGAAACGCTCGGAGAGCTGATCGAGACTATCCGCGAGCGTTCGGAAAACGG
>JAUWPQ010000286.1 GCA_030611515.1 Planctomycetota bacterium | reverse complement strand
GCTTGAGGTGCTGACGGCGAACGTACTTTGGGAAGTTCTCGAGCTTTATTTCCGCGGAATCGGGGCAATTCTCGAAAATCCGCGCTATGTTGCGTCCGACCTGTTGTTCGGCTTCCGTGCGAAACTTCTTCATGCCGGTTTCCTTTCTGTCGGCGTCTCTTGCATTTCCAGGGCCTGATATTCGGCGACGGACAGCCGCCAGCCGGCGGCTTGCACGTTTTCCTCGATCTGTGCGGGCCGCTTGGCGCCGAAGAGCGCGCAACCGACGCCCGGCGTATCAAGCAACCAACGAAGGGCGACTTGTGCGGGCGTTCTGCCGAGAGAGTGCGCCACCCGCCGCAGACCCTCTACGAGACGGAGGTTTTCCGTGAACTTTGCACCCCGGAAATTGTCGTAGCGACGACGTCGGTCGCCGCCGGCAAACGTCGAACAAGCGTCGTACTTGCCGGTCAACAGACCTTCGGCCAATGAACCCCACGTTACCAACGTCGCTCCCAACTCCCGAGCCAAGGGCAGCAGCTCGGCGGCCTTGAGGCGATCCGCAAGGCTGAACTGCACCTGCAGCGCTTGAAGGGGCGTCACGGAGGTCGCTTCGCGAACCTGTTCGGCGGAAAAGTTGGATAGTCCGATCCAGCGAATCTTTCCCTGTTGGCGACAGCGCACAAGCTCGGCCATCGTATCGACGATCGGCGTTTTGCCGTCCGGCCAATGCACGTAATACAGAGGTATGCAGTCGATTTGAAGCCGCCGCAGGCTGGCGTCGAGGGCCTTCCGCAGGTAGTCCGGGCTGATGTCCTTCCACGGCTTGGCGTTGTCGCTCCACCTGACCCCGAACTTTGTCGCGATCACAACCTCGTGGCATTTTCGCCCCAACGCGCGGGAGAGGACTCGCTCGGAGTGTCCCAATCCATATACGTCCGCCGTGTCAAAGAAGTTGACGCCAAGATCGAACGCCCGTCGAACAGCGTCGACGGATTCCGCTTCGTCGACGTCTCCCCAGCCGTGCCCGCTGATGGGACTGCCGCCCATCGCCACGCGGCTTACAAACTGGCCCGTGCCGCCAAGCTCGACCGTCTCCATCAATGTTTCCCCAATGGTTTAGCCAACACCAGCCGTAGCGTACGCGCCAGTATCCGTAAATCGCCAAGAAAAGACCGTTGGCGAACGTATTGCAAACGCAGGGCGATCTTCCGCGGCAGCACATCCGACCTGTACACTTGCTCCGGGCTGGCCGATCCGACGACCTCCTGGAGATCGTGGAATTCCAGGCTGGCCAGATCGGTGATGCCGGGACGCACCGAAAGGATAGCGAGTTCCTCTTTGGTATACCGATTGGTGTATGCGGTCACCTCGGGGCGAGGTCCCACGAAACTCATATTGCCCAGCAGGACATTGATCAACTGCGGCAACTCGTCGAGTTTGTGCCGCCGCAGCAAATGCCCGACGCGGGTGATGCGGGGATCATCTTTTCCCGTAGTTACGCTGCCGATTTTTTCCGCGTTGACCACCATCGACCGGAACTTGAAAATCCGGAACGGCTTCCCCCCGCGGCCAGTCCTCACGCCGCGATAGAAGATCGGTCCAGGCGAATTGATGCGAATGGCCACGGCGATTGCCGCTAGAAGCGGCGCAAGCGAGGCCAGCCCGATCACCGCCCCCGCCACGTCGATAGTCCGCTTGGCTACAAGTGCCCAGCGCGGGCGGTGCCGTGCCGGGGTCTCTGCCGCGGGCAACGGTCGCAGGATTACCGGGTGCGTCATACGCGTCAATCCTTTTTGGGCTTGCTGTAGAGGATCACGGCTATCCAGGCATATTTGCCCAGGCCGGGAATCCGCAGGAGGAGGTTGTCCACGCCGTCAAGGAACCAGAGCAGCCCGCCGAACAAACCGGTTTTGCGGAACGGTACGGCGCCCAGCGCGGCCAGATGGAAAAACCGCACCTGGATCTCGCCGAACCACTGCCGCCCGCTGTATATCTCCGGAGCACCCAGAATGTGCTCGACCTCCCACGCCGTCCGCAGGTGCGGGGTCCGATTGCGGTAGCGATGGATCAGCGGATTATGGCGCAGAGCCTCGGTGCAGATCACGCGACCTCGTGGCTTGACAATGCGCGCCAGCTCGCGGAACGCGGAATTGAGTTCGAGGTGGTGCAGCGCTCCGTATTCGTGGACAACGTCGAACGTGTCATCGTCAAAATCGGTCTTTTCGGCGTCCATCACCTCGAACCGGCACTGTCTGGCGACGCCCTGTCGAGCGGCCAGGCGCCGGGCATTATCGACGGCCACCTGCGAGATGTCGATGCCGTGGACCGCGGCTGCCCCGCGGGCCGCCATTTCCATACCGATCTCGCCGTTCCCGCAGCAGTAATCCAGAGTCGTGCAGCCTTGAATGCCGTCGTACAGCAGCCGATCGCGGTAGGCGACGCTGGAGCGTGTAATACTGTAGAACTTTGTGTTGGAGAAGTGCTCGGCAAAGCCTTGCTCGTCGGTGATGAACTCCGAGGCCGTGCCGTTCACCCCGCAATCGGTCTCGTATTCATAACCCGTTACGATGCGCCGACGACGATCGCTGTGTTCGATTTCTTTCAGTTTTCGCTCTTCGAGTTGCATGGGGGGGTTACTCCTTTTTGTTCAGGCGACCACACTTTCAAGCATTTTGGCGATCTGCCGAACCAGGGTTTCACGGTGGAACGTCTTGCAGGCGGTGCGGCGCCCGTTTTGCCCCATCGCATTCCGTTCGTCCGGCGAGAGCGCTCGCAACCCGCGCACGGCGGCGGCCATCGCCTCCGCATGGCCCGGCTGGCAGGTCCAGCCGGCGCGGGCCGCCTCGATCGTGGCGGCCGCGTCGCCTTCCACCGCCGCCAAGATCGGCTTCCCGACCGCCATGTAGGTATAAATCTTGTGCGGAATGGTGATGCGAAACAGCGGTTCGTCGCGCAGGTGGACCAGCAACACGTCGGCGAGTGACAAAAGCCGCGACATCGAAGACTCGGGATGCCGTCCGAGGAACTTGACGTTCGTCAATCCTCGCTCCCGCGCGGCCTCTTGGAGCGCCGTTAGATCGGTACCGTCGCCGATCAAAACAAACTGGACGTCCGGCAAATCGCGCAGCAACTCGGCCGCGTCCAACACCACCTCGATCCCTTGCGCCCGCCCGATCGTGCCGGCATACATGACGTTAAACCGCCCCGCAAGTTGTAGTTCCTCGGCCAGATCGCGGTCGTATTCGCGCGGATGATAGAACTCGGTGTCGACCCAATTCGGAATACAATGAATCTTTTCGGCGGCAACGCCCTTGCCGATCAGATTGCGGCGAAAACCCGGCGAGATAACCCGAATCGCGCGACAGCGGCGGTAGAACCAGTTGCCGAGTCTGTCCATGCCGCGGAGAATCCGCCGGTTGTGCAGCATCCCCGTGGCCTCCAAGGTTTCCGGCCACATGTCCTGAATCTCGCACGTCAGCGGAACACGAAACAGCCGGCTCAACAGCCAACCCGGACAAGCCAGCGTCAAAGGGGGAGAGAACACGTAGACGATGTCGGGCCGCGGGATCAGGCACGGGCCGAGCACCGACGCGGCGGTCGTGAAGGACAAATAGTTCACGCTGCGTTTCAGCGACGACGTACTATGATCGGGATACAGGGGCACCCGAATGATCCGCACCCCGCCGATCGTCTCCCGTTGCCAGGCCCGGACCCGGTAGCCCGGATACAGGTTTCCGGAGGGATAATTTGGAAAGCCCGTCAATACGGTCACGTCATGTTCCAACGCCTGGAGCATCTCCGACAGATCCGATCGCCACTTTTGCGGCTCCGGCGGATACCATTGGCTGAGCAGCAGGATTCTCATGTCTTTCGCCAGACGGTCCGGTTGACGTAATCGGTGTAGCTGAGGATGATCCGCACGATCTTTTCCGAGACGTTCGGCACGCTGTAATCCGCGACGGGAAGCAAAGTGCGGCACTCACCGCGGCCCTGGCCTTCGAGGATCGTCAGCGCCTCTCGTATTCGGTTCCATTCGAGGCCGGTCATCATCACGGCGGCCTCTTCCATGCCCTCGGGTCGCTCGTGGGCGTTGCGGATGTTGAGCGCCGGAAAATTGAGGATCGACGACTCCTCGGCGATCGTGCCGCTGTCGCTGAGGGTCGCTTTGGCGTGCATTTGGAGGTGGACGTAGTCGCACAGTCCCAATGGTTTCAGCAACCGCACGAGAGGATGCACCTTTATGCCCTCGGCGTCAATCCGCTTGCGGGTGCGCGGGTGGGTCGAGACGATTACCGGCAGTTCATACGTCCGCGCCAGTTCGTCCAGCACGCCGCACAGCCGGGCGAATTGCTCGGGGGCGTCAATGTTCTCCTCGCGGTGCGCGCTTAGGACGAAGTATTCCCGCTCCTTTAGTTCCAGACGGCGCAGGACGTCGCTCCGCTCGATCTTAGGCAGATAATGATGGAGCACTTCGTACATCGGGCTGCCGGTCTTGATTACTCGGTCGGGCGGCAGGCCCTCGCGGAGCAGATACTCGCGCGATATGTCGCTGTAGGGGAGATTGACGTCGGCAATGTGATCGACGATTTTGCGGTTGATTTCCTCGGGCACGCGCTGGTCGAAACAGCGGTTGCCCGCCTCCATGTGGAAGACGGGTATCTTTTGCCGCTTCGCCGAGATGGCCGCCAGGCAGGAGTTCGTGTCGCCGAG
>JAUWPQ010000387.1 GCA_030611515.1 Planctomycetota bacterium | reverse complement strand
TTGAAGAAGCTCACCCGTCTCGAGCTGCGGCAGACGCTTGTCACCGACGCCGCGGTCGATCACCTCAAGAGTCTCGGCTCCCTGCGGTTCCTCGATGTTCGTGAAACCAGGATTTCCGCAGCCGGGGTAAAGCGACTCGCCGAGACCCTGCCGAAGTGCAAGGTCATGCACTAACCCGCATATTCCTCTCCACACGCGGATAATCTGGCACGGAGTTCACAACACTAGCGGATGATCTGATCGACCATGAAGAGCGAGTTGTCGGCCATGTTCATCACCGGACGGTACGGATTGCGTCGTTGGCTGAGTGCCGACCTGCCTGGATACCAGACCAACTGGATCGTGAGTCCCCAGGACTCGTCGGCGTTGGCCACGCCTCCGGCCCGGCCTTCTCTGGGTATCTTGTAGTTGATGATGTTCTGCAGGGCGAACCCTCGCCCCAGCGGCACCCAGAGGTCGGCTCCGACCAGGCCGTCGCCGCGCCCGGTGCCGCCTCCCCAAATCCGTCCATCTCCGCCGTTCTCGAAATTGCGGCGGAAATAGAACGCGAACATGTCGGTCGGATCCAACTCGATGTTTCTGAAGTTGCCGAAATTGTACGTATCCGTGCTAATCCCGAACGCGCCCAAAAAGCCGACCTCATGCACGTCGTCGATCACAAAGCCGATATCGGCGCGGAGTTGATTCAGGTTGAACGTATCGTAGTATCGGTCGTGCATGTAATCCCAGACCACGCCCCACTGCAACCCGCGGCAAAGCTCGCGGCGGAAGATGCCCGCGGTGACGAAGTACTGCGACCGGTCGGTACCCGGCACGGCGGCCTGTAGTCCCGCAAAATTGCTTTGCACGAATCGGACGCCCATCTGGTATCCGCACCCCCAGGGATCGCCGAGCGGACCGGAAACGCCCAAGCCCTCGTTAATGCCATAGTTGCCGTTTGTACCCCAATCGACCGGTCCCTTGAATCCCTGTCCGCCGAAGAAGAGCGTCAGGTTTCGGATCCACCAGTTGCAACGGCCGTCGAAAACCTCGTAGCCGAAATCGAAACATTCGCCGCACGTCGGTCCGCACGTCGGTCCGCAATCGCCGCCACCGCCACAGTCTGCGCCCGCGAAGACGCCGTGCTCGGCGATCGGCTCGTACTGCATTGCCCCGGGAGGAATCACTTCCGGTTTCTCGTTGCTGACCAGTCTGGCCCGATGCCGGTTCGAGTACGCCGGATCTCGCGTCATCTGTGCCGTGTCGAAAGGTCCAATGTCGTATGACGAGCGTCGCGCGGATCGGTAGGAACGGCTGGCGGGACGCGAACCGGCCGATTGGCTGACTGCCGGTTCTTGCGGCGTCACGGGGCGTTTCAACACCCGTCGTTGCCAATTGAGCGATGTCGACGAGCGATAATCAACCGTGGCGACCTTCGATGTCTCCGAGGCGGCCTTCCAGGTCTCTGCCCGAACGCTATGGCCGATGGCCAAAATAGCCAGTCCGAAAAGCAGAATTCCAGCAGACCGGGTATTGGTCAGGCTCATTATCGCAGCCTCCTAACAGGGGGGGTATATCCACGGAGCTTCCACGGGTGAAGTGTGGATGAAAAAGACATCGGAATTTGCCGGACCGGAACTTTCGTCAAAGCCAGAAAAATCGACAGAGTCCCCCTGGTCGCCGCAGATTACCGGCGGCCTCGCAGCTTTCCTGATTTTTCGCATTGGGAAGCAGACATCTTAATTAGTAGTGCTTTGTCAAACTTTAATTTACGAGTTGACCGTGTAGCGGGGGCGCCTTCGGGCCCGGGGCCCCCCAGGCACCAAAACAAAAAAAAACAGGCCCCCACCCCGCCCCCCCCACCC
>JAUWPQ010000097.1 GCA_030611515.1 Planctomycetota bacterium | reverse complement strand
CCGTGTGTTCCGTCTTGAACGGCGGGCAAGCCCGCCCGCTACACGGATACGAATAATTTTTCGGATTGAAAAGGAACAGTGACGTGGCAAACTCGAAGTTCGTATTGATCCCCAAGCAGCCGGCGGCACCGGAATTGGTGTGTAAAATACCCGGCCCCAAGGCGCGGAAACTGGTCGCCCGCGACAAACGGGTGATGAGTCCTTCTTACACCCGCGACTACCCGCTGGTGATCGACAAGGCCATCGGCTCGGTGGTCACCGACCCGGACGGCAACCGGTTCCTCGATATGACCGCCGGCATCGCCGTGACGGCCGCTGGACATTCACACCCCTACGTGGTCAGGGCCATCCGCGATCAGATTGCCCGCTTTCTGCATATGTCGGGGACCGATTTCTACTACGACCAGGAGATCATGCTTGCCGAGCGGTTGGCCAAATTGACGCCGATGTCGGGCCGCAATCGGGTTTTTTTCACCAACTCGGGCGCCGAGGCGATCGAAGCCGCCTTCAAGCTCGCCCGGCATCAGACCGGCCGGCAACACGTCATCTCCTTCTGGGGCGCCTTTCACGGGCGGACGTTCGGCGCGATGTCGCTCTCGGGCAGCAAGGCGATACACCGCAAGCGGTTCCTGCCGGTGGTGCCGCAGATTACCCACGTCACCTATCCCGATCCGTTTCGACCGATCGAGCTGCGAGGGTCGGATTCGATCGTCGATTTCACTATGGATGAGATCGAGCAGACGGTTTTCCGCCGTGAGGTCGAGCCGGACGAAGTGGCGGCGATTTTCGTCGAGGCGATCCAGGGCGAGGGGGGATACATTGTTCCTCCGCCCGACTTCCTACCGCGTCTCCGCGATCTTTGCGACCGCCACGGCATCCTGATGGTCTGCGATGAGGTGCAGAGCGGCATGGGGCGGACGGGTAAGATGTGGGCCGTCCAGCACGTCGGCGTCCAGCCAGACATGGTCGTCTCGGCCAAGGGCATCGCCAGCGGTATGCCCTTGGGGGCCATCATTACGCGGGAAGAGATTATGAACTGGCCGCCCGGCTCGCACGCCTCGACCTACGGCGGCAACCCGGTGGCCTGCGCCGCCTCGCTGGCCACGCTCGATCTGCTCGAAGGCGGGTTGATCGACAACGCAAAAGTCGTCGGCGCGCACCTGATCGAACGATTGCAGGCGGTTAAAGAAGAATTCCCGGCCATCGGCGACGTCCGCGGCGTGGGCCTGATGGCCGCCGCCGATTTCGTCACCGATCCGAAGAGTCGTTGCTATGACGCGGAGACGCGAAACCGCGTTGTCCAGGAATGTTTCCGTCGCGGCGTATTGATGCTCGGCTGCGGCGAGAGCGCGGTCCGCTTCTGTCCCGCGCTGACGATTTCCAAAAAACAGATCGACGTGGCGGTGGACATATTCCACGACGCCGTGGCGACGGTTGTTAAAAAATCATAAAGCCGCGATGAAAACAAATGTCGCATGTTTAGCAGCCGCCGGCACGGCGGCTTGAGTTGGGACGTGGGCCGCCGTACCGGCGGCCGCTAAACGGATAACGAGAACAACCCATGACCAAACCGACAATCGTCGTAATGCCCGGCGACGGCATCGGCAAAATTGTGCTGCCCGAGGCGCTGCGAGTGCTGGAGGCCGCTGGATTTCAGGCGGATTACGTGCCGGCCGACATCGGCTGGGATTTTTGGATCAGCGAGGGAAACGCGCTGCCGGATCGGACGATCGACCTGCTTAAACGACACAAGCTCGGGCTGTTCGGGGCAATCACCTCGAAGCCGAAGCAGGCGGCCCGTGCCGAACTCTTGCCCGCCTTGCAGGGGAAGGGACACGTCTATTACAGCCCCATCGTGCGGATGCGGCAACTGTTCGACCTGGATATATGCATCCGTCCCTGCCGGTCGTTTCCCGGCAATCCGCTGAACTTCATCCGCCGGACGCCGGACGGCTTCGAGGAGCCGAAAATCGACGCGGTCATCTTTCGGCAAAATACCGAGGGGCTTTACTCGGGTGTCGAATGGACCGACCCGCCCAAACACATCCGCGACGCGCTCGAAACGCACCCGAAGATGAAAAACTTCGCGCAGGTCGCCGGACCCGACTTGGCCGTCTCCTGCCGCATACTCAGCCGGCCGGCCTGTCGGCGGATCATCCGCGCGGCCTTCGACTACGCCAAAAAGTTCGGCTACCGCTCGGTCACCGTCTGCGAGAAGCCGAACGTGATCCGCGAGACCTCGGGCATGGTCGAGGACGAGGCCAAGTCAATCGCCGCCGAATATCCCGACGTTGCCCTGCGGTCGACGAACATCGATGCCCAGATGATGTGGCTCACTAAAAACCCGGAAGACTACGGCGTGCTGGTGGCCACGAACATGTTCGCCGACATCATTTCCGACGGTTTCGCCGGACTGGTGGGCGGGTTGGGATTCGCGGCCAGTGCGAACATCGGCCGCGAGGTCGCCGTCTTCGAGCCGACGCACGGCTCGGCGCCGAAATACGCCGCGCTGGAGCCGTCGATTGTCAACCCGATCGCCATGATCCTGGCCGCCTGCATGATGCTCGACCACGTCGGCCACTCGCCGACGGCCGACCGCATCCGCGCGGCCGTCGCCAAGGTGGTGGCCGAGGGCAAGGTGCTTGCATACGACATGCTCCGATTGGCCGGCGGACCGGGCGTGCTGAGCCGCGGCGCGGCCGCCACCAAACAATTGACCGACGCCATTATCGCCGCGCTGTAAACAATTTCGGTTTTTCACCAATTAAATACGAACCAATACACGTTCCCTGGAAAACTACCATGAAAAAAACTACCATCTTGCGGCAAGCAATCATGGCCCGACGCGCCGTCGTGGTCCCCGGCGCTCACGACGCCTTGAGCGCAAGAGTCATCGAGCGGTGCGGATTCGAGGCCATCCAGGTTTCCGGCTACGGACTGGCCGCGAGCCTGCTGGCCAAACCGGACGTCGGCCTGGTGCAGATGAAGGACGTGCTGGACATGACCTGGAACATCGTGCAGGCCGTCGATATTCCCGTCATGGCCGACGTAGACACCGGCGGCGGCAATGCCGTCAACGCCGCCTGGATCACCGAACGTCTGATCCAAATGGGTACCGCCGGAATGAACCTCGAAGACCAGGTGTTTCCCAAGCGATGCGGCCACATGTCGGGCAAGGAAGTCATCTCGGCCGAGGAAATGGCCGGCAAGCTGCGGGCCTGCTCCGACGTGAGAAACCGGCTCGATGGGGACTTCATCATCAACGCCCGGACCGACGTCTTCGCCGCCCAAGGCATCGACGAGGCCATCAAGCGATGCAACATGTATCTCGCCGCCGGCGCCGATCTGGCCTTTATCGACGGCATCCGCACCCGCGCGGACGTTGGAAAAGCCGTCGCCGAAGTACACGGCCCGCTGTCGGTCAACCTGATGGACGCCATCTCCGGCATGAAAACCGAACTGATTCCCATTCCCGATCTGGCGAAGATGGGGGTCGGCCGGGTGTCGATCCCGGTTGCCTCGTGTATGGTCGCTCACAAGGCGCTGATGGATTTCTTCACCGCCTTGAAGGCCGCGCCGGCCGGCATTTTGCCCGGCCAGACGAAGTGGGTCGCCGGGTTCGAGGAGTTCACCGATTTCGTCGGCCTGAAAGAGTATAAAAAACTCGAAGACGAATATCTTCCCAGGGATAGAATGGCGGAGAAATACGGCGACACGAAGAAAATCGTCGAGTAACGATAACCCTCGTTCCCACGCTCCGCGTGGGAACGCACTGCTCGGACGCTCTGCGTCCGTTGGCGTTGCGAAAAGTTGCATGGTCACATCCCGCGTCACGGGGACGTGGAGCGTCAATGTGTTTCGTTCCCACACAGAGCACTGGAACGAGGATAAAAAACTGCGCCGGGCGGACGCGGAGCGTCCGGGCAGTGCGTTCCCATGCAGAGCATGGGAACGAGAATTATTGGACGCGGAGCGTGGGAACGAGGAGTGTGGAATATGGGAAAAACTTTCGCCGAAAAAATCCTGGCGCGGAAATCGGGCCGCGACGCGCTCCGGCCGGGTGAGATCGTCACCGTTCGGCCCGACCGCCTGCTGTCGCACGACAACACGGCGGCGATCGTGGCCAAAATCGCCGCCGACCTGGTCGAGTTCGGCCCGGCGCGGAAGGACATGCACGTAGTGGTGCTCGACCACGTCGTGCCCGCCGCCTCGGAAAAGGACGCCGAAAACCACAAGGCCATCCGCCGATACGTCCAGCGGTACGGCGTCGAGCATTTCTTCGACGTCGGCACGGGCATCTGCCATCAGGTAATGGTCGAGAAGGGGCTTGCCCTGCCCGGCGATCTGATCCTTGGCAGCGACTCGCACACCTGCATGTACGGCGCCCTGGGTGCGTTTGCCACCGGAATCGACCGCACCGAGGCGGCCGCCCTGATCCTGACCGGCGAGACGTGGCTGAAGGTTCCCGAGAGCATCCGCATCGATCTTAGCGGTAGCCTTTCGCCGGGCGTTACGGCCAAGGACCTGATCCTTTCGATCATCGGCCGGCTCGGCGCCGACGGGGCCAACTATCAGTGCGTCGAGTTCCACGGCGCCGCCGGACTGTCGATCGACGAACGGTTGACCGTCGCCAACATGGGCATCGAGATGGGGGCCAAGGCCGCCGCGTTCGAGGTCGATGCCCGCACCGTGGAATATCTCGAATCGATCGGCGTCCGGCGCGACGGCTACGAACCGGTCTGGGCCGACGCGGACGCCGAATACTCGCGCCGATTGGATTTTGACCTCTCGACACTCGGCCCGGTGGTGGCCAAACCGCATACGGTGGACAACGTCGTTTCCGTCGAAGAAGTCGAGGGGACGCCCGTCGACCAGTGCGTCCTGGGCACTTGCACCAACGGCCGGGCGAGCGATTTCGAGCTTGCCGCTTCGATCCTCCGGGGTAGGCAAATCGCCTCGGGTACGCGGTTGCTGCTGTTGCCGGCATCGCGGGAAGTTTTGCGCCGGGCAATCGCTTCCGGCGCGATCGACGCGCTGCTGGCCGCCGGCGGCACACTGCTTCCGACCGGCTGCGGGCCGTGCCTCGGCGCCCATCAGGGTGTGTTGGCCGCCGGCGAGAGATGTCTTTCCACGTCCAATCGAAACTTCCGAGGCCGGATGGGCTGCGCGAAGGCGGAAATCTTTCTGGCAAGTCCCGCAACCGTCGCCGCCTCGGCGATTCACGGCCGAATCAGCGATCCCCGCAAAAATCTCCCCTCTCCATTTGGGAGAGGGGCCGGGGGTGAGGGCCGCGGCAAGCGAGGATAATCTTCAATGAGCAAAGTCTGGAAATACGGCGATGACATTAACACCGACATGCTCTTTCCGGGCAAGTACACCTACTCCTGCTCGACGGCGGAGCAGATTTTGCCGCACCTGCTGGAAGACCTCGACTCTAGTTTTGCCGCGGGCGTCCGGCCCGGCGACTTTTTGCTGGCCGGCAAGAACTTCGGCTGCGGCAGCTCGCGCGAGCAGCCGGCCCTGGGGCTGAAAGCGGTCGGCATCGAGGCCGTCGTGGCAAAAAGCTACGCGCGGATATTCTATCGCGCCGCCGTGAATCAAGGACTGCTGCTGATCGAGTGTCCCAAGGCGGTCGAGGCATATCGGGAGGGAGACGAGGTGCGTTTGGACGCGACGGCCGGAACGGTCAGCGTCGGCGGGCAATCGTTTGCGTTTCCGAGTTTGCCCGAGGCGATTCTCGCCATCCGCGACGCCGGCGGGCTGCTTCCATACGCCCGGGCCAAGTTGCGGAATCGGGCATAATCCCCCGCTGATGTCGCACGTTTAGCAGCCGCCGGTACGGCGGCTTGCAGTGGAACGGGGACCGCCGTGCCGGCGGCCGCTAAACGGATGGTCGCCCCCTCCGATTGACGAACCGGCCCGGATCGTCGAGAATGGCCGGAAAGTTGTGTTTGGCGAGTAGTGTTTTTCTCTCGACAGGGTAGCCCAATGAATTGTATTGAACGACAAGACCCGGAAGTGTGGACCGCGATTGCCGGCGAAATCAAGCGGCAGCGGGACGGCCTGGAGATGATCGCCTCGGAAAACTTCACCAGCCCGGCCGTCATGCAGGCCGTCGGCAGCGTGTTGACGAACAAATACGCGGAGGGCTATCCCGGTCGACGCTATTACGGCGGATGCGAGTTCGTCGACGTGGCCGAGAATCTTGCTCGGGACCGGGCCAAGCAAATCTTCGGCGCCGACCATGCCAACGTGCAGCCCCACTCCGGCGCCCAGGCCAACATGGCCGTCTATCTCTCGATCCTCGAGCCGGGCGACGTCGTGCTGGGACTCGATCTGGCACACGGCGGACACCTTACTCACGGCATGAAGCTGAACTTCTCGGGCAAAACGTACCGCTTCCACAGCTACGGCGTCCGGCCCGACACCCATCGAATCGACTTCGATCAGATCGCCGCGTTGGCCCGCGAGCATAAGCCGAAGATGATCGTGGCCGGGGCCAGCGCGTATCCGCGCGAGATTCCCCACGGCCGGTTCGCCGAGATCGCGCGGGAATGTGGAGCGAAGCTGCTGGTGGACATGGCCCACTACGCGGGTCTGGTGGCCGTCAAGCTGCACGACGATCCGGTGCCGGTGGCCGATTACGTTACATCGACCACTCACAAAACGCTCCGCGGCCCGCGCGGCGGATTGGTCCTCTGCAAGGAGGAGTACGCCAAGGCGATCAATCGGGGTGTGTTTCCTTGCGTCCAGGGCGGGCCGCTGATGCACGTAATCGCCGGCAAGGCCGTCTGCTTCGGCGAGATTCTAAAGCCCGATTACAAGCAATACATCCAACAGGTCGTGGACAACGCCAAGGTCTTGGCCGAGACCCTTATGTCCGGCGGCGTGCAACTCGTCAGCGGCGGAACGGACAACCACCTGATCCTGGCCGACGTCACCCCGCTGGGTACGACCGGCGCACAGGCCGAACAAGCCCTGGAACGCTGCGGAATCACGATCAACAAGAACATGATCCCCTTCGACCAGCGGAAGCCGATGGACCCGTCTGGCATCCGCTTGGGCACGCCGGCGCTTACCACCCGCGGCATGGGCTGCGACCAGATGCGGACGATCGGCGGCTGGTTTATCGAAGTCCTCCGCGCGCCGGACGACGAAACACTGGCCGAACGCATCCGCGGACAGGTGGCCGAGATGTGCAAGCAGTTCCCGGTGCCGGGCGACGGCGGAGTCGAGGAGTGAAGAGTGAAGAGTGAAGAGAGAAGAGAGAGGGGCGCCGGGCGCCTGACGATTCCGGCAACAGGGGTTGTCGGGCACTTATGCTTTCGCGACCATGACACTTAAACAGATCATCGAAGACACTGACACACGGGCGGGCAGGGCTTTCGATCTTACGATTCAAGCCCTGATTGTGTTGTCTTTGATTAGCTTCACGATCGAAACGTTGCCCAATCTGAGTCTGACGGCAAAATATTGGCTATTCCTTGTGGAAATGATTACGATAGCCATATTCACCATTGAATATGGATGTCGGATACTCGTTGCCGATAGCCGCCTGAAGTATATTTTCAGCTTTTACGGATTGGTCGACCTAACGGCAATCCTGCCATTCTATATCCCGGCCTATATCTCGCCGAGAATCGATCTTCGCGCGGTCCGCATTCTGAGATTTTTTCGACTTTTCCGGATATTCAAGTTACTGCGGTACATGAAAGCGATGCAACGGTTCAAGGATGCTTTCCTCGACATCAAGGAGGAATTGCTCTTATATCTCATGGCCACCGGTTTGATGCTGTTCCTTTCGTCGGTGGGGATATACTTTTTTGAGAGAGAAGCGCAGCCCGAGGCCTTCGGCTCGATCTTTCATTGCATGTGGTGGGCAATGGTTACGTTGACCACCGTGGGCTACGGCGACGCTATACCGATTACCGTCGGGGGCCGGATATTCACGATTATCGTCCTGCTGTTGGGGATCAGTGTTATCGCGGTCCCGAGCGGATTGCTGGCCGCCGCCTTGACGAAGACGCGAGATAAATAGTCGTGAACAACGTGGGGCGAACCGATGAAGAAACGCCCTCGGACGATCAATCTGTCATCGAAGATGAAGTAAATGAACGGTTGTTTTTTCGGCCCGTAGGGTGCTAAAATGCGTGTGGCGCGGGTGCGGCCCATTTTGAGCCTGATGCTGGTCGTTCTGCAACAGAAATGAAATGATGAGAAAAAACATATCGGTTTTCATGGATGCATTTCTCGCGGTTACGGTCATTGCTCTGCTCCCGTTTGCATGGTTGATGCGTGACGGACTGGGACCAAACGCCACGACCTCATCCGGGATTCACGCAATCTCCCGGTGTTTCATGACATTCTATTCAGGACCGATTCTTGTTGCGTTAGTCGTGCTGGCAGTTCTTTGTCACTGCACTGGGAATAAAAAGCAGCCAGAGGCTGCAGAACAATTGAATGCACTTGATTCAAAATAGCTGCACCATTTTTTAAACGAGTGATTCACACGTTCGATGCGAGCATTGAGTTCAAGGATATGACGGCATGCACACATTTATAGACAATACAGGGCTGCATTCAGCAGGCCGTACTGACGGAGGCATCAAAAATGTTAGCCCATTGTGGCGAGCATAAGTCGGCATTACGGAAACTAATCGCAAGCAGCACCAAGAAGCATCCAACAAGAGAGTCGAGCACGACTTCGGGTTAGCCGGGCGGATGCACTGACGAAAGAAGGCCGAGGTTGAGTGCCACCCTGCCGCTACCCCCCCCAACTGGTCGTCGTCTGCCTGCGACAGCGTCACAATCTCCGTTTTTTTGCTTGAAAATCATGTCGTTAGCCGTAACTCCTTGTATGGCAAGGTGTTACGTGCCGTTAGTCATGCCGCGACGGCCGAAAAGATAAGTTCATATGCGACAGATCACGCTTCATCTGTCGCATATCACGCTTCATCTGCCACGTTTGAAGCTTCATGTACGGCATTTCAAGCGTCCTCCGTCGTATTTGACGCTTCATTTGGAGGCGTGACCGGCCAGAACAGCACGAATCGCCACCGTTCAACAAGTCACGGGGGCAGATATTTAGGCGAGCGGCGGGGATTAAGTTACCGTCGAGGGTAGTTTTTTCGGCCCGTAGGGTGCTAGAATGCGTGTGACGCCGTTCGCAGGTGATTTTCCCGGCGTGGACGCCGGGGCTAAACGGATGAGTGAACGGAGATTCATTTCCCGAAACCCGATCCCCGAATCCCCGATCCCCGAATCCCCGAATCCCCGAACCCCGATAATCTCCATGCGCTCGATAATTATCAAAAACGGCCGTGTGATCGATCCGTCGCAGGAGATGGATCGCGTGACGAACCTGTTGATCGCCGACGGTCGGATCGCCGCCTACGACGCGGTGCCCGGCGGGGGAGAAACGGTGATCGACGCCTCGGGAAAGATCGTTGCCCCGGGCCTGATCGACATGCACGTCCACCTGCGCGAGCCGGGTTTCGAGGAGGACGAAACGATCGAAACCGGTACGGCCGCCGCGCTGGCCGGAGGGTTCGCCTCGATCGCCTGCATACCCAACACCGATCCGCCGATCGACACGCAGGGAGTGGTCGAGTTCATCCACGACCGGGCCGAGCGGGCCGACAATTGCAACGTGCTGGTGACCGCCTGCGTGAGCAAAAACCGCGAGGGAAAGGAACTGGCCGAGATCGGCCAGTTGGTCGAGGCCGGAGCGGTCGCCTTCAGCGACGATGGCTCGCCGGTCCACGACGCCGAGCTGATGCGACGCGCCTTGGAGTATTGCTCGATGTTCGACAAGCCGGTCCTCAGCCACGCCGAAATCCGCGAGCTTTCGCAGCACGGCGTGATGCATGAGGGGCTTACCTCGATGCTCCTCGGTCTGTCGGGCATACCCGCGGCGGCCGAGGACGTGATGGTTAGCCGCGACATCGCGCTGGCCGAGGCCACCGGCGGGCGGCTGCACGTCATGCACGTCTCGACCGTCAACAGCGTCGAGGCCCTGCGCCGGGCCAAGGCGCGCGGAGTGCGCGTGACCGCCGAGGCCGCACCGCACCACTTCTCGCTCTGCGACGAGTCGCTCCGCACGTTCGACGCCAACTTCAAGATGAACCCGCCGCTGCGCGGTCGGGAACACGTCGAGGCGGTCATCGCCGGTTTAAGCGACGGGACGATCGACGCGATCGCCAGCGACCACGCCCCGCACTCCAAAGAGAAGAAAATGCAGGACATAGACCGGGTGCCGTTCGGCGTCGTCGGCCTGGAAACATCTCTCGGGTTGGTCGTCACCAAACTGATCGAGCCGGGCCATCTCGACTGGCCCGCGGCGATTGGCAAAATGTCGCTCGCTCCGGCCCGAATCTTGGGCCTCGACAAAGGCACGCTCCAAATCGGCGCGGAGGCCGACGTGACGATAATCGACCCTAATGCTCGATGGACGGTCGATCCGGCGAAGTTCCGCTCGAAGAGCGCCAATACGCCTTTTGCCGGTTGGGAGTTGACCGGCCGGGCGGAAGTGGTGATAGTCGGCGGCCGGGTAAAGTTTCAGAGGTAACCAGCGATGAAAAAATGTTTAGCCGCCGCGCCCACGCGGCGTAGAGTGGTTGAATCCCGGCGTGGGCGCCGGGGCTAAACAAGGCGCGGCCATGCCTCTACTGATCGACGGGTATAACTTGCTTCACGCTTCCGGCATCATGGGCCGTGGCGTCGGACCTGGGGGCCTCGAGCGCAGCCGGCTGGCGATGTTGAACTTTCTGGCCGCCTCGCTCGACCCGGGCGAATTGCCCCGGACTACCGTGGTGTTCGACGCCCACGATGCGCCGCGGGGACTGCCGCGAGTCGTGCGACATCGGGGCATCACCGTCCACTTCGCCGCGAAATATGAATCGGCCGACGAGCTGATCGAGGAGTTGATCCGCACGGAATCGGCCCCGCGGCGGTTGGTGGTGGTCTCCGGCGACCGCCGCATCCAACGCGCCGCCCGACGCCGCAGGGCCAAGGCCGTCGCCAGCGACGCCTGGTACGCCGAACTTGTCCAGGCGCGACGGCAGCGCGCCCAAGCCGGCGCCGAGACGCCCGACCGGCCCCCGGTCCCGCTGTTGGAGGAGGACGTCAACTACTGGATCGATCAATTCGGCGGCGACTCTTTGCTGAAGGAGTGCGGTCGGGCGGAGGAGGGCGACGAGCCGTTCAATCCCTTCCCGCCCGACTACGGCAAGGACTTGGAGGGTGACGCCTTTTTACCTCGAAAAACTGGGCCTTGACTCAGCTTTTTGCGAGGGGCTATGGCGGGCGCAAAAACCGCTTTTTTAACCCAAAATCACCCCGCCGAGACCGCGATATCGAGAGTCCGCTCCACTTTTTCGCGCCGTTTCGTCGGCCAGTGGGAAATCAATCAGTGGGCGAAGACGTTCGAGTAGATCGGCAGGTGTCGGTAGTACACCTCCAACATGCAGATCGACAGACAGGTGACAAAGAGGCGGCCGCCGTTGCTGGCCCATTGATCGGCCGTCGGCCGGTTCGGGTCCCAGCTTCCCGCTTCCTTGCCGCGGGAAACCTGCTGCTCGGGCAAGACTTGGCACATGACCTTGTTCCATCGCTTCCACCACTCGCCTTCCATGTGGTGGACTACCTGAGTGGCGTAGTACCAGTAGTAGACGTTGCGGTTGCGCTCGAAGTTGATGAGGTTCTCCGGCGAGGTGATCCACTCGACGCCGTCCACCAGCCGCGGGTCGTCGCGCTTCCATCCAAGATACTGCCGCATCAGCAGGGCCTCGGCCGTCATCGCCAGCCGCACGTTGCCGTTTCTCTGGTATGGATAGCGGGTGCCGTCATACTGGGCTACGGTATCTAGATACCGCTCCACGTTGTCGAGTGTTTCCTTGGGTACTTCCAGGCCGGCCATCCGCGCGCTTTGCAAGGCCATCACCACCCACCCGGTTACGGAGACGTCGCTATCGACGTTCGGACTGTATCGCCAGCCGCCCTGAGGGCTTTGAGTTTTTACGCAGTAGTCTATGGCCCGCCGTGCCGGTTCCTTGTACTTCTCGTCCTTGGTCATTCCGTAGAGTTCGCAAACGGCGATCGAACACAGGGCGTGCGTGTAAAACCGATGCGAGTTAAGACCATATTGAAAGAAACAGCCCGCGGCGTCTTGCTGTTTCAGCAGCCATCGCCAACCCTTCGTGACATTCTTCTTGAACTTGCCACCCAGATGAGTGTGGCCCGCCCCCTGAAACGCCAAAAGCGCCATGGCCGTGGCCGCCGCCTCGTTGTCGAGGCTTTTGTAAGGCACGCCGTCACGGTATGGGCCGGCAAGGCTCCACGAGCCGTTTCGACGTTGGTTCCGCGCCAACCACGCCAGCCCTTTATTGACCGCCGCTTCGGTCAACCGATTGCCGCCGTAGCGGCCGATAAGCCCCGTCCTCCTCGCGCTGCCTTCCTCTCGACCGCTGAGTGCCAACCCGATTTGCGGCGCTTGCACGTCGCTGCTGGTCATCAGACCCTCGGGAAACATTTCCATGTTGCTCGGCGCGGCCAAGGGAGAATCCACAAACGGCAAGTTATCGGGCGTAATCAGCGCGTGCTCGGCCGTGGTCTTAACGTCGGGTTCACCCAACGGGGTGTCGAACATCAACTGGTCGCCGAGTTTCTCCGCGTAGACGGCCTCCGCTTCCAGTTGAATCGGTTTGGATGGGATGTTGACGTAGACGATCATCCCCATGATGATCATCATCAGCATGTGAAAGGCCATGCTGAACAGCCACGGAGGGGATTTTTCGATCACCAGCGTCGTAATCAGGTCGTCGTCGGCCGGTTCTTCCTGAGCGGCATCGTTGTTCTGCGCGGCGGCGACGGCTGCCGCTCCCACGGGGTGCTGGGGCGGGATCGGAAGCGCGCTTCGTGCCGGCGGGTTCTCCGGCGGCGGCACCTTGGTGGGCGGCGTTTGTTGCTCTTTGCGTGGTCCGGACGAAGCCATCCGCTGGCCTCCTCGAGCGCTGTTCCGACGATCCCCGTAGATTACCCCTAAATGGAGTGTACCTGCTGCTCGGCCAAGCGCCAAGCAAACCTATGTTTGCCCGCTTGCGGCCTTGTAAGGGTCGTCTTGCAGGAAGAATCGCCCATCGAGACCATCTTCCCCAAGACAAATCCTGTTTAGGTAAGAATCTTGACGGAATTATCCCCCTAATCGATGTGTTGTGGATATTCGACGAAAAGTTGCAACACCCGCTCGACAACCGCCGACGAAACGGTAAAATACTGGTTTGCCGCAGTGATGGTAATACATTGCTCGCATATTGACGCGGGGTGGAGCAGCCCGGTAGCTCGCGAGGCTCATAACCTCGAGGTCACAGGTTCGAATCCTGTCCCCGCCACTTGAATCGCGGAGTAGCGAAATCCAGCTACCCGCGGGTTAAGACCAAAGGCCGAGGCCCGCCGCCTCGGCCTTTCGCGTTGAAACGCCAGTCTCCGCAACAACTTGCGTCTATCCGTCTCTCTCGCCCCTTGTCTCTTGTCCGCACGTAGAGACATCGCCCCACGGTCGGCAACGCCCTTCGACGACAGCCGTGCAGAAATTATATGTAATAACAGTCGCTTTGCGGCTATTTATAATAGGGAAAGAGAACGGGAACTGGTTCCGATTGTTGGAACGGTCTGCAATCGACTTGTGGTTAGTGGCTGGCATCGCGCGGAACGCTCCCCTTTTCTCATCCTCTTTTGCCGAGCAATGGTGGGCGGACTATGTCACACACCGAGTCAAACTCGCGGTTCTCCGACCAATTGGTCCGTATCCAGAAGGGGCTGTATGCCTACATCCTGACGTTGCTCCCTTGGCCGGAGGAAGCCAGCGACGTCCTTCAACAGACCAATCTGGTGTTGTGGCGTGATGCCGCCAGATTCCAACCTGGCACGAACTTCCGCGCTTGGGCCTATCGCGTCGCCTATTTCCAGGTGCTTGCCCAACGTCGCAAGGTCCAGCGGGACCATTTGCGTTTCGACGACGCCCTGATAAAGGATCTTGCCGCGAACATGGATCGCGAGGCGGTCTACGCCGAAGAAGAGGTTCTTGCCTTGCGGGATTGTATAAAACTACTGCCGGAAAATGATCGGGAGCTGATTTGCCGGCGTTACGACGCGGGCGTTTCCGTAAAAGTAATGGCTGCTGATCTGAATCAATCTCCCAACGCGGTGGCGGTCAAATTACATCGCGTCCGCCAAAAGCTGTTGGATTGCGTACAACAACGAGTGTCCAAACGAGATTTAAGGTGAGCCGGTGAGAATGTCGTCGTCACAACCCGACGAATTGAGCGAACTGCTGATCGCGCTGACCGACGGCGACATGAATCAGCGGCAATTTGTCCACCTACAGAATCTGCTTTCACAAGACGCGGACGCACAGACTTACTTTCGGCAATACATGCGATTGTGCGCTCTGCTGGAGTTCGAGCGCGCGACAGCCGAAGGCGAGCAATCAGAACTCAGGGGAGATGGGAAAGGGAGTTCGACATTTGGGATTTCAGGTTTTTCGGGTCTTGAGTCTCCCCTCCCAAATCCCCCCTTCCCCACACTATCCACTACCAACTATCCACCACCCGCTACTCCTTTCGTCGGCAGTTGGGCGTTCTCCTGCATGGTCTCCGCGGTGATCATGGGCGTGGCGATGCTGGGGGCTTGGGCGTACAAAATCACCCATTATCAACATATCGCCGAGGCACCGTCGAAGTCGGCCCCGTCGGACGCCAGGCCGGAGATGGTGTTCGTCGGCCGGATCACCGGAATGGTCGATGTAAAGTGGTCCGACGATCCCCACTATCTGCCGCCGCCGGGCTTCGCTCACGTTTCCTTAGGCAGAAAATACATCCTCGACTCCGGCCTGTTGGAAATCACCTACGACACCGGCGCGAAGGTCATCCTTCAAGGCCCCTGCACCTACGAGGTCGAATCCACCGCCGGCGGCTAGCTCGCGCTGGGAAAACTACCGGCGCGAGTGGAGAAGAGGGGCGAGGGGCGAGGGGCGAGGGGCGAGGATGTTCCTCACTATCCACTATCCACTACCCACTACCCACTATTCTCCGTCCGCACTCCCACCGCCCTCGTCACCGATCTGGGCACCGAGTTCG
>JAUWPQ010000388.1 GCA_030611515.1 Planctomycetota bacterium | reverse complement strand
GCTTGATCTCGGGCAATTCCCACACCTGATGTCGCAGCGGTTCCGGGTCGTTGCCGGAGAGTTTCGCGCCGCAGCGACGACATTCGGCGGGTTTGAGCGGTTTTACATCGTCGCAGTCCTCGGCCGGAATCAGGGGGCGGTGGTGTTTCGCGTGTCCGAGTTGCCCGCCGCGTTTTTTCTTGGATTTGTGTTTCTTTGGTTGCGGTCGGGCGTGGGGATGTTGCGAACTGGGCGGCAGCGAGGAGTTTTGTGGGTGCATGCCCAACCGAGATTCGAGTTTCGCAATCCGCGTTTTCAACTCGGCGATCTCCGCCAACAACAGGCGGATGATGGGCTGGGCTTCCGGCGACTGGCGGGCGATGATTTCTTCGGTGATTCCAAGCGACATGCCACTTATGTCGCCGAAATTGCCCCGTGTGTCCAGATCAATTCGTCAAAAAACGTCCCCAGGGTGTGAACGGTTACCGCCGAAAGATACGCAATCCCAACCTCACGCCCCAGCAGCGCGAGCGGATTGCCACGGCAAAGAACATCAACAACTCCGACATCGACTTCTGAGAGTATCAGGGCCGATTGGTGATCTTCTACTCGTGGGGAGACCAGAGCGGCGTCGAGCACCTGACCGAAGCGGTCTACGAGGAGACGCAGGCCGATTTCCCGCGAGGATGGTTCCCACAGAAATGAGAGTGTGACAGTCGGCGGCGATTATGGTAAAATTATCGGCTTTCACCCCTCGTAAAACCCGCATGGGAGCCAATCGCCGATGAAAGCCGCATTTCTGAAAGACGCCGAGTCGTTGGTACTGAAGCTGATGGCCATTCCCGGTGTGAGTGGTCGAGAAGGCAAAGTGATGGAGTGCATCGTCGGGCAGTTGCACAAAGCCGGCGCGCCGAAAAGCGCCGTCCAGTTCGACAACGTACATCGTCGCGGCGAAAAAAACGGCGAGGTCGGCAATTTGGTGTTGCGTCTGCCGGGCACGCTGCCCGGTAAAAGACGGCTGCTGATGGCCCACGTCGATACCGTGCCGATTTGCGAGGGAACCCGGCCGGTGCGTCGCGGCCGATACATCGTGCCGGCGGATAAAAACACCGGCCTCGGCGCCGACAACCGCGCCGGCACGGCCGTGGTCCTCTCGGCCGCGTTGGAGATTCTCCGCCGCGATCTCCCGCATCCTCCGTTGACCTTTTTCTGGACGGTGCAGGAGGAGATCGGATTGCGCGGGTCGAGAAACGGCCGGCTGGGGTTGCTCGGCAATCCGCGGCTGGCGTTCAACTACGACGGCGGCCCGGCCTCGAAGCTCATCGTCGCCGCCACCGGCGGCTATCGCATGGATATTCGCGTCGTCGGCCGAGCGAGCCACGCCGGCGTATCGCCCGAGTTGGGCGTCAGCGCAATCGCCATCGCCTCGCTGGCCATTGCCCAATTGCACAGCGAGGGCTGGCACGGCCTGATCGAGAAGGGCAACCGGACGGGTACAAGCAACGTCGGCGTCATCCGCGGCGGACAGGCCACCAACGTCGTCACTGAGGAGGTGCTGTTGCGGGCCGAGGCGCGGAGCCATAATTCCGCCTTCCGCCGCCGAATCATCCAAGCGATCGAGCAGGCGTTTCAGAAGGCCGCCCGAAGCGTCCGCAGCGCCGAAGGGATTCATGGAGAGGTGCAAATCGACGGCCAGCTCGACTACGAATCGTTCCGTTTGCGCAACAACGAGCCGTGCGTGTTGGTCGCCGAGGAGGCGGTTTCGGAGTGCGGCGGCACGCCGGTCCGCGCCGTAGGGAACGGCGGGCTGGACGCCAATTGGATGACCGT
>JAUWPQ010000172.1 GCA_030611515.1 Planctomycetota bacterium | reverse complement strand
CCAGTGCATCAACCGCTGTCCCACCGGCGCGTTGAGGGCGAACGACAACACCGACGAGGTCTGGCAGGCGATCGACGATCCGACCAAGCACGTCGTCATCCAAACGGCGCCCAGTCCCCGCGCCGGAATCGGCGAGTGTTTCGGTCTGCCCCCCGGCCAACCGATGACTTTCCGGATGAACACCGCCCTGCGCTATTGCGGCTTCGACAAGGTGTTCGACACCAACTTCGCCGCCGATCTGACGATCATCGAGGAGGGGACGGAGTTGCTGTTGCGGTTGAAAGCGGCACTCGGGGAACGGGACTCGGGACTCGGGGCTGGGGTTTCGGGACACTCGAAAACTTCCCCCCCGACCCCCGAATCCCGAACCCCGAACCCCGGCCCTCTCCCGCAGTTCACCAGTTGTTCGCCCGGCTGGGTGAAGTTTGCCGAGCACTTCTACCCGGAGTATCTCGATCACATCTCTTCGTGCAAAAGCCCCCAGCAGATGTTCGGCGCCCTGCTGAAAACATATTACGCCGAAAAGACGGGCGTCGATCCGAAGGACATCGTCACCGTGGCCTTGATGCCCTGCTCGGCCAAGAAGTTCGAGTGCAACCGCCCGGAAATGTGCGCCAGCGGATTCAAGGACATCGACTACGGCCTGACCACCCGCGAACTGGCCAAGATGATCCACGAGGTGGGCGTCGATCTACCGAACATGAACAGGACCGATTTCGACGAGCCTTTCGGCACCGCCACCGGCTCCGGGGTCATCTTCGGCACTACCGGCGGAGTGATGGAATCGGCCATCCGCACCGTGCTCGAGTTGGTTACCGGCAAGAAGGTGGAAAGTCTGTTCGACCATGCTGAAGTAAAGCCCGTGCGCGGATTCGAGGGCATCCGCTACGCCGAACTGCCGATCACCGAGGTCGGACCGGTGCCGGCCATCCTCTCGCACCTATTCAAGGACTGGAACTGGCTGAAGGGCGTTACCTTGAAAGTCGCCGTCGCACACGGCACGGCAAACGCCAAGCTGGTCATGGAGGACATCAAGGCGGGCGGAAAACTCAGCGAATGTCACTTCATCGAGTTCATGGCCTGCCCCGGAGGCTGCTTGGGCGGCGGCGGACAGCCGATCCCCACCAGCCCGGAAATCCGCGCCGCCCGCGCCAAGGCAATCTACGACGAGGACCGCTCGTACACCATCCGCAAGTCGCACGAAAACCCGGCCCTGCTGCAAGTCTACGCCGACTTCCTCACCGACGGCCCTTGCGGCCATCGCAGCCACGAATTGTTGCACACCCACTACACGCCCCGTGGCAAGTACATCACGTAACGGTAACCGTTCACAGGGGACTGTCCCAATTTTCGCGGCGCGGCGGATGTTGCATCGCCAATCCACGTATCGGCCGCGAAAATGGGACTGTCCCCCTGGCGTCGCGGAAGGGGGACAGGTCCATGTTTTCGGCCGGCGCTTTTCTCGCCAAACACGTTTTCCAGCCGAAAAAATGGACCAGTCCCCAACCAGCCCTTCGTCCTTCTGGAAATTTGTCGGTACCCCTTGAATTGCCCCAGACAGCCGTGTTAGCATAAACAGACGTAATACCTGAATACAGCCTTGGTTATCCTGACAGGCCAACTATGCCTTTTTCGACATATTTATCCAAATGCCCCGACTGCCACGAAGCCACTGAAGAAGAGCTTATGGTACGACTCGACGACGTGCTTGCGGATTATACGCAAGTGCCCGGTGCGTTGATCCCGGTGCTGCAAATCACCCAAGCCATTTTCGGCTACCTGCCCGAGACGGCGTTGAAAAAGATCGCCTTATCGCTCGGCAAGTCATACAGCGAAGTGGCGGGCGTGGTCGGGTTCTATTCGTTTTTCACCACGGTTCCCCGCGGAAAACATCTGGTCCGAGTCTGTTTGGGCACGGCTTGCTATGTACGCGGCGGCAAGGAGGTCCTCGCCGCTTCAAAAGACCTGCTGAGGATCGAGGTGGGAGAAACCAGTTCCGATCGGATGTTCTCGCTCGACGTGGGGCGTTGCTTCGGCGCGTGCGGACTGGCCCCGGTAATCATGATCGACGACGACGTGCATCAGCGGGTTAGGCCGGCGCAGCTTCCCAAAATCCTCGACCGATACCGCGATAATTCCGCCACTGACGACAACGGCAACGGAGAGAGCGACTAGTGACTCAAGTAATTGCGAATCCGGGAGAACTAACGGCCCTACGCGACATTCTTTGCGAACAAGAAGCCGCGTCGTTGGCCGACGGACATCTGCGTATCCGCCTTTGTCTCGGCGCCAGTTGCATCGCCTCGGGCGCGGAAAAGGTCAAAAAGGCCCTCGAGCGGGAACTCGCCGACCGGCAAATGCTGGACAAAGTCTCGATCGTGGGGACCGGATGCATGGGACCATGTTCCGGCGGTCCGGTGCTGATGATCGGCGACGTTTTTTATGAGAATGTCAAGCCGCAAGACGCCAAGGACATCGTTGTCGAACACGTTGGGCGAGGGCGGATCGTCGAGCGGCTCACGCACAAGCGACCCGACGGCCGCAGCGTACCCAACGCCGCGGAGATGGACTTTTTCAAGCGGCAGAACAAAATTCTTTTGCGCAACTGCGGCGAGATCGACCCGCAACGGATCGACTCCTACATCGCCCGCGACGGATACCAGGCCCTTGCCCAAACGATTACGCGGAACGACGCCGACGAAGTGATCAAGACGATGCGGACCTCGGGGCTTCGGGGCCGCGGCGGGGCGGGGTTTCCGACCTGGCGGAAGTGGAAGTTCACCCGCGACGCCGCCGGAGAGAAGAAGTTCGTCGTCTGCAACGCCGACGAGGGCGATCCCGGTGCGTTCATGGACCGCAGTATCCTCGAAGGCGACCCGAACAGCGTGATCGAGGGCATGGTGATCGCCGGCCACACGGTCGGAGCGCGGCACGGCTACATCTACGTCCGCGCCGAATATCCGCTGGCCGTCCAACGGTTGAAAACCGCCTTGAACCAGGCCCGCGAGCGCGGCCTGCTCGGCAAGAATATCCTCGGCTCGTCGTTCGACTTCGACATCGAAATCCGCATGGGTTCCGGGGCTTTCGTCTGCGGCGAGGAAACGGCTCTGCTGACTTCGATCGAAGGCAACCGCGGCGAGCCGCGTCCGCGTCCGCCGTTCCCCGCCGTGCAAGGGCTTTGGGGCAAGCCGACGGTGTTGAACAACGTCGAGACCTACGCCAACGTGCCGGCCATCATCCTTAACGGCGGCCCCTGGTTCGCCGCCCAAGGCACCGAACGGAGCAAAGGCACAAAAGTCTTCGCCATGGCCGGAACGATCAAGAACTCCGGCCTGATCGAGGTGCCCGTCGGCACTCCGCTGGGCGATCTGATCTACGACATCGGCGGCGGCATACCCAACGGCAAGGAGTTCAAGGCGGCACAGATCGGCGGACCATCCGGCGGCTGCATCCCGAAACAGCACCTGAACGTTCCGCTCGACTACGAATCGCTTTCCGAACTGGGGGCGATTATGGGTTCCGGCGGCCTGATTGTCATGGACGAGGACAGTTGCATGGTCGACGTGGCCCGCTACTTCATCGAATTCGTCCAGGAGGAGTCGTGCGGCAAGTGCGCTCCCTGCCGGGTGGGTACGAAGCGGATGCTGGAAATTCTCAGTCGCATCTGCGACGGCCACGGCGAGGAGGACGACGTCGAACGGCTCATCGAGCTGGGCGAGATGATCAAGGACACGTCGCTCTGTGGATTGGGACAGACGGCGCCGAACCCCGTCCTTTCGACCATCCGCCACTTCGGCCACGAGTATATCGAACACATTCGGGACAAGCACTGTAGGGCGGGTGTTTGCGCGGCGCTGGTCAGCGCGCCTTGTTCGAGCGCCTGCCCGGCCAACGTGGACATCCCCGGCTACGTTTCGCTGGTTGGCGAGAAACGCTACGCCGAGGCGCTGCGCCTGCACCGCGACCGGAACCCCTTCGCGGCCGTTTGTTCCCGCGTCTGCTTCCACACCTGCGAGGACAAGTGCCGGCGATCGACCATCGACGCGCCGGTGTCGATCCGGGGCATCAAGCGGTTCATGGTCGATCAGGAGGTGACGATCCAGTTGCCCGAGGTCCGCGAGAACGAATTCAACGCGAAGCAGAAGATCGCCATCATCGGGGCCGGCCCGGCGGGCCTGTCCTGTGCCTACTTTCTTGCCCGGCAGGGATACCGGCCGAAGATATTCGAGGCCGAGCCGCGTCCCGGCGGGATGCTGGTTCAGTCCATACCGGCCTATCGGCTGCCGCGCGAGATCGTCGCCCGAGAGGTGCGCATGATCGAGAGAATGGGCGTCGAGATTTTCACCAACATGGTGCTGGGCGAAGACGTGACGCTCAAGGCGTTGCGGGCGGAAGGCTACGACGCCGTGTTCCTGGGCGTCGGCGCGCCGCTGGGCGTCGAGTTGGGATTGCCCGGCTCGGACGCCGAGGGCATCACCGACGCGCTCAGCTTCCTGCGGACCTACAACCTCCGCGGCTCGGTCCCGGTCGGCAAGAATGTGGTGGTGATCGGCGGAGGAAATTCGGCCATCGACGCCGCCCGCACCGCCCTGCGGCTCGGGGCCGAGAAAATCACGGTCGTCTACCGCCGCAGCCGCGAGGTCATGCCCGCCTACGAGGAAGAAATCGAAGAGGCGGAGCACGAGGGAGCGGTGCTGAAACTGCTGACCGCGCCGACCGAGGTCTTGTACGAAGACAAGCGTGTGACGGGCATCAAGTGCATGCCCATGCGGCTTGGCGAGTTCGACCGCTCGGGACGCCGCCGGCCGGAAAAAGGGGGCGACGCCTTCGTCATCCCCGCCGATCACGTCCTGGTGGCCATCGGACAAACGCTCGACCTGCAAAAGATCACCCCGCACGTGCATATCGAGTCCCGCAACCAGTCGTTCATCCAAATTAACCCGGTCACTTGCCAGACTTCGGAAAAATGGGTTTTCGCCGGGGGCGACGCCGTGACCGGCCCGTCGTCGGTCGTCGAGGCGGTGGCGGCGGGTGAACGCGCGGCAGTCGGCATTGATCAATACCTTACCGGCGCCAACCACGCATTTTGGCGGAAGGACCACGAAGTGGACACTGCCTTCGACCCCGACGCCGAGCCTTCCGACACCCTGCGCGAGAAGCTGGACCTGCTCCCCGTCGAGCGTCGCCGCGGCAATTTCGACGAAGTGGAACTGCCGTGGCGCGAGTCGGTGGCGGTGCGTCAGGCCAAACGCTGCCTCCGCTGCGATTATGGCAAACGCTGTACGGCAAATCACGTTGAAGCGACGGCTTCACGTTAAAAAGTGCGTTTTCACGTTACACAATGCGTTTAGTTCTCCCAGGCTGACAAACATCAGAAAACACCGATGATCTCACTGACGATCAACAACAACCCCGTCGAAGTGTCCGAAGGAACCACCATCCTGGATGCCGCCAAGCTCTGCGGGATGCGGATCCCCACACTGTGCTACGTGGAAGGATTGAAGGCGGTCGGCGCGTGCCGGGTGTGCGTGGTGGAAGTGAAAGGCGCCCGCAACCTGATTGCCTCCTGTTCCATGCCCGCCACCGAGGGCATGGAAGTATTGACCAACACCCGGCGGGTGCGCGAGGCGCGGCGAACTGTTGTGGAACTGCTTCTTTCGGAACACAACGGCGAATGCCAGACCTGCGAACGGAACGAGGACTGCGAATTGCAGGCCTTGGCGGCGGAGTTGGGTATCCGCGAGATATCCTACGTCGGCGAGAAGACCCGCCGGCGGATCGACACTTCCACGCCCGCCCTGGTGCGCGATTTGGGCAAGTGCATCAAGTGCCGGCGTTGCGTGAGCGTCTGTCTGGAGACGCAGCACGTCGGCGCGCTGTTTCCACAAAACCGCGGCTTTGAAACGGTCATCGGTCCCGCGTTCTGCCACGACCTGAATACCGTGGCCTGTGTGCAGTGCGGCCAGTGCGCGGCCGTCTGCCCCGTCGGCGCCATCATCGAAAAAGACCAGATCGAGGACGTGTGGAAAGCGCTCGACAAACCGGACAACCATGTGGTGGTGCAGACCGCGCCGGCGATCCGCGCCGCGCTGGGCGAGTGCTTCGGCTATCCGCCCGGAACGCTCGTTACCGGAAAGATGGTGGCGGCACTGCGACGGCTGGGCTTCCACGCCGTCTTTGACACCAACTTCACCGCCGATCTGACGATTATCGAGGAGAGCAACGAGTTGCTTATGCGGTTGAAAGCGGGACTCGGGGCTGGGGACTCGGGACTCGGGAAAACTACATCCCCGTCCCCCGAATCCCGAACCCCGAACCCCGAACCCCGATTCTCGCCGCTGCCGATGTTCACGAGTTGCTCCCCCGGCTGGATCAAGTTCCTGGAGTATTTCCATCCCGATCTGATTCCAAACCTTTCGACGTGCAAGTCGCCGCAGCAGATGTTCGGCGCGGTTGCAAAGACCTACTACGCCTCGAAACTCGGCAAACGGCCGGAGCAGATCGTGGTGGTCTCGATTATGCCCTGCACGGCGAAGAAGTCTGAATGCCAGCGGCCGGAGATGGACGCCAGCGGCACGCGCGACGTGGACGTTGTTCTCACGACGCGCGAACTGGGTAAGATGATCCACGCCGCCGGCATCGATTTCGACGCGTTGCCGGACGAGGAAATGGACGCCCCGCTCGGCCTATCGTCCGGCGCGGCGGATATCTTCGCCAACACCGGCGGAGTGATGGAGGCGGCCATTCGCACCGCCTACGAAGTGGTCACCGGCCGCGAGTTGCCGCTGAAGGGATTGCACGTCGCCCCCATCGCCGGACTGAGCGGCGTGAAAGAGGCATCGCTGAAAATCGAAGGCGTCAAGCCGGAGTGGAAGTTCCTCGAGGGTGTGACGCTCGAAGTGGCCGTGGCCCACGGCTTGGGCAACGCCGAGCAGGTTATCTCCTCGATCAAGTCGGGTGAGAAACAGTACCATTTCGTCGAGGTGATGGCATGTCCCGGCGGGTGCATCGGCGGCGGCGGTCAACCGCGCTACACGAACAACAAGGTCCGCCAGGCGCGGATCGAGGCCATCTATCGCGAGGACGAGGGAAAGAAGTTCCGCAAATCGCACGAAAACCCGGCCGTGATGCAGTTGTACGCCGATTTTCTCACCGACGGCCCACTGGGCCATCGCAGCCACGAACTGCTGCACACCAGTTACACGCCGCGAGACAAGGCGTAGCGGCCCGATAAAAATAATTGTCGCGAATGTAGGGTATTGAAGCTGGCGGCCCGTTGAAAAAGTGATTTTTGGAAAATTATGGGTGCCACTGGCTCTGCCAGTGCCGGCATTCATGGCATTCCAAGGCACTGGCAGAGCCAGTGGCACTCTTTTTCAACGGGTTGCTAGCGTGGCGTTTGGAGTCGCCTCCTACATCTTTTTCCACGCCCGCCCCTTTTTCTTCATCGTATAGTTGTGCGGCAGAGAGGGTTGGCGACACGGGCTGATAGTTGGCAAAACGGCACGATAATCGCCTTCTATAGATGAGACATATCCTTCCCATCCTGGTTTTGCTTTTCGCCGCGCAAATCGCGTCGGCGGCGGAAGTATCCGTTCTTGCATCTCCACGGCTAAATCCGTTGGAGGAACGGCTGTTTGCCGACGCGGCCGACGGCCGGCTGGACGAGTTCTCGCCCCTGGATGCCGCGCTGGTGGTCAGCGGGATCGAGGACGTCGATTCCTTGCGCCGCTATGGGCAAAAGGCAGCCGCGCTGGTCGAGCAGCTTCGCAATTCGGACAAACTCGCCGACGCGCCGCGCGAGCGGGTCGAGGCGATCTTCGACTTCATGCACAGTCGCGTACTGCGCGGCGGTTACGACCTGAAGAATACAGACCTTCGTCGGGTGTTGGACGAGGGGCATTACAACTGCGTCACGGCCACCGTGCTGTTCAACTATCTTGCCGGCCGGCTGGGGTTGAATTGCCGAGGGCTGCAAATGCCCGGCCACGCGATGAGCCGCCTGCTGCTGGCCGACGGACCGCTCGACGTCGAGACCACCTGCCCGCGCTGGTTCCAATTGGCGGACGATCCGCGGCGTCGAACGGCCATCGTGGGCAAGACGATCGGGGCGGCGGCGGCGGCCGACCCCTCGAAGGCGAGACAAGTATCGCCGATCCAACTGGCGGCGATGATCTATTACAACCGGGGCGTCGATCTGCTGGCGGAGAAGCGTTTCGCCGAAGCGGCCGCCGCCAACACAAAGGCCCTCCGGCTAGATCCGGCCAGCGTCACCGCCCGCGGCAATCTGCTGGCGACGATCAACAACTGGTCGATCGAATTGGGCAACCGAGGCGAATATGCCGAGGCGGTGCGGCTCCTGCGCCAAGGCATGGCGATGGACTCGGAGTTCGCGGCCTTTTTGCAAAACTACGTCCACGTCCACCGCCAATGGGTCGAGCATCTTTGCCGCGAGGGCCGATTCGAGGAAGCGCTTGAAATCTTGTCTTCGGCCGCGGCGGAAATGCCCGAGGTCGATTATCTCGTTCGCGCTCAGGACGAAGTCTGCCGGTGTTGGTCAAAAGCCCTCTCCGCCCCGCATTCCGTGCGGATGCACCAACTGCCCTGCGTCATCCACACACCGCCGGTGGATTGACAGGCTCTAACAAAACCGTGAAAAGCATGGTGGGACTGCGCTGCGCTTGTCCCACCCTACCCCCTACCTTACTCGATCCCGGTCGATGGATATACCGGGATCGAACCGCTATTCGACCATGAGCCGGCCGGAATCGGATCGGACCACACAACCGGCGGCAGTCGTCGCACTGCCTCGCGTGCAACCGTTCCGCTTCCTTCGCCGCCCGAGAGGCCCGCGAAATGGACCGGCGCCAACGGCTCCTCCATCACCGGCGACGCAGCCGTCGGTCCTTCCATCGCCGGCAAGTCATCCGTCGGCAATACGTCATATCCGATCGTAGGCGCCGTCTCTTCCGGTTGTGGATCGTCCTTTGCGAACCGGTCGGTTGTTTCCGGTGTCGCAACGGGCGGAACCAGGGTTGCCGGTTGCTCCGGCGAGGCGGCCGGCGGCGATTCGTCACTCGTCTTCAAGGCCAACGCCGGCTCGGCCATTTGCCAAACGATCGGATAGCACGCCGTGTTCAGTCCGATCGAAACCGCGGCCAACACCAGCCCGAATATCGTGGCCATTGTTTTGGCCATAACACCCTCCCCTTGAGCCAGTTGAACTTTTTACCCGCGTGAAAACCATACACCCTCCAAGCGCCGAGGCAAGCAAAAAAGGCTTTATGATTGACGAAGCGGCGCGAATCTTGAAGGAGCGAAGCGGTTGGGTAAACGGTAGCGGGGGGACTTGAAGCGTCAAGGAGGAATGACAGGCTTT
>JAUWPQ010000112.1 GCA_030611515.1 Planctomycetota bacterium | reverse complement strand
TGGCTGCGGCGGACCGTCGAAACCTACGGCTGGCGGTTGCACGCTTTCGTGCTGATGAACAATCACGAGCACCTCTTCGTGGAAACGCCCGAGGCCAATCTGTCCGCGGGCATGCAGTATCTCAACGGCAGCTACACCAGCTACTTCAACCGCCGTCATCGCCGCGTGGGGCACCTGTTTCAGGGGCGTTTCCGCGGGCACTTGATCGAGGAAGAGGGCTATTTCCTGGAGGTCAGCCGATATATCCATTTGAATCCGGTGCGTGCTCGGCGGGTCGAGCGGCCCGAACAATGGCCCTGGAGCAGCTTTCCGGGCTACTGTCGGCAGCGGCGTGCATTCGAGTGGGTGAGCTATGCGGCCGTGCTGGGCGAGTTCGGCCGCGGAGAGGCCGCCCGCCGCGAGTACGCCCGCTTCGTCCGCGCCGGGATGCGCGAGCGGACCCGTTCGCCGTTTGCCGATGCAAGGGGAGGGCTGCTGGTGGGTTCGGAGGGCTTTCTCAAACGGGTGCGGAAGCTGATCGACGGCCGATCGCCCGACGGGGCCATACCGCAGTTGAAAAACCTGCGTCGTCGGCCGCCACTGGCAAAGATCGCGGCCGTGGTGGCAAGGCATTTCGGCTGCGATCCGGCCTGTTGGACGCCCGGCCACCGCAGCGACGACGCCGGCCGGGCGGTGGCGGCATACCTCGCCCGTCGCCGCTTTGGGTATGCGGCCGTCGAAGTGGCGCAAGCGTTGGGATATCGCAGTCACGGCGGCGTGCGGAACGCCTTGGCGCGGGTCGAGGTGGGCAATCGACAGTTGCAAAAAACCCTAAAAGTGCTTTACGGCAAGTTTCACTAATGACTAAGTGCGCTCTGACCCCAAAATTTCTCCGCACGTGTCGGCGGCAGATGCGAAGGTTGAAAGTGGCCGACTCCACCGGCGTGAAGCTCTCCGGCGCGGGCCTCTTGACGCGGACGCTGATTCTGCGACGGCTGCTCCGCCGCGAAGTGCTTGCGCCGGACGAGCGGAACGTGGGCTTGCTGTTGCCCCCAACGGTAGCCGCCGTGGTGGCCAATGCGGCGTTGGCGATCGATCGCCGCGTGTCGGTCAATCTGAACTACACCCTCGCCCCGGAGGTCATCGGCGACTGCATCGCACAGTGCGGCATCCGCCACGTGCTCACCAGCCGTCGCTTCATGGAAAAAACCGGCCTGAAAATCGACGCCGAATTGGTCTACATGGAGGACTTCAAGGACAAGGTCGCGTGGACCGACAAACTCGTCGCCGCCGCGATGGCCTGGTTGGCCCCGGTGAGATTCCTGGAACGCCGACTTGGATTGACCGAAGTCGGCGACGACGACCTGCTGACGATAATTTTCACGTCCGGCTCGACCGGCCGGCCCAAGGGCGTGATGCTCAGCCATCGCAACGTCGGTTCAAACGTCGAGGCCTTCGCCCGGATCATTCACCTTACGGAAGCCGACGTTTTGCTGGGCATCTTGCCGATGTTTCACGCCTTCGGCTACACGGTGACGCTCTGGGCGCCGCTGGCGTTGCCGCCTAAGGGGATATATCACTTCAATCCCTTGGAAGCCCGGGAGGTGGGCAAACTCTGCCGCCGCCACGGAGCGACGATCATGGTCGCCACTCCGACTTTCCTGCGATCGTACTTGCGGCGGTGCGAGCCGGACGATTTCGCCCGCATGGAAGCGATCGTCACCGGCGCCGAGAAACTCCCGGCCGATCTGGCCGAGGCCTTCGAGCGGCGTTTCCGTCTCCGGCCGGTCGAGGGCTACGGCATCACCGAAACATCTCCGGTCGTTTCGGCCAACATCCCCGCGAACCGCGCGCTGGGCAATCCGCGCGAATGGGCCAAGGAGGGTTCCGTCGGCCGGCCGCTGCCCGGTGTGGCCGTCAAGGTCGTCGATCTCGACACCGGTGAAGACTTGGGCGCGAACCGCTCGGGCATGCTGCTGATCAAAGGCCCGAACGTGATGAAAGGCTACTACGACCAGCCGAAGTTGACCGCCGAAGTGGTCCGCGACGGTTGGTACACGACCGGCGACGTGGCCGAGATCGACGACGAGGGCTTCATCAAGATTACCGGACGGATCAGCCGTTTCTCGAAGATCGGCGGCGAAATGGTGCCGCACCTCCGCGTTGAAGAGGCCATCGCCGGCGTTCTTGAACTGAACGATGAGGAAGTGAAGTTCGTGGTCACTTCCGTTCCCGATCCGAAAAAGGGGGAACGGCTCGTGGTGTTGCACACCGATCTCGGGCGGAGTCCCGATGATATCCGTCGGGCATTGTCCGCCGGCGATCTGCCGCCGTTGTGGATCCCCGCGCCGAACAACTTCCGCCGCGTCGAGTCCATTCCCGTGCTCGGGACCGGCAAGCTGGACCTCAAGCGGATCAAGGACACAGCCGCGGCGGAATTCTCAAGGCAGGAACCGCGGCAGCCGTAGGACGGATTTCCTAATCCGTCCGATTCCAACGGGGCGGATTAGGAAATCCGTCCTACCTGTAAATTCACGTCAGCGTTTCAGCTTGTCGTCCGATCGTGAGGCGACCGAGGACTTCTGATTGACTACGTCGGCCAAAATGGCCAGTTGCGCTTTGACTTTCGGCCGCACGCCGTCGAGCTTGTAAGCCAGCGTCCGAATGCTGCGGCTATTCAGTTCGGCGGTGCGGGAAATGCTGCCGAGAAAAGCGGCGGTCTGGACGAAGTTGTTGTCCGCCGTTTTTCCCATCAGGGGCGAGACGGTCTTGGTCAACAGTTCAGCCACGACCGGTTCGACGCTGAGAAAGCAGTCCAATCGGTTGGTGATGTAGTAGCGTCCGTTGGTCTCGCGGACGTATCCGGTTCTGAGGACCAGCACGCCGCGGCCGATTACCGGCCGGGCCAACAATGGCCCTCGATACGTCCCCTCGCCGTAGATGACGTGGGTGTCATGGCTCTGGTGGACGAACTCCAGCGAGATCGTGGCGCCAATCGACTCGGAGAGCGTGAACCGCCCCTTGCCGGTTTGCCGCATCCGCAATTTGCTGATCTTCAATAGTTCCCAGATATTGACGACCACGTCGGGGTGACGGACCAGGAAGAGGTACATGTCGGGGTCGCAATCGATGACCTTTAGCGGCATCCGGCGGAAAACGCTGACGTTCGACAGCACCGAAATGACCTTGGCCCGGTCAGCCGGGTCCAGTTTGTCCAGCGGAATCGACTTCAACGCTTCCAGACGAGCGCTGTTGCTGGTATCCGCGGTAGCCGGTGATTTTCGCGGCAGCAGAGGGCTTGCGGCCCGTGCAGGCTGGTCGAACTCCAACAGGAATCCCAGCACCAAAAGGATTGGCGCGAAACGCGCTGCGAGTGCGACATTGCTCGATAATCGTGCGGTATCGTCAGGCATCCGGCTCGAACCCCCCATTCATTCCCCTCATGGCGCAGAGCTAGACCGTGTAATCAGCTTCCTGATTATTCGGTTTGCGAGGGGGCTGACGGTCAGTGAAAATTTACCGGCGTCAAGATGGAGGGGCAGGGCAAGCTGCCGAGAGGTTTGACATCAATGTGTAGCGGCTGGTCTTGCCCGGGCGGGTCGGCAGTAATTGATGGAACAGTCGAGCGTGATATTTTCAGAACACATGTCGAGACGGGGTATTCGCACAGGGGACTGTCCCAATTTTCGCGGCGCGAGGGACGTTGCCTTGGAAAATCGCTGGGTGCCACTGGCTTTGCCAGTGTTGCATCGAGGCAAGCACTGGCAGAGCCAGTGGCACCCCGCGCCGCGGGAAGGGGACAAGGTCCATGTTTTCGGCCAACCGTTTGCCCGCGAAATGCGTTTTTTCGCCGAAAAATGGACCAGTCCCCAGCCAACCCGTGAACGCTTACACCGCCCGGAAAGAGGCATGGTTATGACGGCGTCTTCAGGAACCGGGTGTTGCCCACGCGGCGCAGCAGGCCCACGCGATCAAAATAGTCCAACAGCGGCAAAGCGAACTTTCGCGTCGTGTCGAGCAGATACTTAAACTGCACGCTCTCCAGCCGGCCTTCTTTCTGGATATGCTCGACCAGCAGCCGGCGGGCATGGTCGATGGCCTCCCGGTGAAAGATCATCCCTTCGGCCACCGCCGTTAGCCGCTGGTGTTCCTGCAGCATGCGCAGGAGCCGGTCGATGGTCGCCGGCGTGACGCCGATCGCTTCGGCCAGTTCGGCCGCGTCCGGCGGATGGAACAACTGCCGCCGGAAATGCGTCTCGATCGCGTCCAGATAGGCGGTGTCTTGCTCGGAAAAAGTCGGCCGATGGCCGGGCAGTGCAAGATGCCCGTCTTGCTTCACAAGCCGGCCGGCGCTTTTCAGCAAGGCCACGATTTCTTCGCGCACCGGTTTTTGCCAAGGGCACGCCTCGCGCATCTGTTCGGGCGTCATCCCCGGGCTTTCCGGCGCCCGGCGGTGGTGTTCGGCGAGTTGGCCCAAAAGTCTCTCGCCGGCTTCGTCGGCCGTGGCACGGTGCAAATAGAGGTTCGTGCCCAGGGCCAGCAGCTTTTGCTCTTCGATCAACCCCGAGAGGATCGCTTCGATTCGGGGAAGGAGCAATTTTGTTCGCCGGGCCAGCTTGGCCTTGTCGACGGCCATCGCCGGCGCGGTGCGGACGGCGTACTCGACAAATCGAGCATCGTCGCCCACGGCCGCCGCCCGTTGTTTCAGGTCTTCCATAACTCCGGGGCGATTGCGTTTCAGCCGGCGCTGGACGGCTTCGACGATTATGCCGCCGCCGATGGTCTGGACCGGCGAGAGCGTTCGCACGATGAACGGATCGCCGGGTCCGGCCACAATCGGCCGCTTGGTGCGCAGTTGGACCAGATGCTCGTCATCGCCGCGCAGTTCACCGGGCTCAAAGAGATAGAGCACGGCGTTGACCTCCGAAGTGCCGGTATGGAATCTCACCTTGGCGGCGTTCTTCAGGGCGATTCTCTCGCCCGGCAACAGCCGCATCCGGCAGAGAAAAAATTCCTGCGGCGTGAAATAGCCGGGCAGTGTGAGCACGTTGCCGCGGGTGATTTCGCGGGCGTCGCAATGCACCAAGTTGATGGCGGCGCACTGGCCGGCCATCATGGTCTGGCTCTCTTGCCCGTAAACCTCGATCCGCTTCACGCGGCTGGTGATGCCGTGAGGCAACAGTAGCAGTTCGTCGCCCACCGCGGCCGACCCGGCGATCGGAATTCCCGCCACCACCGTTCCCAACCCCTTGACCGAGAACGCCCGATCCAAAGGCAGACGAAAGACGCCGTCGATGCGTTTGGGCCGGATGGTCCGCAACAGGTTGTGCAAGGCATCGAAGAAGGGGTCGAATCCTTCGCCCGTGACGTTTGACAAGGGCAAGATCGGGGCGGTCTCCAAAAACGTACCCCGCAAGAAGCCGGCCACTTCGGCCTGCACCCGTTGTCGGTGCTCGGCGTCGACGCGGTCGATCTTCGTCAGTGCCACCAGTCCGTGGCGGACTCCCAAGAGGGTGAGGATGTGCAGGTGTTCGCGGGTCTGCGGCATGACGCCGTCGTCGGCGGCCACCACAAGGATCACGCCGTCCATGCCGGAGGCGCCGGCAACCATGGTCTTAATGAAATTCTCGTGTCCGGGCACGTCGACGATGCCGACCTCCAGATCGGCGATGCGGCAGGGGGCGTAGCCCAGGTCGATCGACAAGCCGCGCTCTTTCTCCTCCTTCAGCCGGTCGGTTTCGCAGCCTGTAAGCGACTTGATCAGCGCGGTTTTGCCGTGGTCGACGTGTCCGGCGGTACCGAGCGTGAGGTTCAACATCCGCGGGCATTTCCTTGGTTGATTGCCGCGCAAAACGCCGCGATCAACGGTTCTTCGTCGCCTTCCAACAGCGTGCGCGGATCGGCCGTCACCCGATTGTGTCGCACTCGCGCGAAGACGGGCGGCTCGTGCATCCGCAAGCGGCGGGCGAGTTGGCCGGCCGCCAACCCCTTCGCCTCCACGGCGACCAGCCGCGTGGGCAAATTCTGAGTGGGCAACGAGCCGCTACCCATCTGCGAAAAACCGTCAATGACCGTGGCCGAAGCGCCCGACGCGCGCGTGGAAATCGCGGCGGCGATTCGTTCGGCCTGTTCACCAAGATCGTCCACGTCGCGACAGAGCATCCGAAACGTCGGCACCTCTTCCAGCAGCCGTTCTTCATCAAGAAACAAGGCCAGCGCGGCCTCCAGCGCGGCCAACGTAAGTTTGTCCACTCGCAGGACCCGAGCCAGGGGGTTTTTGCGAATCGCGTCGATCCATCGCGACCGGCCGAGGATGATGCCTCCCTGCGGGCCGGCAATCATCTTGTCGGCGCTGCTCGTGGTCAGGTCGGCGCCGGTCGCCACCGATTCTGGAAGCGTCGGCTCCTTCTGGAAGCCGAATCGCGAGAAGTCGACGAGTGCCCCGGCCCCCACGTCGTCGATGACCGGCAATCCGTGCTCGCGCCCCAGGGCGACGAGATCGGCCAAGGAAACTTCGGAGGTGAAGCCCTCGATCTTATAGTTGCTCGGATGCACGCGCAGGATGGCCGCGGTATTCTCGGTGATTGCCCGTTGGTAGTCTCTCGGGTGCGTCTTGTTGGTGGTGCCCACTTCGACGAGCGTCACGCCGGCGGCGGCCATGACCTCGGGCAGGCGGAAGGAGCCGCCGATCTCGACCAACTGGCCGCGCGAAACGATCACCTCCCTGCCGGCGGCGACTGTGTTAAGCACGATCACCGTGGCGGCGGCGTTGTTGTTGACCACGGTGGCCGCTTCCGCGCCGGTCAACTGTTGGAGAAGCTTTTCGATCCGTCCGTCGCGCCTCGACCGTTGGCCGGTTTCGAGGTCGATCTGCAACAGCGAGTAACCGGTCAGTTCCCGGTTGATTTGATCCAAAGCCCGTGGTGGCAACACGGCCCGACCCAGCGCGGTGTGCAGAATGATGCCCGTGGCGTTGACGACTTTCCGGTAGTGGGGCCGTGCGGCCGCCTCGACGCGCCCTCGGGCGTCGGCCAGGATTGTTTGCCTAACAGCCCGTTGAAAAAGTTGGTCTTCGGGAGTTTGGGTGCCACTGCTGGCTTGTCCAGCAGTGATTTCCAGGGGTTTCTCCCATGCACTGCTGGACAAGCCAGCAGTGGCACACTTTTTCAACAGGCTGCCAAGGGTCTCCTGGTCGGAGAGGTCGGCCGTTGATTCGAGCAGTCGCTTGCGCGTTTGATCGACCGCCGACCGGAGGGAGTCAACCATTATCCGCCGCGGGACGCCGGTGGCCCAACCTTCCGCTTCCACGTCTTGCAGCAGAACCTCCACGGACGGGATTCGGCCCAGGAGTTCCTGCTTCGACGACGACATGGTCCACCTGCTTAAGCATAAAGACCGGCTACCCCCGGTCCGGTTCAGTCCACACTACGGATTATTAGCCTATTGTACCCCTCGATCTTGCTTTTAATCAAGCCGTCAGAGTGGGAGGCGATTTGTTGACATCGTCGATCTGATCGGATACCCTCAGGTTCACTTGCCATCTGCCACAGGGGACTGTCCCAATTTTCGCGGCGCGAGGGACGTTGCCTTGGAAAATCGCTGGGTGCCACTGGCTTTGCCAGTGTTGCATCGAGGCAAGCACTGGCAGAGCCAGTGGCACCCCGCGCCGCGGGAAGGGGGCAGGTCCATGTTTTCGGCCAACCGTTTGCCCGCGAAATGCGTTTTTCCGCCGAAAAATGGACCAGTCCCCAGGCGATTTTGGGGAGTGGTATTGCGCCGCTCACTTTGTTAACCAAGCGAAAGGAACCAGATATGAAAGGTCGCAACAAATGGCTGATGATGCTCTTCTGACTGCCACACGAAAGCGGACCCGGTCCGCGGCCTGGAGTGTCTCCAGGCTCCGTCAAGTGGGCAGACTCGGTCCCACGGCATCTCGGGGCGGCAGGCCCCCACATGGTTTTACCTTGGTGGAGTTGCTGGTCGTAATTACGATCATCGGGATTTTGATCTCACTGTTGTTGCCGGCCGTACAGGCTGCCCGGGAAGCGGGCCGCTGCATGCAATGCACCAACAATCTCAAGCAGATTTCGCTGGCCGCCCACCTCTATCACGACGCGATCGGCTCGTTTCCGCCCGCCTTTCTCTCGGGCTGGAACTTCACCTCTCCGAAGGTGCGGAAGCGTGGGTTCAGCCTCTTTATCTTCCTGCTTCCATACATGGAGATGAGCAACCTCTACGACAAGTGGGATTTCAGCGATCCGGACCTTGCATTCGTCGGCGACATGCAATCGCTTGCGGCCCAAGGGCCGAACTTGCTTTGCCCCTCGGAGTCGGAGAACGAGAACCCGTTGAACTACGGCTCGAAACACATCCAAGGCGTACCGACCCCGGCGCGCCATATCAAGGTGACCAGCTACGCGGGCAACGCCGGGACCAGGTCGTATCATCCCGATTCGGGCTACCTGATGACCGACGGGATTTTCTTCATGGCCGGCCCCGACTCCCAGCCCGTGCCGAACCTGCGGACCGTGCGGCTGGCCGACGTCACGGACGGCACGAGCAACACGCTCTTTTTCGGCGAAAGGTGCCGATACGACCCCAACTACGACTCGTTCGCCGCCGAGGGGTGGGACTGGGAGTTCCGCTTCTACGGCAACTGGTGCGGCGCGTCGCGACTGGTGCTGTCGCACAATACGCTCAGTAGCTATGCGCCGATCAACTACCGTTTGCCGTTCGGCTACGCCAATCGGGCCGGGGCGGCGCCGCCGGCCAACAGCGCCGAGGATTTCAAGTATTACATCGACATGCGGACCTGCGCCTTCGGCAGCAGCCATCCCGGCGGGGCCAATATCTCGCTCTGCGACGGCTCGGTACGCTTCTTTTCGGAAACGATACCCTTGATTACGCTGCGGGCCTTGAGCACCCGGCAAGGCGGCGAGTTGGAGACCGTCCCATGACTGTACATTTGCAACTCCGGCGTGTCGTCGGAGAGGACCCAAGGCGACGGGATCGCGTGCGACGGAGCGCGTGGACGGCTTTGTTCGCTGTCGGATGGGCGATGTTGTTCGGATGCGGTCGGGCGCCGTTGCCCGCCACCGTCGAAGGGACTCTGCGGCTCAGCGGCAAGCCGTTGGACAACTGCCTGATCGTTTTCTTCCCCGAGCCGGAAAAGGACGTGCCGGGAAAACCCCGTTCGATGGGACTGACCGACCGGAACGGCAGGTTCCGCTTGCGTTGCGACAATCAACGGGACGGCGCATCGATCGGTTGGCATCGCGTGACGATCCAGGACATGTCGGCATCGACCGGCGTCCGTCGTCGAGACCACGGAACGGTTGACGCGGAGACGGAGGATATGGCGCCCCCGCCGCCGCCCCGGCGTTCACGGGTGCCGAAAAAGTATCTGTCCGCAAGAGACACGGCATTGCGAAAAGAGGTCAAACCCGGCCATCAGGAGATCGACTTGGAAATCAAATGACCGAGAAGGGTACTGCGAGGAAATGCCGGGCCACGCTTACCGACACAGCAGCGACGCGAGCATCGGCAAAAAGCACAGAGAGCACGTCAGGCCGCTGATCACCAGACCGACGATGGCGTAGGTTTTCGACTCGTCTCGGAAAACCGCCACGATGTTGGTTATCAAGGCCACCGGTGGGAGCAACAGTAAGGACACTCCTGCAAGGAGCGTGAGGGGAGAGCCTCATCCCGGCCGCAGAACGAACAACAGCAGGAAGACCAGCCACGGCGCCGAAGCCAACCAGAAGCCGACTCTTCCGATATTCGTCGCTTCGATATCTTGGTTTTGCATTGCAACCGCCTCCTCATGACACGACGTGGGGCTCACGATCACTTGTGGTATTTTACTCACACCTTAGCGACTCTGCAACGTCGTTTGCGGGGATTGGAGTAAAGCCATCCCCCACTTGCAGCGGAGGATGGCGAGCAGTATGATGAACTGCGATGAAAACAGAGAAGGATATCGAGAAACGCCGCCGCGTGATGCAACGCTCGATACAGTTGGGACACTGTATCTGCGATCCCCGAAAACCGTGTCCGTGCGATATCTTCCGCAACGAAGATATTTGCCCCTGTGCGGGCGAAGAGCGTGAACCGCCTACCGGACCGATCCGCCTCACCGAACTGGTCGAGAGCGCCGGCTGCGCGTCGAAAATCGACCAGACCACTTTGCAGCGGGTCATGGCGGCCTTGCCTGTCCAGAACGATCCGAAGGTGCTCGTTGGAATGCCGGCCGGCGACGACGCGGGCGTCTATCTGCTGGACGAGAAGACGGCGTTGGTGCAGACGGTGGACGTCTTCTCCCCGTCGGCCGACGATCCTTACGTCTTCGGCCAGATCGCGGCCGCCAATTCGCTGAGCGACGTGTACGCGATGGGCGGGCGACCGATCTCCGCGCTGTCGATCGTGGGGTTTCCCGCGCGAAAACTCCCCGACGAAATCCTCATCCAAATCCTCCGTGGCGGATTGGACAAAATGGCCGAGGCATCCGTGGCTGTAATCGGCGGGCACAGCATCAAGGACGACGAGATAAAGGCCGGATTCGCCGTCACCGGACTGATCGATCCGGGGCGAATTGCCAGCAATGCGGCCGCTCGGCCGGGAGATCGGCTGGTGCTGACCAAACCGCTGGGCACCGGAATCATCTCCTTCGCCGGGCAGATCGGCATGGCAAGCGAGGAGAGCGTCGCCGCCGCCTGCCGCTCGATGGTCGCCTTGAACAAACGCGCCTCGGAATTGATGTTCGAGTTCGAGGCCCACGCCTGCACCGACGTTACCGGCTTTGGGTTGATGGGCCACCTGAAGTCGATGGCCTCGGCGAGCAAGGTGGACGTGGAGATCGTTTGGGACGACGTGCCGCTGCTGCCCGAGGTCTTGGAGTGCATTGCCGACGGAGTGATCCCCGGCGGAGTGGAGCGAAATCGGGAATCGTCCGGCGATGCCCTGGCGGCGGTCGATGGAGTCGATCCGGTGGGCGTGGAAATCTTTTTCGATCCGCAGACTTCCGGCGGGCTGCTGATCTCGCTGCCCGAGTCGAAGGCCGAGGCGTTTGTCGAGCGGTTGCACGCGGAGGGAATTTCCGAGGCCGCGGTGATCGGCCGCGTCTTAGCCGAAGGGACGGGGCGGATCAACGTCCGCGGCGAAGGCCGCCGCCGGTTGCCCGCGGCGAAACGCGCCGCGCGAAAATCACCGTCGCCGCCGGTTGCCGCGGAACCGTCCAGCCCGAAAGAAGCGGCCGCGCCGAGCTGTTGCGCGAATCCGGACGAGCATCCGGAACTCCAGGAGTTTCTGAAAGAGCCGTCCGGCAACGAAACTTCCGGCATCAAGGAGATCGAGTCGAAGTTTCAGACGTTCCTCGCGGCCGTGAACAAGCCGGGCCGGCTCGACGCCCGAACGAAACGAGCGATGGGAATCGCCCTCTCGGTGTTGGCAAAGTGTGAGCCTTGTGTAAAGTATCACGTCGCCGAGGCCCGGAAAGAGGGGTTTTCGGCCGAGGAAATCGACGAGGCCGCTTGGATGGCGATCACCTTTGGCGGCTCGCCGATGATGATGTTTTATAACGAATTCAAAAGATCGAGTTGAATGCAAGCGACTTCCGATAAAAAAGCAGGGCGCTTACTGTTGTGGAGGTGACTGGTGTCTGGTGGCGCCCCTGGTCTTCAAAACCAGTGTTGGGTCCGCAAGGGTCCTGGGTGGGTTCGATTCCCATTCGCCTCCGCCATTTTTTCAGTTTGCATGTTAATAGCCGGATATCGTGATGCGTTTAGCGGCCGCCGGCACGGCGGTCTGCGGCGGAATAGAGGCCGTCGTGCCGACGGCCGCTAAACTGATGAGTGTTTTTTGAGAGTCGATTAGTACGATGAAGAACCCGCTTTCCGGACTGCGATTTCTTTCAATGAGACCGGCTCGGTGGTCGATCTTCGGGTTCCGATTCGTACCGTTGTTGCTGTTTGGCGTCGGTACTTGCGCGATCCTCTACGGCGGCTTCTTCCATAGGTTGCCCGTTACCGAAACTATCGAGGAAGAATTCACCGTGGCCGAGCCGATCGAACCTGAAATGCCGATGGGTATGCCGCCCGGCATGGGTCCGAACATGCCCTTCGGACTGCCGGGTATGGCTCCTGGTATGCCTCCCGGCGGTATGCCGGGCATACCGCCGGAGGATTCTCAACCGCTGGTCAGATTCGTCACCAAAATCAAAACGGTCGAAACCACCGCTAACGAACTTGAATGGAACCTGAATGTTCTGATGACCTTCGGCGGCATCGCCCTAAACGAGAAGGGTGAGCTTGTCCGCCTGGCCGTCAGCACGGAAGGGCCGGCTTTTTGCCCTACGTGAGTGAAGTAACCGGAGATCATGGTGTCCATGGTCAATAAAAACTCACGGAAGAAGTGGCGGCTGGCCCGTTGGCGGCCTTGGGTCCAGGCAAGTTTTCTGCTGGTCTGGCTTGATCCGTTGATGCTGCGGTGGCACGGGGTTTGCGCGCCGGTGTTCCACTGCTATTCCTGTCCGCTGGCCACGTTCGCCTGCCCGATCGGCATCCTGGCCAACTCTTGTGCGTTGCACATAATTCCACTGCTGGCGATCGGCGTGCTGCTGGTCGTCGGCTCGTTGTTCGGGAGCCTGATCTGCGGCTGGGTCTGTCCGTTCGGGTTTCTGCAAGACCTGATCGGCAAGATTCCCACGCCCAAGCTGCGGCTGCCCGGCTGGATGGGATGGACTCGCTATGCGGTGCTGGTCGGCTTGGTGCTGGTGATACCCTACTATTTTGGAGACGGAAACTGGTATTTTTTCTGCCGGCTTTGTCCGGCGGGAGCTTTGGAGGCGTCGGTCCCCTACAGCGTGCAACAATCCATGGCCGAAAAGACGATCGTCTGGCCAACAATCACTAAATCGGCCATTTTGATCGTGTTCCTACTGGCCACTCTTTTTACGTGGCGGCCTTGGTGTACGCTTTTTTGCCCGCTGGGCGCGATCTTCAGTTTATGCAACTATGTATCGCTGGTGTTCTTGCGTTTTCAGCCGAGCAGTTGCAACGACTGCGAGCTTTGCCGCGACCTATGCAAGCATCGCGATCCTTCGCAGCGGCGAGGGAGCGATCTGAGGTGCATCCGCTGCCTGGAGTGCGTGCAGTGCAATGCCCTGTCGATCGGAACGGTGTTTCAGAAACAAGAGAATTTGGTGGAGATAAGTCCGAGGCCGCTCGACGAGTCGTAACGGGCTTGCCGGAGTGGCAACTGATTGTATAACAGCGACTTATGGCGTTTTGACGAACACCGTGTAGCGGGGGGGGGTTGCCCCCCGTTGCGCCGTGGGCCGCGTTCGGGCCACCCACCGCGGGCCACCCCGCCCCCGACCCC
>JAUWPQ010000104.1 GCA_030611515.1 Planctomycetota bacterium | reverse complement strand
CTGCTGGTCGGAACGGAGTGGCAACTGGTGCTGCCGGCGGTCGGGTTCGGCTGCTCGCACGCGGTGCTGTTTCCGGCGGTGGTGACGGCCGGCAGCAGTTCGTTTCCCGCCGGCAATCGGGGGATGGCGGTCTTGCTGGTGCTGGCCACCTGGGACGTGGGCCGATTGATCGGCGCCCCAACGGCCGGTGCGACGCTCAGACTTGCCCGGCTGACCGGCCTGCCCCCGTATCCGACCATGTTCATTACCGTGGCAGGGCTGCTTACGCTGATCTGGTTATTGTATGTGGCCGGCATTTTCTGGGCCAAGCGGCCCGCGGCGGCCGAAACAGAAGGACAGTTCGACCGGATACCTGCCCAAAAATACCAGATGTCCGTTACCCCTAAGCCGGAAGAATCGGTTGACTTTTCCGGCAATTCGGGGTCGAATATAATAATAGAGGCAGGCGGGCCGGCCGTTGTTGGGCAAGAAGTTCCGGCCCCCTCTCCAGTCGGGGGAGGGATGGACTAAGGGGAAGAGGTCATAATGAAACGGCCCGTTCTGGTGCGATTCCGTCGAACCGGCTTCACGCTGGTCGAAATTTTGGTGGCTACTACTTTGGCCCTGCTGCTGATGGGCGCGGTGGCGGTGATGTTCGGCCGGGTGGCCGAGAGCATAACCGACAGCCGCTCGATGCTCGAGGCGGCCGACCGCCTGCGTCTGGCCCAGACCCGGCTGCAAATGGACTTGGCCGGAATCACCGCCACGGTATGCCCGCCGCTGAAGCCGGAAAACAACGAGGGCTATTTCGAGTATATCGAAGGGCCTGCGCTCGCAAACTCCTTGATCGCCATCAACAGCGACACCGGCGGCAACGACCAGACGGTAGGCGATTTCGACGACATCCTGATGTTCACCACCCGGACCACCGGCAAGCCGTTTGTCGGTCGGTATGGCGTCGGCGGCGTCACGATTCAATCGGACGTGGCCGAGGTGGCGTGGTTCCTCCGCGGCCGCACACTCCACCGCCGCGTGTTGCTGGTCGCGCCAAATGTCACTCTCCCAATCACCACCGCGAACTATTACACAAATTACGACATTTCGGCGTATTGGGACAACATCAATACTCGAATGGTAGCCAATACTTTGGGCGACCTGACCCGCCGCGAGTGCCGGTTCGCTCACCTTAACACATTCGCATCGTCGGATTGGACGTGGTCTATCACGGCATTTCCTCTTTACACTTTCCCCACGCTTCCGACCATCTATGAGTGTTCGGAGAATGGGTGGCTTCCCTCTAGTACTATGTATTCTCCTCTGCCAACCCTCGACTTATGGACCAATACGTCCGGTTATCGCGTTCCTGATGACGCCTATGTTACCACCGCCGGTGGTTTTCGCATCTCCGACGACGTGATTCTGACCAACGTGATCGGTTTCGACGTGAAGGCGTGGGATCCTACGGCCTCCGACGGCATGGGAGGACTCGGGGCCTACGTGGACCTTGGACACAATTTCCCTTCATTGCCGAACGGGTTGGGACATAACGGCCAGCTTCCCCTACAAGGATCAGGCATTACCGCGCGGGTCTACGACACCTGGTCGACCACTTATTTCGGTGATTATAGTCACAACGGCATCGACGACGACGGTAATGGTAATATCGATGATGATTCCGAGAAGAACCTAGATTATTGGAACAACGGCCTCGACGACGGAGGCGTCGTCGGCATCGTCGATGACGATGGTGAGAAAATCAATCCGCCGCCGTATCCGATCCCTCTGCGGGGCATCCAGGTGAAGATTCGGGTCTTCGAGCCGGATAGCCGTCAGATCCGCGAAGTGACCGTGGTGCAGGAGTTTTTGCCCCGGTAGAACCGTCAGGAAAGACACGGATGAAATGGCGAGACAAATCTATCCGTTTTGATGTCCATGCCCTTCGTCGCATGAATCAGCGGGGGATCAGCCGAGAGCAAGTCGTTGAAGTCGTGCGAAAACCACAGGCCGGCAGGCCGGCGAAACGTCCCGGCGCCAAACGTCTTGAAACGCGGTTTTCCGCGCGAAAAAGACTCGCCGTGATCGTCGAAGACGAAACCGATTGCATCTACGTTATTTCAGCCTTCTGGATGTAACACATATCATGGGAAAATGCAAAGAACCCGTCGGATTTGAATTGTCCATAAGCGGTCGCGACGACGGCACGATCGAGGCCGCTTACGTCTACCTTTCCAAAAGGAAAGTGGCCAGAACCAAAGAAGTGGTTGAGGACATTCTTCTAGCCGACTATGACGCGAAGGGCCGTTTAATCGGCGTGGAAATTCTAGCCCCGATCAGGCTATCGAAGATCGCCGCACTCGTCGATCGACCCCAGAGAGCCCCGTTGGTGAAATTCCTGCGTTGCAGCGCGCCGCAAGAGCTTGTGCATGCGTGAACGGGACCGCTCGCGTTGCCAAGAGCATGTCGAGTAGATAGGCTTCATCCCGCCACATAAACCGGCTCCGCGGATTCTAAAATGTATCGGCGTCGGATGTAATTCTCGCTCTGCTCGACCGATTGCCGCTCAACCAAATCGACTCTCCGCCCCAATATTACGGCGAGTTCCTCCGACATGCGCACAAAGTCGAGCAGGCCCCAATGCATCCCAGGAGCAAAACTCACCAACACGTCCACGTCGCTGTCGGGGCGAAAATCGTCGCGCAATACGGACCCGAAGAAAGCCAGTTTCTCGATCTTGTGCTTCCTGCAAAACGCCGCAATACGTTCGCCGTCAACCGGAATGCGTGTTTTCATGCTGATTTCCTCTCGACACCCAGTTTACTCACCTTTTCGTGTATTCGGCAATATCCATTGGAAAAGAACCGTTATGTGAGAGTTTAGCCCGGCAACTGTCCAAGAATCCCCAAACCTCGAAAAAACAAGGCCCTTTCGCGCCTTCAACCCGGCGACGGCGGGAGTAACACCAACGGGTGGCAGGTCGCGCAACTCCGCTCTGCTCAGGGCCTTATGGAAACTCGAAAAGGGACGGTTGACCAAGGTAAAGAAATCGTTAAACTTGACCGATCTCGACTGTATGTTGTGGCCGCTCTGGCGTGGGATACAATATATAGTAGGAAGGATCCCCGTATCTACTCCTAACGGAATAAGGAATCTCGTCATGGACCAACTGACGCGCGAGACTGTTGGGGAGTCCGTCAAGACGGCCGACCACCCGGCGCCTAAGACTATGAAAACGGCCATCAAAGGACTGCATATTCCCTCGTCGTTCTGCCCCGAAGATCAGACCGATCCGTTTGCCACGGTGGAGTGGGAGCTGCGGACCGCGTCCATCAAGGGCGAGGGTGGCGAGGTCATTTTCGAGCAGCACGACTGCGAGGTTCCCACCTCCTGGAGCCAGTTGGCAACCAATGTCGTGGCAAACAAGTATCTCTACGGCGAGTTAGGCACCGACGAGCGGGAGAAGGGCGTTCGCCAACTGATCCATCGGGTCTGCCGCACGATTGCCGACTGGGGTATCGAGGACGGCTACTTCGCCACGCCGGCCGACGGCGAGCGGTTCTACCGCGATCTGACGTGGCTGTGCGTTCACCAGCACGCCGCGTTCAATTCGCCCGTCTGGTTCAACGTGGGCCTATTTCATCAGTACGGCGTGAAGGGGACAAAGTGCAACTGGCGCTGGGACCGTAAGACCGGCGAGGTGGTCCAGCCCGAGAACCCTTACGAATATCCCCAGGCTTCGGCCTGTTTTATCCAGAGCGTGCAAGACAACATGGAAGACATCATGGAGTTGGCACGCAGCGAGGCGATGCTTTTCAAGTTCGGCTCCGGCACGGGCACCGACATTTCCACCTTGCGCTCTCACCGCGAGAAGCTTTCGGGCGGCGGAAAGCCTTCCGGCCCGCTGTCGTTCATGCGGGTCTACGACCAGATCGCGGCGGTGGTTAAGAGCGGCGGCAAGACCCGCCGGGCCGCCAAAATGCAGTCGATCAAGGACTGGCACCCCGACGTGATGGAGTTCATCGAGTGCAAGAGCCGCGAGGAGCGGAAGGTCCGCACACTGGTCGATGAGGGCTACGATCCGCAAGAGGCCTACGACACGGTGTTGTTCCAGAACTCCAATTTTTCCGTCCGGTTGAGCGACGAGTTCATGCACGCGGTCGAAACCGACAAGCCGTGGGCCACGCACTGGGTCACCGATCCGAGCAAATCGGGACCGAGCTATCCGGCGCGGGAGATGTTCAACAAGATCGCCGCCTCGACGTGGTGTTGCGGCGATCCGGGCGTGCAGTACGACACGACGATCAACCGCTGGCACACCTGTCCAAGCTCCGGCCGGATCAACGCCAGCAACCCGTGTTCGGAATATATGTTTCTCGACAACTCAGCCTGCAATCTGGCGAGCATCAACCTGATGAAGTTCCGCAGCGACGACGGCACGTTCGACGCCGAGCGGTTCCAGGCGGCCTGCCGCGTGGTGTTCATCGCGCAGGAGATTCTTGTCGATCACGCCAATTACCCAACCAAGCCGATCGCACTGAACAGCCACCGCTTCCGTCCGCTTGGACTGGGCTACTCAAACCTGGGCAGTCTGATAATGTCGGCCGGATTGCCCTATGATTCGGACGAGGCCCACGGCCTGTGTGGAACGATCACCGCCCTGTTGCACGGGGCCGCCTATCTAACCAGCACCGAGTTGGCCGAGGCCGTCGGACCGTTCGAGGAATACGAAAAGAACCGCGATTCGATGTTGCGGGTGATGGAGATGCACTGGGAAAAGGTGGACGAGATTTCCTCCTGCCCAAAGTATCTCCAGGATGCGGCCCGCGACTTGTGGGACAAGGTAGTGGCCCACGGCAAGCGTTTCGGGTTCCGCAACGCGCAGGCCACGGTGTTGGCCCCCACCGGCACGATCAGCTTTATGATGGACTGCGACACGACGGGCATCGAGCCGGACATCGCGTTGGTGAAGTACAAGCAATTGGCCGGCGGCGGGACGTTGAAGATCGTCAATCGGACCGTGTCGCCCGTGCTGCGGAGCCTCGGCTACACCGACGCCCAGGTCGAGGCGATCGTGGCCCACGTCGACCAGCACGACACGATCGAGGGCGCGCCGGAGTTGGATCCCGATCACCTGCCGATATTCGATTGCGCGTTTCCGCCGCGGAACGGCAAGCGGTCGATCTCCTGGCGGGCGCACGTCGGCATGATGGCCGCGGCCCAGCCGTTCGTCTCCGGAGCGATCTCGAAGACGGTGAACATGCCCAAGGAGAGCGCGCCGGAGGACGTGGCCGACGCTTACATGGAGGGCTGGCGGCTGGGTCTGAAGGCCTTGGCTATCTACCGCGACGGCTCGAAAGAGATGCAGCCGCTATCGACCAAGGCCAAGGCGGACAAGGCGGCGGAAAAGCTGCTCACCGCCCCACGCCGCGAGCGGTTGCCCGACACCAGACAGTCGATCACCCACAAGTTCAGCGTCTCCGGCCACGAGGGCTACATCACCGTGGGGCTTTATCCCGACGGCCGCCCCGGGGAACTGTTCATCACCATGGCCAAGGAAGGAAGCACGGTCGGCGGGATGATGGACTGTTTCGGCACCGCCATATCAATGAGCATGCAATACGGGGTGCCGTTGGAAGTGTACGTGAACAAGTTCTCGCACACCCGCTTCGAGCCGATGGGTTTCACGAAGAACCCCGACATCCGCATCGCGAAGAGCATTGTCGATTACATTTTCCGCTGGCTGGGGATCACGTTCCTGCCGGGCTACCGGGAGGCGAACAAGATGGCGCCGGCGTCGGCCGATTCTTCCGCGTCGGAGCCGGCAGAGCCAAACGCGGCCCAAGGACCGGCCAATACCGCCCAGTCGCCCAACGGATCGCCATCCACCTCGGGCAACGGCCAACACGGACCAAAACACGCACAGAAACGGAACGGCTCATCGGCCGCCGCAGTGGCGATGGACCGCCTGGCCGTGACGGTCTTGGCCGAGGCAGCGGTCGGGCAGGCGTCGCCCAGCGAGCAGTTCGCCTCGTTTCAGACCGACGCCCCGGCCTGCGACAACTGTGGCTCGATCACCGTTCGTAGCGGAAACTGCTACCTCTGCTACAACTGCGGCAGCAGCATGGGATGCTCGTAAATCGAGTTCGGGATCAGGATCAAGTCATGGATTATTGAGCATCCGAATGACAAAGTTGCCTTAACGCGGTTGATCGGAATGCGCCGTTGCATCATGTCCCAAACCAATAAAACCCTGGTGACGGTGGCCACTTTCAACGAGATGGAAAACCTGCCTCGATTGGTCGAGGAGATTTTCCACTACGTTTCAGAGGCGGACGTGCTGGTGATCGACGACAACTCGCCCGACGGAACCGGACAGTGGTGCGACCGGCAGCGGGCCGAAAAACCCAAGTTGCACTGCCTCCATCGGCCCGGCAAACTCGGACTGGGTACGGCAACCATCGCCGGAATGAAATACGCCGTCGAAAACGGCTATCGCTATCTGTTGAACATGGACGCCGACTTCAGCCACAAGCCGGAGTATTTGCCGGCGCTGCTGGCCGGCATGGACCCGCCGGGCGGACCGGCCGTGGACGTGATGATCGGCTCGCGCTACACACCCGGCGGAGGCGTCGAAGGCTGGCCCCTGCACCGCCGGTTGATGAGCCGCGGCGTGAACCTTTACGCCCGATGGCTGCTCGGCCTGCGGCCGAAAGATTGCAGCGGCGCCTTTCGCTGCTATCGCACCGAGACGCTGGCCCGGCTCGATTTCGACTCGATCCGCAGCCGGGGATACTCCTTCCAGGAGGAGATACTCTGGCGGTTGAAGCGGCTCGGGGCGCGGTTCGGCGAGACGCCCATCGTCTTCGTCGATCGTCAACTCGGCGTCTCGAAGATCGACTCCGGCGAGGCCCTGGCGGCACTGAGGATCATTTTCTCGCTGGGAGTGCAAAACGTGCTGCGACGTTGACAAAGTAGGTTATGCTTCAGCATAACAATAACGGTCTGCCGTGCGTTCTGTTATGCTAAAGCATAACCTACATCTGCTAATCGGAGGTTGAACGGTGCGTCAAGAAGATTCGCTCCAATTGCTCAGCGGCAACGAGGCCGTGGCCCTGGCGGCGAGGGACTCCGGCCTTGCCATCGGCGTCGGATATCCCGGCACTCCCTCGACCGAAATCCTCGAATACCTGCACGAGATCGGCGGCAACGCCGAATGGGCGCCGAACGAAAAGGTTGCCCTCGAAGTCGCGCTCGGCGCGGCCTTCGGTGGCGGCTGGGCCATGGCCGCCATGAAACACGTCGGCCTGAACGTCGCCGCCGACGTGCTGTTTACCGCCGCCTACAGCGGAGTCACCGGCTCGCTGTTGGTCGTTTCGGCCGACGATCCAGGCATGGCCTCCAGCCAAAACGAACAGGACAACCGCCGCTATGCACTGGCGGCCGGCGTGCCGATGTTCGAGCCGTCAGACTCGCAAGAGGCGTACGATTTCACCCGTGCCGCGCTCGAGCTTTCGGCCCGCTGGCGATTGCCGGTGATGTTGCGAATGACCACGCGGATCTGCCACAGCAAGACGCTGATCCGTCCCCGGCCCGAGCCGACGGAGCCGCCGCCGGCGCGTTTCGAGCGGAACATCCGCGGCCGGGTGATGATACCGGCACATGCCCGGGGTGCCCATCGTCAACTGCGGAAAAAACTGGCCGAAATCGCCGCCTGGAACGAAACCTGCCAGTGGAACCAAACCATCGAGGGCGACCGTTCGTTGGGGATCATCACCTCGGGCATCTCGTATACACACGTCCGCGAGGCCGCCCCGAACGCCTCGGTGCTGAAACTCGGCGTGACATATCCGTTGCCGATGGAGAAAATCCGCGGCTTCGCCGCCGGCGTGGAGCGATGCCTGGTCGTCGAGGAGAACGACCCCTTTCTGTTCGAGCAGATTCGCGCGGCAGGAGTGGAAGTCGAGCAGAAGCCGGAAATGTACCGCTTCGGCGAGTTCGACGTGGAGCGGGTGCGGCGGATCATCGCCGGCGACGTCTCCGAGGAGCCGGTCCCGCCGCGCGGCAAACCGCCGTCCCTATGCGTCGGCTGTCCCCATCGCGTCACGTTCGAGTTGTTCAAGAAACTCGATTGCATCGTCTCCGGCGACATCGGTTGCTACACGCTCGGCGCGCTGCCGCCGCTGGAAGCGATGGATGCGCAGATTTGCATGGGCGCGAGCGTCGGCATGGGACTGGGACTGCGCCACGTGCTGCCCGAGGACGAGGCCCGGCGGGTGGTCAGCGTCATCGGCGACGGCACGTTCGTCCACAGCGGCATCACCGGCCTGGTCGAAATGGTCTACAACCCGCCGAAAACCGGGCACGTGCTGGTGATACTCGACAACGGCACGACCGCCATGACCGGCCTGCAAGAGCATCCCGGCACCGGCCGGACGCTCGGCCATCAGCCGACCGGCAAGGTCGTCTTCGAGGACCTGGCCCGCTCGTTGGGAGTACACAACGTATTCGTCGTCGATCCGACGAAAGAGGCCGAGCAGTTCGAGCAAAATCTGCGCGACGCCCTGGCCGGCGATGAGCTGAGCGTATTCGTCGTTCGCCGTCCCTGCATCCTCGCGGCCGGCAAGATCAAGCAGCGCGAAAAGGAGGGCGAAGGGCTGGCCGCTTCAGCGGCCAGTACCAAGCCCCTCGGCGCAGTCATCGCCGGCCTCGGAGGGCTGACCGCTTCAGCGGCCAGTACCAAGCCCATCAGCGTGGTCATCGCCGGCCTTGGCGGGCAGGGCGTGTTGAAGGCCTCGGACATCCTTGCCGACGCCGCCTTCCTGGCCGGATACGACGTGAAGAAATCGGAAATCCACGGCATGAGCCAGCGGGGCGGTTCGGTCGCCAGCGACGTCCGCTTCGGCCGACAGGTGCATAGCCCAATGATCCCGTCGGGCGAGGCCGACTTCCTCGTCGTGCTGGCCGAGGACCAAGTGGACAACAACCGGCCCCGGTTGCGCGAGGGCGGAGTGTTGATCACGCCGGACAACATCAACCCCGATGCGCTGCCCAACCGCCGCAGCGCGAACGTGGCCATCCTGGGCGCATTGAGCCGGCATCTGGAGATCGACACGGCCGTCTGGCAGGAGGCCATTCGCCGAAACTTGAGACCGAAGCTGCACGAGGACAATTTCCGCGCCTTCCAGCTCGGCCGGCGAGATTTGGGGTCAGAGCGCCATTAGTCAACAGTGAAATTACACTAATGACTAATGGCGCTCTGACCCCAGTTTCACTCTCTGACCCCAGTTTCACTCTCCCTTGCCGATGTAGACTTTTGTCCCGTCGGTCAGGCTGCTTTCGGGGGCAAGGACCACCGGCTCGCCCTCGGCGATGCCCTTGGTTATCTCGACCTGCTCGTCGTTCATCAGTCCGACCTCGACCGATTGCAACTCGGCGCGGCCGCCGCGGACGACGAACAACCGCCAGGTGTTGTCGGCGGCGCGAAACAACGCGGAGCGAGGGACCAGCAGCGCTTTCGTCCGATCGGCGGTCAGTATCTTCACGCGGACCCGATAGCCGACACCCAAGCCACGCTCGGTCAGCAAACGTTGAAGTACTCCCTTGTCGAAGCGAATGATTACCTTTACCCGCTGTTGCTCGACGCCCAACGAGCTGAGCTTGGTGAATCCGGCGGGATAGATTCGGTGGACTGTCCCTTGGGCCTTGGTGCGCCCGATGGCCGGGCCGTAGATTTCCACCCGGTCTCCGACCTTCGCCGCCACCACGTCGAGGCTCAATACGTCGGCCTCGATCTCCAACTCCTCGAGCCGGCCGATCTCCAGCAGCGTCGTGCCGGCCGAAAGGTATCGCTCGTTGCTGATCGGCCGGTCGAGCACCACGCCGTCTACCGGGCTGAGCATCTCTCCGCGCCGCTGGTCGATCAACACCTGTTGCAGTTGGGCCTCGGCCTCGGCCTTCTGCTTCTCCAACACGGCGGCGGAGAGTTTTTTGCGTCCGATGTACTGGCGGACCATCGAGGGCATCAGGTCGGTGGCCGCGCCGACGGCGACCATCGCCGCGTGGACCAACTGGTCCTGCTTGTAGTCGACGTCGCTTTGCACTTGATTCAGCACGGCCCGTTCCAGGTCGTCTTGGGTCCGCGCGCCGGTGGTTGCAAGCTGTCTGACCCGGGCCAGGTCGCGGGTGGCATAGCCCAATTTGGCCTTGCCCGAGACCATCCGCCCGGCGGCGGCCTGAACGGTGGCGGCGGTCGATTTGACGAATTGCAGGGCTTGTTGATAGGCGGTCTCCTCGACGGCCACGTCGGCGTTTTCCTTGATGCTTGCCTCGAGCCGCTGGACTACGGCGGTGGCCTGCTCGACGGCCAGTTGTAAGTCGCTGGGGACGATTTGGGCCACGACCTGCCCCTTTTCGACCTTCATCCCCTCGACCAGTGAGATGGCTTCGATCCGGCCGGTGATCGGCATGGTAATCAGATAGGTTTGCGGCAGCCGGGTTTTGGCCTGCTCGTCGACGAACTCGCGGATGGAACCGATCTTTGCCTGGGCAGTCTCGACGGCCGCGCCCGACGAGAACCCGCCCCAGAGGGCATAGATGATGACCGCCGCTGTCAAAACGCCGCCGATGGTCAGCCAGAGATTGGTTTTCATGGTTGGTTGTGGGGTGAATGAAAATTAGCAATGGCAAATGTTCAATGTCCAATGTTCAATGTCCAATGTTCAATGAAAAAGCTCAGGGCCATGTCGGCTGCAATAGTATGTGACCGCATTCATTGGTCATTGAACATTGGTCATTGGTCATTGGTCATTCCTTCACTCCTGCATCTTCAGTGCGTCGAGCCAGTCCATTTTGTTGATTGTCCTTTGGACGAACAAGTGCGTAATCAGTCCGAAGACGATGGCCAAGACCATCGTGAGAATCCATAAGCCGGGCGAGGTGACGACCGGCAAGCGAAACAAGTCGCTGGCGTATTCAGCGGCGATAGCCAGGGTCATTAGGTATCCCAGCGGCATACCCAACAGCGTACCCAGGATGGTGGTAATCATGCTCTCGCGGAACAAGAGGCTGCCGATTTGCCAAGGTCCGTATCCCAACACCCGTAGCGTGGCCACTTCGCGCTGTCGCTCGGCCAGGCTGACCAGCGAGGCGTTCAGAATGCTGCCGAAGAAGACTATGCCGGCGAACAGCACCAGCATCGCGATGAAGATCGATTGTGTTTTGAGGATGTCTTCGAGGTTGCGGATCATGTCGGCCCTCGAGGAGACTGCCTGCACGGCCGGCAACCGCTTCAGTTCGCGGTACAACGCGGCGCGATGGACCGGATTGCGGTCGACGGCCAACTGTACGCCGCTGATGGCGAACTCCTCGTCGACCAACCGGCTGAGGTATTGGATGTCGGCGTAGACGGCGGTGCCGAGATAGCTGTCGGAGATTTCGACGACCGGCACGCTGCACAACCGCCGCTGTCCCTTGATTGGCTCGACCCCGACCAGATCGCCGCGTTCGATCCCCAGCGACTTGGCCAGTTGGCGGCTCATCATTATTCCGTGTGCGGGAATCCGCAACCGCCGTCCCTCGATGTCGCGGGGAATGGTCATCGTGGCATCGGAGAGCAGGCCGGTGATCGACCCTTTCTTTCGCCGCCAGCCGTTGATGAAAGTGCAGGCGACGTTCAGCGTTGGCTCGGCGCGATTGACGCCCGGCAGTCTCGCCGCTTCGGCCAGCGCGTCCCGTCCCCGTTCGTCGTTGAACGTCAGGTCGATGTCGCTCCGCATGATCCGTTGGAACTGGAAGTCGATGAGGAATCCCAGTGAGAGTTGCATCATGAATCCGTTGACCAGTACGCAAGCACCCATTGCCGCGGCGAAGATGCAGGCGGCGGTTCGCATCCGGCTGCGCGACACGTTTCGCAACACCATCCGCCAGCCGGAGCCGAGCGACCGCCAGAGCCAGCCGATGCGTTCGATCAGGATCGCGCCGCCGCGTCGGGGCGGGCTGGGACGCATGGCCTCGGCCGGATGGAGCCGCAACACCGCCCGGCTGCCGCGGAGACTTCCCAAGGCCGCGCAGCCGGCGCTGACCAACATTCCCACCGCAAGTACGCTCCAATGCAGGCGGTTGTGCAATTCGGGGAACTGGTAGAATATGCCATATAGCGCCGTTAATAGCTTGGCCAGCCACCAGCCGAGGCCGCAACCGATCAGCCCGCCGGCTATGCCCACGATCAGGCCGAACTTGAGAAAGTGCCGGAAGATTTGCAGGTCGCTATAGCCGAGGGCTTTCAGCGTACCCACCACGATCCGTTGCTGTTGTGCCAACCGGCCGAGCAACACGTTCATCACCAGCGCCGCCACGGCCAGGAACATGCAGGGGATGATAACCGCAAAGCTCTTCAGCCCCTGAATTTCCTGAGTGAGAAACTTGTTCGACGGTTGATCCTCCAGGGGCGTGGTGGTAAACACGCCGTAGGAAGAGAGCATGTCCTCGGCCCGCCGCAGCACTTCGCGGGAGTCGCCGCCGGCCGCCGCGCTTAATCGCCCCAACACCTGGTTGGCCGACCCCTCGAAATCGAAAGTTTCCTCGGCGTAGGTCCGTTTCATGTAGAACACGCCGAAACGCTTGTCGTCGGGAACGATCGCACCGGGACCGATAAGATAAACAAACTCGCTGCTGATGGCCGTGCCGACGATGAACAACTCCTGTTGCCGGTTGTTCAACAGCATCCGTATCCATAGCCCGGGCCGCAACCGGTGAGCCTTGGCGAACTTCTCGTTGACGATCACCTCGTTGTCGCGCCGGTCGGTGAAGTAGCTTCCCTGCCGGATAACGATGTCGTCGATGACCGGCCGCCGTTGGTCGGGCAATGAATATATCTGTCCGCTGATCGGTTCGATCACCCCGGGCAAGTCCACCGTGACCGAATGTTGGATGCGGGATCGCAACTCGGCCACCTCGGGCATCGCCGCCAGCGGCGCCAGCTCCGCCAACGGAACTTTCTTCAGCTCGATCGAGAAATCGGCCATCCGGCATTGGGCGTAATACAACTGCTTGGCTTCGGCCAGGTTCATGTACGCCGAGACCATCGTGACCAGACAGGTAACGCCCACCGCGATGATGCTGGTCACCGCCAGCAACATGCCGAGATGTCCGCGGACCTCGCGGAGCAGCTTGCGGTCGAGCGTTTTCATGGACAAATCCCGTTGTTCAGTGGTGGACGCATCACCAGACCACCTCCTCCGGCGGCAACGGTTGCGGGTTGTCGTGCAACTCGACTACCTGCCCGCTGCGGAGCCGCACTACGCGGTCGGCCATCTGGGCGATGGCCGAGTTGTGGGTAATCAGCACCACCGTCTTGCCCAACTGCTGTTTCAGGTCGAGCAACGTCCGCAGCACCCGCTTGCCGGTGGCGAAATCGAGCGAGCCGGTCGGCTCGTCGCACAACAACAGCGTGGGTTTTTTGGCCAGCGCACGGGCAATCGCCACCCGCTGCTGCTCGCCGCCGGAAAGCTGCGAGGGAAAATGGTCCATCCGGTCTTCCATGTCCACCAACCGCAGCGCCTCGACCACGTCCATCGGATCGCGGCTCAGCTCGGTCGAGACCATCACGTTTTCGCACGCGGTGAGGTTCGGCACAAGGTTGTAGAACTGGAAGATAAAGCCGACCGTCTCGCGGCGGTAGCGGGTAAGCTCGGCGGGCGTGAAGGCGGTGATCTCGCGGTCTTCAAACCAGACGCGGCCGGCGGTCACGGAGTCCAAGCCGCCGACGAGATTCAGGATCGTCGTTTTCCCCGATCCGCTGGGACCGACCATCACCAGGAACTCGCCGGCATAAACGTCCAGCGAGACGTCGGACAAGGCCTCGACCGCGACTTCGCCCATCTGGAACGTCTTGCCGACGTTCTGCAGGCGGAGCAATACGCGGTTCGCTTTGTCGGCCGTCGGCTGAGACATCTTCAACTCCGCGTTCATTGATGCACGAAAGGGGGTTGCCTAATGTGCCTAACACCCTATATAGAGGGTAGGTTAGGAGTGAGTATTAGGCAACCACGGCGCATGAGGGGGCATTCATGCACTAACGCCCCGCGACTGTGATCGCGGGGGCGAGAAATCCTGCCCCCCACGACCGCAGTCGTGGGGCGTTTCTATACGGAGAACTGGAAAATGCGACTCGCTTACGTGCAGTTTGCCCCGGCCCTGGCCGACCTGGAGGCGACGATCGAGAGACTCCGGCCGCTGCTCGAGCAGTGCGAGGGGGCCGACTTGATCGTCCTGCCCGAACT
>JAUWPQ010000115.1 GCA_030611515.1 Planctomycetota bacterium | reverse complement strand
GGCGGAACGGCACCCGGCAGAAAATCACTTCCGAAAAGTTTACGGAAGTGTTCTGGCGGAACGGCCCGCGAGACAACGGTTATTGCCGCGAAGGCGGCGGGTATGTCGCGGCCCTCGACGATCCCTCGCCCCGAGCCGGTTCCTGACAGACCGGCAAAAAAAATCTCGCAAAGGTAGCACTGGGGTAGAACGGGGTATTTTTCGGTGCTACTAAAATCAGAAGGCCCGCCGTAACTCTTTGCCACGACGGGCCTTACAAGTCGGGGCGACAGGATTCGAACCTGCGACCTTCTGAACCCCATTCAGACGCGCTAGCCAGACTGCGCCACGCCCCGAACGAAATAAACTGTTGTCTAGCACATAAGTATTGCACATCAGGGCGAACGCTGCAATGCCTCTCGGGCCTTGTCGAGGGGCTCGTCAAGCCCGGAAAAATACGCCACAATGGCCGATCGTGGACTTCGATTAAGCGGCGCTTTATTGGGGTGGCAGTTGTACTGCCACCTCCGGAACCATTGAAATTCAAGGGGTGGCAGTACAACTGCCACCCCAACGTGATGAACGGCGCAACCTTTTCGTCGCGGCTTTTTTCAAGGAGTGTTATCGTGTTGCCTTTCGCCGACCGACTCGACGCCGCCGTCAAACGCTGCCGCAACCCTGTGCTCGTGGGCCTGGACCCGAGAGCGGAAAGCCTGCCCGAAGGGATTCTACCCCAGGGAACCGACGCCGCGGCGGCGGAAACAGCCGCGGCCTACGGTCGGTTCTGTCGAGGGGTGATCGACGTGGTGGCCCCGCTGGTTCCGGCCGTGAAGCCGCAAGCGGCGTTCTTCGAGCAGCTTGGTCCCGCTGGAATGACGGTCCTCGCCGAACTAATCGAGTACGCCCAAAACAAGGGGTTGCTGGTCATCCTCGACGGCAAGCGGAACGACATCGGCTCGACCGCCGCCGCATACGCGCGGGGAATACTGGGCTCCGCCGGCCAAAGCGCTTGGGGGGCCGACGCTCTGACCGTCAGCCCTTATCTGGGTGACGACAGCCTTCGACCGTTTATCGACGTGGCCGTTGAGCGCGGGGCGGGTGTCTTCGTGCTCGTCAAGACCTCGAACCCCGGCGGCAAGATGCTTCAAGACCTCGTCGCCGATGGAAGGCCGCTCTACCGGCACGTTGCCGAGTACGTCGAACGGCAAGCAGTCGAGACGCTCGGCGCGTGCAATTACGGCGCGGTCGGGGCGGTGGTCGGGGCAACGTATCCCGAGCAACTCGCCGAGTTGCGCTCTGCAATGCCGCATACCACGTTCCTCGTACCCGGCTTCGGCAGCCAAGGGGGAACCGCAAGCGACGTGGCCGCTGCTTTCGATCCCCAGGGCTGCGGCGCCGTGGTGAACAATTCGCGGGGGATCATCTTTGCCCACGCCGCGAAGCCGTACCGCGAGCGATTCGGCGCGGCCCGCTGGCAAGAGGCGGTCGAGGCCGCCACGCGAGAGATGATCGACCAGCTCCGTGCCGAAACACCGGCGGGAAAACTGTGATGCGGTGGAACTGTCGTTTAGCGGCCGCCGGTACGGCGGCCCATACCCTCGCGCAAGCCGCCGTGCCGGCGGCTGCTAAACATGTTGCATTACATCTGCGCAAGCGGCTCGTCGGCTTCGTCTTGTTCGACAAGTTCCGGGGATTGGAGCATTCGGGGCACGTTGTCGAGCGGCTGTAGTTCGACGATTTCCGCCCCCACGACGCCCGCGCCGAGTTCCTTGAACCGCCGGGCAGCAGGCAGTACGCGGCTTTCCAGCGAGCCGACGGCCTCGTTGTAGTTTTTAACGCTATTGGCGAGCGATTCTCCGATGGACTTCAGATGTTTGCCGAACGTGGCGAGGCGTTTATAGAGTTCTTGCCCCAGATCGCTGATTTTTTGGGCGTTTTCGGCCAATTGCTCCTCGCGCCATCCGTATGCGGCGACCCGTAACAGGGCGATCAGCGAAGTGGGAGCGGTGATCAATATCTTGTCTTTTATCCCCGCCTCCAACAGGCCGGGATCGTGTTCCAACGCCGCCAGATAAAAGACTTCGCCCGGCAGAAACAAGACCACGAAGTCGGGTGACCCGTCCAGTTGTTCGGCGTAGGACTTTTTGCCGAGGATCGAGATGTGATTGCGCACCTGTCTGGCGTGCTCCCGGAGCTTTGCGGTGCGAGTTTCGTCGTCCGGGGCCTCGATCGCTTCCAGATACGCCTCCAACGGCACCTTCGAGTCGACGGCAATTGTTCTATGCCCCGGCAGATGAATGACCATGTCGGGCCTCAGGCGGCCGTTCTCCGTGTCGATGCTCTGCTGCTCGAAGAAATCGCAATGCTCCAACATTCCAGCCATCTCGACGACGCGCCGCAGTTGAATTTCGCCCCAGCGGCCGCGGACTTGCGGACGGCGGAGCGCACGGACCAGATTCGCCGTCTCGCCGCGCAGCTCCTTTTGAGTTTCCCACAACGATTTGACCTGTTCGGTCAAGCCGCTGTAGGCCTCGATCCGGCTCTTTTCAATCTCGGACAATTTGGCGTCCACCTTGCCGAGCGATTCCTTGACCGGCTTGACCAACTCGTCGATGGCGGTCTGACGTTTTGCGAGGTCTCCCTTGGCCGATTCCTGGAACTTTTCCAACTGTGTCTTGGCCAGTTCCAGGAACGACGTGTTGCTGCTGCGCAGGGCCTCGGCGGCCAGGGCCTTGAAGGCGTCGGCCAATTTCTGCTTGGCGTCGTCCAACAGGGCGAGTTTTTCTTGGGCCTGTTCCTGCTCGGCGACCAGATCCCGTTTCAACCCGGCGACTTGAGTGTTCAGGGCGAGCACCTGTCGTTGCAGATCGCTGGAAGAAATCTCCTCTTCTTTCAGCCGGGCGCGTAGTTCCTCGATGGTCTCTTCGCGGCCGACCACTTTTTCAGTCAAGACAGCGTTTTCGGAGGCCGACTCGCCGCGCCCGTTATCATAAGCGGCGTTGATCTTTGCCCTCAGCAGCAGCCAAACGCCCAAGGCGCCGAGAAAAACGCCGAGCAGCAGCATAATAATGGGGAGAATATAATCCATGTGCGTCATGGTACGCCGGATGGGGCATTGCGCCAAGGTGGTAGGCCGGGTCGAGAGCTTAGGTTTACCCACATTTTCGCGTGTGGTTTTTACGAAATGCGTGGAGCCAAACAGGTGTGACAGTCTCTTTAAGTTCCTGTTAACTTTTGGGTTATGCTTTACCGAGGAAGTTTGTCATTGTTCCAAAGACTTGCGGCGGCAACCAAGCAACGCGACGGCGCAAGGGCGGGGCGAGTAGTCTTGCGTAAATGCAAGGGCGACAACAAGATATGCAACGTAACTCGGCGTTCGCTAACTGGCGACGTTGCGGCTTTTCAATTGCGGGCAACATCCGCAGCCGTAGAAGGTCAAGATCAAATTAGGACACTATCGGGCGGTAGGGGCAGTTGTCGGCTGCTTGGCTCGTCGCTAAAATTAGGGATTCGCCCATGAATGGAAAAAAACGATGCCGCTGCGCGGCGTTTGGGGCTGTCTTACAAAAAAATCTGAAAAGGAGAAATGCCGTGGCAATTCGAGTTGGAATCAACGGGTTTGGTCGTATCGGACGGCTGGTGTTCCGCGCCTTATGCGACCGAGGGCTGCTGGGTAAGGAAATCGAAGTGGTCGCCGTCAACGACCTCGTGCCGGCCGACGCGCTGGCCTACCTGCTGAAATACGACTCCACCCAAGGCAGGTTTCCCGGCTCGGTCGCCGGCGGAAAGTCCAGCCCTGGTTTGGCGGAAGACGACATGCTGGTGGTCGATGGCCATAAGGTCAAGTGTCTCGGCATCAAGGACAGCCCGGCGGCGCTCCCCTGGAAGGAGCTTGGAGTGGACCTGGTCGTCGAGTCGACTGGCCTGTTCACCGATGCGACCAAGGCCAAGGGGCACATCGAGGCCGGCGCAAAGAAGGTCATCATCTCCGCCCCAGCGAAGAACGAAGACATCACCGTGGTGCTGGGCGTGAACGATGACAAGTACGACCCCGCCAAACACAACATCATCTCCAACGCAAGCTGCACGACCAATTGCCTGGCGCCGGTGGTCCACGTGCTGCTGAAGGAAGGTTTCGGCGTCGAGGAAGCTCTGATGACGACCATCCACAGCTACACCGCGACCCAAAAGACGGTCGATGGCCCCTCGAAGAAGGACTGGAAGGGCGGACGCTCCGCGGCGATCAACATTATCCCCTCGACCACCGGCGCGGCCAAGGCCGTCGGCTTGGTGATACCCGAGGTCAAGGGCAAGCTGACCGGCATGGCTCTGCGCGTGCCCACTCCCACGGTAAGTGTCGTAGATCTGGCCGTCCGCACCGTGAAGGAGACCAGCTACAAGGACATCTGCGCGGCGATGAAGCGGGCCAGCGAAACGTATCTGAGAGGCATCCTCGAATATTGTGATGAAAAAGTCGTTTCGACCGACTTCATTCACGATCCCAATTCGAGCATCTTCGACGCCGACAGCGGTATCGAGTTGAACAGCCGGTTTTTCAAGCTGATCGCCTGGTACGACAACGAATGGGGCTACTCCTGCCGCACGGTCGATTTGATCCGCATGGTAGGCGAAAGCATGTAGTTGCCCGTGAAGTCGGTTCCAGCCGTGCCCCCCGTGTATTCACGGGGGGCTAAATGGAAGTGGGGGGGCTAAATGAACTGGGGGCAACCCCGCCGGTGCCGCCCAACTCGCGGCAAACACGCACGATCCGCCGGACCGCCTCGTCGATCTCCGCTTCCGTGTTGGTCGCGCCAAAGCTGAAACGGAGCGAAGAAGCCACCAGTTCCTTCGGCAGGTCCATCGCCCGAAGTGTCGGCGATAGCTCCGTCGCGCCGCTGGAACAGGCCGCGCCGATCGAACAGGCCACGCCCGCAACGTCCAGTGCCATCAGCAATGTTTCGCCGTCGAGGCCGGGGAAGGCCACGCTGCTGGTCTGGGGAAGCCGCTCGACGTCGACGCCGTGGAAAATGACATCCGGCAGTTCGGTCCGCAACTGCCGCTCGAAACGGTCGCGGAGCGCGGACAATCGTCGGGCGCGCCGCTTCTGCTCCTTGTGCCAAAGTTCCAATGCCTTGGCCATGCCGACGGCCAGGGCGACCGGCTCGGTGCCCGGCCGCAGGCCAGATTGGTGATGCCCGCCGAACATCAAAGGCTCGATCCGCACGTCATTCCTGATAATTAGTGCCCCGACGCCCGGCGGTCCTTGGAACTTATGGGCGGAGAGGCTCATGGCGGCCACTCCCAGCGCGCGGAAGCTGACCGGCACTTTACCCACCGCCTGGACGGCGTCGGTGTGCATGGGGACTCCGGCGCGGTTGCAGATGGCCGCCAGTTGTTCGATCGGCTGGAGGACGCCGGTTTCGTGGTTGCCCAGCAGAACGCTGACCAGCCGGGTATCCGCGGCAAGCAGCGGGGGCAACTGCTCCACGCGGACGACGCCCTGGGGAGTCAGCCCCAAGGTGTCCATCCGCCAACCTTGCTCCAAAAGGTGTTCGGCCGGCTCGATGACGCTCTGATGTTCTGCGGCCGAGATGACGATCCGGCCGGGCAGAGATGCCCTCACCCCCTGCCCCCCTCCTATAGGGGGAGGTGAAATGTCGGCCAGTGCGATGCCGAGCACTGCCAGATTGTTGGCCTCGGTGCCGCCACTGGTGAAGATCAGCCGGTCGCGACGCGGCGGAGACAGATCGGCGCCGAGGATTTCCGCGATTTTCTCCCGGGCGTCGTCCAATGCCCGCCTTGCCCGCTGGCCGGGTCGATGCCGGCTGGCCGGGTTGGCATAGTGCCGGGCATGGCATCGGGCCATGGCTTCCACCACTTCCGGGTGGGTTGGAGTGGTGGCGTTGTGGTCGAGATAAATCGGCTCCATGCGTGGATTGTACACGAGACCGGCGAAAGATATCAGCTATCGGACGGCCACCGAATTGCCGTTGCCCCAGACCCCCAGAAATCGTTATCATTCGGCCTTCTGGGTGAGTTCGAGGACGATTTTTTTGGGTTAGGAGGCGTTGCCAGCAATGCAATCATCGGCAACCACGGCATTTCGGGCGTTTACGATGTTGGCGTGCGCGGTAGGAATCACGGCGGCGGCAATGTCTGGAACGTCGTGGTCCGGAATACTCGATAAGTTCCGGAACCTCGATTGGCCACCCATGTTGACATCGGCGTTGGCCTCCACGCAGAGGATAAACGGCGAGACAGGCCGATCCGCGCCGTCTTGTCCGAGCGTTGAACGTCGGATGGCCGGCCCGCCCGAAACCGGGTCCCGCAAGGACGCGGCCGCCCCCGACGAACCGGCGGAGGTGGCATCGGCCGTGCCGGATGGCCCAATGGGATTCGACGATATTCAGTTCCGGCTCCGGGAACTGGGAGCGTCATATTACTTGCTCGAGTCGTGGGGCAGTCAACGCCAACTTTACCGTTTCTCGTGCAAGATGGCCATCGGCGGCAATGCGGATTTCACCCGCTATTTCGAGACCGTCGATGCCGATCCACTTCAGGCCATGTTGCAGGTATTGCGGCAAGTGGAAAGGAGACAAGGAGACAAGGAGAGGGGGAGACAAGGAGAAGCCGGCTGATGATATATCTCCCCCACTCCTTGTCTCCCCCTCTCCTTGTCTCCTTGTCTCCATATTCCTCCGCCTTCTGTCCTGTTGTTGGGCTTGCCAAAAGACCCTGGACGAGATTAGTTTGGCTTCCATGAAACCGAATCTTTCGACCATCGCGCTGCGGTTGGGGAGCGTGGCGACGCGCTATCGACACCCGATCGCGGCTGGGGCGGTTTTTTCCTGGGGTAATATTGGCGTCCGAAAGAACTTGCCGGTCGGTGCACGCCACCATGATGGGGGTGGTGTGGCGGTCGAAAACCACATTTCACGGTTGGAAGCGATTCTTTTTCTTTCGCGGCAGTCCCAAACCAGCCGAAAACTAGCCCAGTTGGCCGGCTTGGCGGACGGCACGAAAGCGCGTACATTTATTCGGACCTTGAACCGAAGATATGATACGGAAGAGAGAGCGTTTCGCGTGGAGGAGGTGGCGGGCGGTTTCCAGTTGATGACCCGCCCGAAGTTCGCACCCTGGCTGCGGCGGCTGTATTCCGTGCCGGTGGAAATCCGTCTCTCCGCCTCCCTCATGGAAACCCTGGCGGTCGTGGCGTATCGGCAGCCGGTCCTAAGGGTGGAAATCGAGGCCATTCGAGGGGTACAATCGGGCGAAGTCCTGCGACAACTCGTCGAACGTGATTTTGTGCGAATTGCGGGGCGATCCAGCGAACTCGGCCGGCCGTTCCTTTACGGCACAACCAAACAATTCCTGCAAATTTTCGGTCTGCGACACCTTGACGAACTACCCAGAGCCGAGATACTACGAAACCATGGGCCGACACCGGCCGACCAAGATAGTCCGTCCGATTCCAATCCCGATATCTCGAACCAATCCATTCAATCCCCAGTAGCGGAAGAGGAGGAAAAAGTGAAAACCCTCATCGCCATAACAACTCGGCCAGCCCTTGCCGGAGAACGCAACGCCTCCATCGTGGAATCCCAAGACGACGATCGGCACGGCAATCAAACCATCCTCGCCCAACTCGAAGACAAGGACGACGATGAGGACGACTTCGACGGCGAAGACTACGACGACGATTTAGACGATGACGAGGATGAAGACGAGGACGAGGACGAGGACGAAGACCTCGACGATGAACCGTGGGAGGAAGTCAAGGACGAGGACGAAGACGAAGACGAGGACGAGGACGAAGATTGGGACGATGACGATGACGATGACTGGGACGATGAGGACTGGGATGAAGACGAAGAAGAGGAAGAGAAAGAAGCCTAGCGTGGAGGTTGTCCGGCTTGAAACCGCGGTTTTTCTTTGTTTTTGCTTAGCTGCTTCGGAGCCATACAAGAAATATATGCGATTCTTGTAGGATGGACTTCCTTGTCCGTCCCTGGATACCGGACGGATTAGGAAATCCGTCCTACATGCAAACAAACAACTCATTTCTTTCTTGGCCCTTATCATGCCATCCGCGTCATCCAACCCGGCAGGCATGCTCTGGACGATCGGGCACTCCAATCACCCGCTCGAGGTGTTTCTCGACCTGTTGACGCAGCATCGGATCGAGGTGCTGGCCGACGTCCGCTCGAGTCCCTATTCGCGTTACGCCTCGCAGTTCAATCGAGAAACGATCCGGCCGGCGTTGCGTGATCGGAATATCGAATATCGCTTTCTCGGCGATCGGCTGGGAGGGCGCATCGACGATCCGTCCTGCTACGACGCCGCCGGGCACGTGCTCTACGGCCGAGTGGCCGAATCCCCCGACTTCCGCCAGGCGATCGAGCAGTTGCTCGACGAGGCCGGGCAAGCCCGCGTGGCGATCCTCTGCGGCGAGGAGGATCCGACCGACTGCCACCGCCGGCTGCTGGTCGGCCGGGTGGCGCAACGGCATCGCGTGTGCATTATGCACATCCGTGGCGACGGCCGAATCCAAAGCGAGGAACAACTCGCCGCCGAGCAACGGTTCCGCAAAACCAAGGGGCAACTAAACCTTTTCGAGACCGAGGAGACCGGCGAGTGGAAATCCACACAATCGGTTTCACCCAAAAAAGCGCCGCCGAATTCTTCGACGCCCTGCGAGGGGCTGGAATTCAGCGACTGATCGACGTGCGGCTGAACAACACCTCCCAGTTGGCCGGCTTCGCCAAACGGGACGATCTGCGCTTCTTCCTCCGCGAAATCCGCCAAGCCGATTATCGTCACGAGCCGACGTTGGCCCCGACCAAGGAAATTCTCGACGCCTACAAAAAGAAGCGGATGCCCTGGGAGGAGTACGAAACCCGCTTCCTAAACCTGCTGACCGAGCGAGCCGTCGAGACGTCGATCGACCGCCGCCTGTTCGACGTGCCGGTCGCGTTGATGTGCAGTGAGCCGACTCCCGAGTGTTGCCACCGGCGGTTGGCGGCCGAATATCTGGCCGCGAAATGGGGCAACGTGAGGATCATTCATTTGTGAGAGATGCCGCTTGTTTAGCCCCGGCGTCCACGCCGGGAAACTCTTTGTTCCCACGCTCCGCGTGGGAACACACGACTTGCGACGCTCCGCGTCGCCGGAGGCAGCGGGCAGGTCCCCTCCACGACGGACGCGGAGCGTCCGGAAAACTACGTTCCCACGGGGACCGTGGGAACGAGAATAAGCACCCCCGGCGTGGACGCCGGGGCTAAACAAAATGCCGTCATGCGAATTCTTATCAATCACCTGACACGGATGCACGGCGGACATATCTGCGTGGCGGGCGTTGACCTGGAAACGCGGCGGCACGTCCGTCCCATGTTGGCCGACGAGATGTTGCCGTTTTACCTGCTGGCCCGCTACAGCGGACCGTTCGAGATGTCGTGGGTGGTCGATCTTGGCCGGCCGCGGCCCGTGCCCGAGGCGCCGCACGTCGAGGACTACGTGTTCGTTCCGTCGCAGGTGAAGGTCGATCGGCCGGCAGCCGCACACGAGTTTTGGGGAATGCTGGAGGAGCTTCAGCAGCCGAGCTTGCGGAAGATTTTCGGCGTGGAGTTGCACGAGGCGGGAAGAAACCGTTACGGGACCGAATTGGGGCGGGGGACCGCCTCGTTGGGTTTCTTGCGGCCCGCGGCGCCGCCCGATTTATTCATCGCCCAAAAACGAAACGGAAAGCCGCAAGTGCGCATGAGACTCCGCGACGGCGAGATCGAGGCCGACGCCGGCGTGACCGACCTGCGGTTGTACGGCGACGACCACGCCACGGCCGACGCTGCCCGCGTCCGCGCCGTGGCCCGAGGGATCGAACAGTCGCGGGGCGTGATACTCGGCGTGGGATTGACCCGCAAGTTCCGCACGTGCGACGACGCTCCATACTTGCACTGGCTTCAGGTGAACAACGTCCACTTGCTGGAAACGCCGATCTGGCCGCTGGGGTAATGGCCTGCTATTGCGACGAACACATCCGCAACCACGAACATTATCTTTCCCGTCCCTCGCCCCTCGTCACACTGCCGGAAACGCCAAGCCGCGCGGCTGGCGGAGAATGTAGAACCACAGTCCGACGGCGCAGAGCAACAACAGCAGGCTGACGTTCTGCGAGATGCTCAAGCCGGTGCCGAAAACGGCCGACTCGTCGGTGCGGATGATCTCCATGACGAACCGTGCGATCGGATAGACCGAGAGCAGCAGCGCCAGCAGTTCGCCGTCGCGGCGGCGGTGCGGCGACCAGGCCAACAGCAGAAGGCAGAGAAACAAGGCGTTGATGGAACTGTAAAGCTGGGTCGGATGCACCGGCAGGCTGCGCGGCGGAGGCTCGACCGCCGGCACTTTGATCTCCGGCCGGCCTTCGACCCGGATGAGCAGCGGTTTCCGCCCGTAAAACGCCTCGGCCAGCGCCCAGTGGGCTTGTTTGGTAGTCGAAATCTTGGAGTCGTTGATCTTTTCCAGGCGGTCGCCCGCCTTCAGCCCGGCGCGGTCGGCCGGAGAGCCGGGATCGACGCCCAACACCCGCGGCGCCGAGCGGGGATCACCGCTGAGGGTCATTCCGTACATCCGGCCGCGTTCGACCTGTGCGAGGTACGGCGGTGCGTTGGGTGGAAACGTGACCGCCCAGGCGCGATCGCACTCGCCGCCGAAACAGCAACCGTTCAACAGGCAACCGATCCGCCCGACGGCCAAGCCAAGCATAATGCTCGGCGTAATCAGGTCGCAGACGGCCAGCAGCGGCAGCCGATGTTTGCGGACGAACAGCAATAGGCCGGTCAATCCGCCAAGCAGTGCACCGTAGACCACCAACCCACCTTGGGCGACGTTTACCACTCCACCCAGAAAAGCGACGAGTCCGCCGCCCGGTTTGGTGAATGCCCAGGCGTACTCGGGCCAATACTCGATGACGTAGAATGCCCGGGCGCCGATGATGCCCGGCACCAACATCCAGAATACGAGCGAGAAGATCAACTCATGGTCGATACCGACTCGTTTTCCCCTCCAGACTGCCAGGGCCGCGGCCGACATCACGGCCAGAAGCATCATCACGCCGTATCCACGGATGGGCAGCCCTCGCTCGTTGCACAGCGCCGGCAACACCCAAGCAACGATCGCTCCGATCAGCATCAGTATGGGCACGTATCCCCAAGTGTCGGCGTTGAACCCCTGCCGCCATGCCAGCCAGACCAACAGGCCGACGCTTGCCACCGCCCACACGGCCAACAACAGACCGAACCCAAACACCGGCCAGCCGGCAATCTCGGCGGGAATGTTAAAGAGGGTTTGGAGCATATTAGTGGAGAGTGGAGAGTGAAGAGTGGAGAGTGGAGAGAAAAAAAGCGATCGCGCCTACTCTCCACTCTTCACTCTTCACTCTTCAAAATACAGTTGTCGATCAGCCGCGTGTTTTCAATCTTCACCGCCAGAGCCGCCAGCGTGGGGCCGGCAATGGTCTCGACCGGCTGCAACGTTTCGGAATCGACCAGCGCGACGTAGTCGATCCGGGCGTCCTCGGCGATTTCGATCACCTCTCGCATCCGCGCGGCGATAGTTCTTGCGTCTCGCTCGCCCTGCTCGACCAACTCGCCAGCCAATTGCAAGCTCTTCCACAGCACTATTGCCCTCTGCCGCGCGGCGGGGGTAAGATAGCGATTTCGGGAACTCATAGCAAGCCCGTCCGGCTCACGCACTATCGGACAGACGCGAATCGCCGTCGGCAGGTCCAGGTCAGCCGCCATCCGCCGAATCACCAACGCCTGCTGATAATCCTTTTGCCCAAAATAGGCCGCGTCGGGTTGGACCATGTTCAGCAGTTTCAGGACGGCGGTGGCCACACCGCGGAAATGTCCCGGCCGGCATTGACCATCCAGCGGCTCGGCCGCCGCGCCGACCTCGACCCAAGTGTCGTGCCCCGGCCGATACACTTCCTCGCCGGCCGGAACGAACGCCAAATCCACGCCGCAGCCGGCCAGCAGATCGAGGTCCGCTTCCAGTGTGCGCGGATATTTAGAAAAATCCTCACCGGGACCGAACTGACTGGGGTTGACGAATATCGAAACCACGGTGTAGTCGCATTCGTTCCGAGCGGCGCGGACCAGACTGAGGTGTCCTTCGTGCAGCGCGCCCATCGTCGGCACGAACCCGATTGCCCGTTTCCCGCGGCGCGCGGCGACGATTTCTTCCCGCAACCGGGCAACCGTAGCGACGAGTTTTGGCGTGTCTTGGCGTCGCATGGTGCAATCCTACTCTGTTCCTCTTGCGGAAAGCCATTGGAACGGGTGTCATGGGTAAGCGAAGCTTACCCGTGGGCCGGAAATAGCGGGAACCCCACACGGGTAAGCTTCGCTTACCCATGGCACCCACCTGTCCGCAACAGATACTACACGGTTCCCCGCGCCGCCGCCAGCACTTCGGCGAAAATCGCTTCCTGGTCGTTGCTCCGGAAGCGGAGCACCGGTCCCAGCCCGGGCCGGCCGGCTTGCTCGGCCACCTCGCGGCGAATCCGCTCCAATTGCTCGACCGTCAAACGCCGCTCGCAACTCCGTCCTCGGCCCCGCACGCGGGCAAGTAGTTCCTCGGCCGGGGCGTCCAACAGCACGATCAGTCTCGGCCCCGCGACGGTCGGCCGCAATCGCTCGAATCGTTCCATGTAGTCGTCGATCCGTTCTTCCGGCAGCCATGCCCTGGCGAAGGCCGCCGATTGGTCGAACCAGAAATCGCTCACCGTCCAACGCCGGAAAAAGGGGACAGTCCCCATTTGTGCAACGCACCCGAAGGGCCGTTCCGGCAAATGGGGACTGTCCCCTTTTTCCGTGGGCCACGAGTGGCAATGGCCGACTCGAAATCGCTCTACACGCCGGGCAAGGGACTGCGGAATCTGGAACTGGGACTCTGGGCGGCGCTCGCGGCGCTGGACTTTGTGCCCCGCTCCTGGCGAGACCTGTGGCGCGACCTCGCGCCGGGTTCGATCGATCGGATGCGGTCGATCCCCTGGTGTGCCGACTACGACGAACCGGCTCCAATCGACTGCGACGCCGAGCAAGGCGCGGCCGCGGCCGAGACCTTGCGGGCGGGATTGGCCGACGCCGGGGTAAAGTTGATTGCGGTCCGCAGCCGCGCCGTTTTCGAAGAGGAGTTCAACTCCCTGGT
>JAUWPQ010000212.1 GCA_030611515.1 Planctomycetota bacterium | reverse complement strand
AAAAGGGCCGCGATGCGGCGCTCTGAGTTTGCCGGTCGCGGCCCGCATGTCTCACCCCGAGTTTGTAAACCATGATTGGTGGTCTCGGGGAGGAAGAGACAGCTACTTATATTATATTTCCGCAATCCAGGCCGTCTACCTTCTTTCGGAGGGGAAAGAAATCCATGTTTATCCGGTCGGCTTGCACGCCGCGTGTTTCCCTAACTGGAAAACTGGGAACCAGAGGCGGCCGGCCGCGGTAAACCACTCCGGAAATCGCCGCATGTCGTTGCAATCCAACGTGTTACGGCGAACGCTACGCTGGGGAAGCTCCGGTATAGTAGAGTTTCCCATGCCCCGGATACTCGAGATCAACCGAATCGAAGAACTGGCCCAATTCGGCCGCGATTGGGAAACTCTACTTGGTCAAACCGCGGGCGCGTCGTTTTTCCAATCGCTACCGTGGCTGGAGGCCTATTGGAGGCATTTTGGCGCCGGTCAGCGTCTCCGCGTACTGGTCGGTCTAGCCGACGACCGCCCGACGGGTGTGCTGCCGCTTGTGGTGCGGACCGAAAAGTCGAAACTCGGCCGACTCCGCGTCCTCACCTATCCATTGCACGATTGGGGCTCGTTCTACGGTCCCATCGGTCCCGACCCGGCCGGGATTCTTCGCGCGGGCCTGGAACACGTCCGACGCACCCGACGCGACTGGGACGTCCTCGATCTGCGTTGGCAAGGGGCCGTCGGCGCCGAACCGCTCGACGTCCGGCAAGCCATGACCGCCGCCGGTTTTCAAGCCTATCCGACCGTTTGGGACCAGACGGCGATCGTCGACCTCAACGGCACTTGGGAGGCGTATTGGTCGGCGAGAAAGGGCGCCTGGTTGCGGCGGTTCCGCAACGCCGAGCGGAAGCTGCTCGAGCAAGGCGATCTCTCCCACGTGCGTTATCGGCCGGCCGGCCTGAAGCACGACGATGGTTTGCCCCGCTGGGATCTATACGACGCCAGCGAAAATCTCGCGCGACAAAGCTGGCAGGCCACCGCGACCAACGGCACCACGCTGTCGGACGAGCCGGTGCGCGGTTTTTTGCGCGAGGTCCACCAGTCCGCCGCCGCGGCCGGCGCCGTCGATCTTAACTTGTTGCTGCTGGGCGGCTCGCCCGTGGCTTTCATCTACGGATACCACTGGCGCGGCTACGTTTACGGACTGCGACGGGGCTACGACGCTGGGCAGACGCGGAGCGGGGCGGGAAACGTGCTGCTGGCCTACACGCTCCGCGACAGTTTTGCCCGCGGCGACCGCTTTTTCGACATGGGCGTCGGCTTGCTGGAGAGCAAGCGCTACTTCCAGACACGGGTGGTCCCCGTGATGCGATACAGCCACTTTCCGCCGCTGGCCCCGCGCGCGCAGATACTGCGGCTGAAACGCTGGTGGCAGGAGCGGCGACTGCCGAGGTCCATCGCGGTCGGCCGCGTTCAGGACGGCACGGCCGACTCGCGATGAACTTGTTTGCCGGAGGGCTATTTACGGCAACATGGGGGCGGACATCACCGCGGGCACACCGCACGCCGAGACGCCGCAGCCGCTTACGCCGCACGGATCGCCGCACGGATCGCCGCACGGATCGACCATCACGCACGGGTCCGCGACGATTATGTTCCGCTCGGGGTGGAAGCGGGAGTTCCAGGCGTAACGCCAGCACTCGGTCACCCGACATCCGCTTGCACTGCCGATCAACACAACAAATACCGTTAGAACCAGAAGTCTCTTCATAACTGGCCTCCTACCGATCAGCGCACGGGCGCGTAGGTTTCCGGCCCAGGCGTCACGATGGCCGGAGCGCCTGAGTATGGGTCGCAAGGACTGGACGGCGGGCAAGGGGTGGGGCAGACAATTGCCGCCGGCTGGACCGTCTGATACGCCGGACCACGCCACAGGCAGTTCCAAAACCGGCATCCCGCCACGCCAAGCACCAGCGTCCCTATTGCCGTTAATATCAGTAGCCTCTTCATTCCTGAAATCTCCCATCAAAATGGTTACGTTCCTTCGCACTACTCTCTACCAAGAAAACTTTACACCAGTATTGACGATGTGCAAATGCAACGGTTGTGTTTTTCGGGAAACATCCCGGTTGCAAGATTGCCACCGCGCGTGTTGTTTTTGAGCTACGCTTGCTTTAGGATGGGGCGAAGTTTACGCTCCGTCGCGGTTCTTCCGGTCCGGCAGACTTTGTAGGCACATCACCATGACGATCAATGTGAAGAATTGGGATTGGACTTCCCTCGCCCCTCGTCCCTCGCCCCTCGCTCCCATCATTTTGTTCGCCGCCGTTTTGCTCTTTGCCGCGGCCGCTCGCGCCGACGAACGACCGCAAGACGTTTGGTTGCTGAGCACGCGCTGCGCCCCGCGCTGCGGCCCGTTGGAATCGGCCCCAAAAAACATCCGCTATTGGCGGTTGCGGGACGATTGCCGGTTCGAGAAGGCCGACGCAACGGACTTCCAAGCCGACGGCGAAACGCCGACCGTCGTTTACATCCACGGCAACAAGACCGACGCCGACGGGGCGGTGACCAAGGGGATGTACGCCTACCGGTCGATCCGCTCGGCGGTCGGCTGCCGGGCGTTCCGCTACGTGATCTGGTCGTGGCCCGCCGGGCGGGTCTGCCGCCGCAACCGGAACGACTTCCTCTTGAAGGCCGAATACTGCGACGTGGAGAGCTATTATCTGGCCGCTTGGCTCGACACCCTTCCGCCCGAGACGAAAGTGGGCCTGGTCGGCCACAGTTTCGGACCGCGGATCATCACCGGCGCCGCCCATCTGCTGGCCGGCGGAGAAGTGGCGGGTAGGCAACTCCCGGCGGAAACCGTTGCCGATTGGACCGCGGGAAAGCGGAACCCCATCCGGGCGGTGTTGCTCGCCGCCGCCATGGACGCCGACTGGCTCGCCCCCAACGGCCGGCACGGCCTGGCGCTCTCGCTGCTCGAAGGGGTGCTGATCACCCAAAACGGCTGCGACCGGGTGTTGCGATGGTATCCCCGGCTAAACGGCCGCGGCGGGCCGCAAGCAATGGGATTCATCGGCCCTTGCTGCCTCCAGGAGTCGCCGAATGTCCAAGTCGTGAACGTTAGCTGCACGGTCGGCAAAGTCCACGACTGGCGCTGCTACTGCTCGGCGTCAAACGTCGTCAGCCGATGGGCGCGTTACACGTTCCTCGACGATCCGCCGGTGGAAAACCGGCCATAAAGCCGCGACCGGTGGTCGCGCCGGCGGAACTGAAATTTGCTCTCGTTCCCACGCAGAGCGTGGGAACAAGGTGGTAAACACCTATCGCAGCCGGCCGAAATCCCACATAATGCCGGGATGAACGAACCGGTGGCATTTCTCAACGGTCAGTGGATACCCGCCTCGGCGGCGGTGGTTTCGGTCGACGACGCCGGCTTTGTGCTGGGCGTCTCCGTCGCCGAGCAACTGCGGACCTTCGGCGGCAAGCTGTTCCGGCTGGACGAACACCTCGCCCGACTGGCACATTCGCTGGAGATCGTCGGCGTCGACCCCGGCATGGGCCTGAATGAAATCGCCTCGGTCGCCGAAGAACTGGCCGCACGGAACCATCGCTTGCTCGCGTCGGACGACGATCTTCGGCTGGCGATCGTGATTACGCCTGGAATTCACCCGGCCTACGGGCCGTCTGCTCTCGCGCGGCCCACGGTCTGCCTGCACACGCATCCTTTGGCGTTCCGGCTTTGGGCCGAAGAGTATCGGAGCGGCCAGGCGTTGGTGGCCACCAAAGTTCGGCAGGTATCGTCGAGTAATTGGCCGGCGGAGTTGAAATGCCGCAGCCGGATGCACTATTACCTTGCCGATCGGGAGGCCGCCGCCGCGGACCCGCGCGCCAGGGCTTTGTTGCTCGACGCGGACGGTTTCGTTACCGAGGCATCGACGGCCAACCTGTTGATCCTCCGCGCCGGCGAAGGACTGATTTCTCCGCCTTCTGAGAAGATTTTGCCCGGCATCAGCATGTCGATGGTCGTGGAGCTTGCCCGAGGGCTGGGCATACCCTGCCTGCAACGCGATTTGACGGTCGAGGACGTGGCCTCGGCCGACGAGGCGATGCTCACAAGCACCTCGACGTGCATCTTGCCGGTGGTGCGGCTCGACGGCCGGCCGATCGGCGCCGGGCGGCCGGGCAAAGTGTTCGGAGAGCTATTGGCGGCCTGGAGCCGGATGGTCGGCGTCGATATCGCCGCACAAGCAGAACGGTTTGGGAATCGGTGATGGATTGTGTAGCGGGCGGGCTTGCCCGCCGTGTATCATGAAGTACACGACGGGCAAGCCCACCCGCTACACAATGATGAAAAACGCATTCACCCAACAATCACGCTCCCCAGCAATCGACCGCCGCGGGCGTTGATCGCGCGGACGGCCTCGGCCACGGCGCGTCGCGCCGTATGGCCCAATCGCACCACCAGGTACACACCGTCGCAATAGCGCATGATCGGCGCCGTCTCGGCGTGCTCCAACGACGGGGTATCCAGCAGCACCAGCGGCCAGCGCTGCCGCAAATCCTCGAACCAATCGCGGTCCCAACGCCGCGGGTATCGGGACGACAGTTGTACCGTCGCTCCGGGGGTGGCAGTGCAACTTCCACCCCAACCCGGCAGGACGCTCAAACCGGGCCGATTGGTTGGGTAGATCAAGGCCGTCGATCCATCCGTCGCGGCGCCGGTCGGGAGGACCAGCCGCGACGAAAAGTCGGCCTTGCGGAAATCGGCGTCCACCGCCAACACGCTGCCGGTATACGGTGAACGGCCGGAAGTGCAGCTATCTTCTCCATCCAAGAAGAATGTTTCACTTTTTTCCGTGCAACGTATAAACTTCGCCAGTTCGGGGGCCAGCGAGATCATCAGGCTGGTCTTGCCGTCGCCGTCGCCCGGACTGGTCAGCGCCAAGATCGTCGCGGAGTTCGGCTGCACGCGTCGGTAGATTGTCTCGGCCGTTTCGGCGCACGCCCGCACGGTCGCCGGCCGTCCGCACTCCGGCCAGATCGCCGTCGGCGCCCCGTCGGCCGACGGTTCCATCGTTGTCGGCGGCAGTTCGGGGAACGCGAATTGCAGATTACCCTCCAGCCCCCCCGGACCGCAGTCCGGGGGCGTTTCTACATTCCGGTTCCCCGTCGCTTGCGCTTCGTTCGCCCGAAGCGGCAGTATCACCGGCGTCGGCGGCGTGCCGGTCCCGTTTTGCTGGATCGTGCCCCACGTCGTAGCCATAAGATCAACCTCGGCGGAGCCGTGAAAACAACTGTCTGTATTCGTGCCGGCGCGTCTCATCGTCGGGCGAAGAAGAATATGCCGTGGAAGGTTCCTCCTGACGGCCGGCTGCAACGCACTCCTCGTGCCGCGTTTCGGGTTCTTCCGCGATACAGACGCTTGGGGCCTCGCTGGAAGCCGTCGGCGGCTCGTACTCAACCGCGTAGGCCGAGGTACCGAACGTGAGAGGTTGCTTTGCCCGCACCGCGGCATAGCGGTCCGAGACGACCTCTTCCTGCTCGAACTCCTCCTGGAACGGATGGACCGGTTCCTCGAAGTTCAACTCGACCTCGGGTCCGATGGATCCGGCTGGTTGAAAATCCTCGTCGGCCTTGGCCAATAGCCGCTCGATGCGGTGGATTTGCCCGTCCGGTTCGGAACCATCTTCCTCCTCGGCCCCTTCCTGCTCGACCGATGCCACCCGAAACACCGGGGCCTTCGAGCGGCTTTCCGACTCGATCGAATCGTCCAACGAACCGAACTCGATCACCCCGCCGTCGGCGTCCTCGGTTTCATGCTCGGCGTTGCACGGGGCGGGCAACTGCTGTAGGTCGGCCCACGCTTCCTCGATGTTTGCCGGCCCGATCGTTTTCAGTCCGGCGACGTGCGCCAACAGCAGGGCGTGGTCGCAAACCTGATTGATCAACCTGGGCACGCCGCCGGTGGCCTGAAACACGCTTTGACAGGTATCCTCGGGAAAAACCTCTTCGTCCGACGCGCCGGCCGAGTTGACTTGAGATTGTACGTAATCCAGCGTTTCCGTGCGGTTGAACGATTCGAGATAGCAGCGGGCACCGAGCCGCTGGCTGAACGAGTCGAGCTTTGGGCTGGCAAAACGCTCCTCCAGCACCGGCGCGCCGACCAAAACCAGCCGCACCAGCGGCTGACCGTCCCGCGCTAGGTTGCTCAACAGCCGGATCTCCTCCAACAATCGCAACGGCAGGGTATGCGCCTCGTCGACCAACAGCACCATGCCGTTGGGATTGCCGTCTCCGCAGTCGAGGTAGTCGATCAAAGCCAGTCGCAGTTCTCCCTCGTCCATGTCTCGATATGGGCGTCCCAATTCGTACAAAATTGCTTGGAACAGCGCCCTGCGCGAGCTTAGCCGCCCGCTGGCGAGCATCGCTACTTGGAAGGTTTTCCGGAACTGCTGAGCCAAGAGCAGACAGAGCATGGTTTTGCCGGTACCCGAAGGCCCGACGACCAACCCCGCCCCCTCGCCACGCTGGATGCAGCGTGTCAGCGTGGTCCGCGCGCCTTCAATGGCGGCGGCCGGAAAATAGTGATCCACTAGCGGCACGGACGCAAATGGGCGCCGGTTTTGGCCGATACTGCCGGTATACATCGTCGTTCCTTCCCTAATCTCCATGTATATTGCCTATTGTGTCGCAAACCTCGAGCCGAATTGGCATTGATCCATACCATCAATTCGGCAGCCGCCGGATGAATCAATAAACCGATTATTGACGCTTATTCGGGCATGGCGACATTTCCGTGTTTAGCCGGCGAACTTGTTCGCCGCGTTGTTGGGTCGGTTGTCAACGCGGCGTGCAAGCACGCCGGCTAAACGTCACGGTGCGATTAGATTCCCAGCACTCCCCATATTGCCACGGCCGGGCAGGAGAGCATCAGAAGCAAACCGAGTACGATCGTCGTGTGGCGGATGCGCCGCTGGCGGCCGATCTTGGCCAGCTCTGGAGCGGGATCGTCGGCGGGTATCGTGCCGATAATGGATTTACCCGTCTTGGCCCGCACTTCCGCGGCGGTTGCCACGGGCGGCTCGATGCCCGCCCCCAGCGATAGCGAACCGGTGCCGAAGGCCATCATCAGGCCGGCCGCCAGCGTGGTCCACATCAGGCGCCGCCAGCCGTAATCGACCGGCGGCGGATTCTCGACGAGTCGGGCGTGTTCGACGGAGTATTGCGGTCCCGACTGCATCCGCTGCATTGCCCGTTGCTCGGCAAACTCGGCCTCCTCGCACAACCGGCGGGTTTCATCGACGGTCGCGGTCAGTTCTTCGAGCTTTTGTTTGTTGGCGGCGATGGGTGGCACTGGCGTCTCGCCAGTGCTTCGTTCGAGCACTGGCAAAATGCCAGTGCCACCCGGCGCGTATCTCGCCTGGGAATCGGGGATTTCCCGCGGGATGTCGGCCATCCGCCGCTCGATCTCGACGATCTTGTCCGAGACTTCCCTCACCGCCGGATGAAGATTAGTGCGATCGACGAGCAATTCCTCGCGGTGGCGGATAAGCTCCTCCGATCGACGTTCTAGCTCAAGCCAACGAGGATTCACGACCATCGACGGCCGGGACTTCACGTCGGTTGTCGCGGCCGGTTGCTTGGCGTCCGCG
>JAUWPQ010000179.1 GCA_030611515.1 Planctomycetota bacterium | reverse complement strand
ATACCTCGCAGGAGGGGCAATTGCAAAAGTTTTTTGAGTTGTCGCCGCAAGCCCATGTTGTTATTCAGGTTAAGGTCGATTTTTCGGTCTGAATTAACTGGAAAAAATTCCCGATTTCGCCATTTAATTATTACGTCGATTCGCCGAGGGCCGAAGATGCGTTCAAACCGCTTAACCCACGGGCTATTCATTTCGCAACGCAACTGCGCTATAGACGTAAGCACGGTTCAACCCCAGGTTGATCAACCTGAAGCGCCAGGTTGATCAACCTGGGGGCGCGGGGTTGAATTGACCCCAAAATCGCCGCTCGCGCGCAAAACGCCGCCCGAGAGGCGTTTTTGGAATGTGAGCGCAAAAATGTGTGCCGTAGGACTGTGCGGGTGCCACTGCTGGCTTGTCCAGCAGTGCCCGCCAACCACGGAAAGCACTGCTGGACAAACCAGCAGTGGCACCCAGCGTTTACGCCTGTGGGAAGGAGGTCGAAAACATCCTTGTTTTTCTATCGATCCCCGTTCACGGGGCGGGCGGGTGGCACTGACGAAACGGGCTGAGGTTGTGTGCCCCTGGCTTTGACAGTGTTTTGGGCTTGCTTGATTTTGCATCGAGTTGTGGACCGAAGTTGAGTATGGCGAGGGTGGCCACGGCGGATACTTGACGACCCGCCGTACGATTGTCATGCTCTTGGACATGGGTACGCGGGCGATATTTGACGAGGCATTGGCGAGGCTGCTCAAGCTCAGATACAAATAATGAAAATCCTCTTCCTCCACGGCTGGACCTCGACGCCAGGCGGCGTAAAGCCGACCTGCCTCAAGGACCATGGCCACACGATCTTGAACCCGGCCTTGCCCAGCGATGATTTCGACGAGGCCGTGAGGATTGCCCAAGCCGAGTTCAACCGTCATCGCCCCGACGTTGTGGTCGGCTCCAGTCGAGGTGGAGCGGTGGCGATAAACATCAACAGCGGCGATACGCCTCTTGTCCTTCTCTGCCCGGCGTGGAAACGATGGGGCACGGCCACGACGGTGAAGCCCAACTGCGTGATTCTGCATAGCCGAGCCGACGACGTGATCCCGCTTGCAGACTCCGAGGAACTCGTGAGGAACAGCAAACTGCCCCCGGAAGCCTTGATCGAGGTTGGGAACGATCACTGCCTTGCCGATCCGGAGTCGCTAAAGGCAATGCTCACTTCCGTCGAAGAGGTTGTTCGCGGGTGGCCCTGATAGCAAAGCTATCGAGGCCACCCGCCTACTATCACTTTGGCTTTTTCCCGCCACCCATCCGCTTCTGTTGATGCTGACGGCGGCGTTGGGCGCGGGTGGCGTGATGGATTTCGGCCTCGGCCAACGGGGTGCCCAACTGCTCGCGCATCTGGTCGATGCGGTCGCGCAGGGCGGCCGCCCGCTCGAACTCCAATTCCTCCGCCGCGGCGAGCATCTCGCCCTCCAACTCGGCCAAAAACTCCTCGGTGATGTATTGCGTCTCGTCGCCCCGGCCCACCGCGGCGTTCGACCGGGCGTGGGCGGCCGCCTCCGACTCGATACCCACAAGGATGCTCTTGCGGATCGTCTCCGGCGTGATCCCGTGGGCCGCGTTGTACTCTTCCTGCATCCGACGGCGGCGACGGGTCTCCTCGATCGCACGCTGCATCGAGTTGGTCACCTTGTCGGCGTAGAGGAAAACCTTGGCGTTGACGTTTCGGGCCGAGCGGCCGATCGTCTGCATCAGCGAGGTCTCGCTACGGAGGAAGCCCTCCTTGTCGGCGTCGAGGATGGCCACCAACGAGACTTCCGGCAAGTCCAGCCCCTCGCGCAACAGGTTCACTCCGACCAACACGTCGAACTTCCCCAGACGCAGGTCTCGCAGCAACTCGACCCGCTCGAAGGCGTCCAGATCGCTGTGCAGCCACTTGCAGCGGACGTCCTGCTTGCCGAAGTAAGCGGCCAGGTCTTCGGCCAAACGCTTGGTTAGCGTGGTGACCAGCACCCGTTCGCCGACGGCCGCCCGTTGGCGTATATGCTCGAGCAGGTGCGGCACCTGCGAACGAGCCGGCACCACTTCGATCTCCGGGTCCAACAGTCCGGTCGGCCGGATCACCTGCTCGACGAATTGCCCGTCGGTCTTTTCCAACTCGTATGGGCCGGGGGTGGCGGAGACGAAAATCGCCTGGTCGATCTTCCCCTCCCATTCATCGAACCGCAGCGGCCGGTTGTCCAACGCGCTCGGCAGACGGAAGCCATGCTCGACCAGCGTCACTTTGCGGTTGTGGTCGCCGGCGTACATGCCGCGTACTTGCGGCGCGGTGACGTGCGATTCGTCGACGAAGAGCAGAAAATCGTCGGGAAAGAAGCTGAACAGCGTGTCGGGGGGCGAGCCGGACGGCCGACCGCTCAACGGCCGGCTGTAGTTCTCGACGCCCGGACAATAGCCCATCTCCTGGAGCATCTCGATGTCGTAGCGGGTTCGCGCGCTGAGCCGATGGGCCTCGATCATCTTGCCCTGATCCTTGAACTGTTCGAGCCGATCTTTCAACTCCTGCTTGATCTCGACCACCGCGCCGGCGATCCGCTCCTCGGGCAGCACGAAATGCTTCGACGGATAGACGAACAGCCGCTCCGACCGTTCGATCGCCTCGCCGCTGGTGGGATTGATGACCGAAAGCTGCTCGACTTCGTCGCCCCAGAACTCCACTCGAAAGGCGGTCTCTTCGTAGGCCGGCCAAATCTCGACGCAATCGCCGCGAACGCGGAACTTGCCCGGCTGAAACTCGATGTCGTTCCGCTCGTATTGAATATCCACCAGCTTGGCCAGCACCTCGTCGCGGTCTACCGTCTGGCCGACCTCCAGTCCGACCATCATCGCCCGATAGTCCTCCGGCGAACCGAGGCCGTAGATGCAAGAGACGCTGGCGACGATGATTACGTCGCGGCGGCTGACCAAGGCGCAGGTGGCGGCCAGCCGAAGCCGCTCGATCTGTTGGTTGATCGAGGCGTCTTTCTCGATGTAGATGTCACGCTGCGGGATGTACGCCTCGGGCTGGTAATAGTCGTAATAGCTGACAAAATAGTGGACGGCGTTGTGCGGAAAGAACTCCTTGAACTCGGAATACAACTGTGCGGCCAGCGTCTTGTTGTGCGACATCACCAGCACGGGCCGCTCGGCCGCCTGGATCACATTGGCCATGGTGAAGGTTTTGCCCGAGCCGGTCACGCCCATCAGCACCTGTTGTTTTTTCCCGTCGCGCAGCCCGTCGGTCAGGGCCTTGATGGCCTGCGGTTGATCTCCGGCGGGTTGGAATGGTGCGACGAGTTGGAACATTGTCGAGCGGACTGTCAATAGAACCGGTTTTCCGACTTGCCCGTGGGGTCTGAGGCCATTGTACCCCGCGCCCGATTGAACGGCAATTCCATCCCTCACGTTCCACCTGCTCACCATTGACGCGGCAGTTCCAAACATCTACACTATAAACATGGCAACAGTCGCACAAATCATGACCGCACAGCAGCTATTTGAAATGCCGGGCCAAGAGCATTTTGAATTGGTTGAGGGAGAACTTATACCGATGTCGCCGCCGGGGTTCGATCATGGGTGTATCGTGCTGAATATTGCCGCGGCTTTGCGGGAATTTGTCCGGGCCAGAAAACTCGGCATGGTGGCGGTGGAGGCGGGATTTTGCGTGTCGAACGAACCGGATACCGTTCGCAGTCCGGATATTGCGTTTGTGCGCGCCGAGCGCATCCCGCCCGGCGGCGAGCGGGCGTTTTTCCAGGGCGCTCCCGACTTGGCCGTGGAAGTGATTTCTCCGTCGGATCGCGCCAGCGACGTCATTGCGAAGGCTCGAGATTGGCTCCAATCCGGCTGCGTTGGCGTATGGGTCGTTGACCCCGCAACGAAGACGGCGACCGTCTATTCCCACCAACCGCAGGCCCTCTTTCTGTCCGCCAAGGATGCCCTCGTCTGCGAGGAATTGCTTCCGGACTTCCGTTTGCCGATCTCGCAGGTGTTCGGCGATTAGCGGAACTGAGCGGAACTGGGGTCAGAGCGCACTTAGTCATTAAGCGAGTTTCACTAATGACTAAGTGCGCTCTGACCCCAAATCTCACTTGCCGGCTACGTTTCCGCTGCCGGGCATGGGACGGAGATAGGGGCGAATCCGGTCGAGTGTTTTCGGGCCGATCCCACGCACCCGCCGCAAGTCGTCGTTATCGGCGAACGGCCCGTCCGACCGGCGCGAGGCGATAATCCGCTGCGCCATGATCTCGCCGATGCCCGGCAATTGAATCAGCTCCGGCCAGTCGGCGGCGTTGATATCCACCTCGAACTGGGCCACTAGCGGCTCGGCCCGGTCGATCTCGATCAGCCGGCCATGCCATCCGCCTTGTGAGACCCACCAGCCGATCGTCGCCGCCAGCGCGAGGACGACCAGCGCCGCCACGGCGGTCTGATCGGCCCGACGCAGCAGCCAGCGAGGATGACGCGAAGGATCGGGTATGGGGACTTTTATTGGCTGTTGTCGCATTGGTCTCAATTTTCACCCCCGCCCCCCGTGTGTTCACGGGAAGCTAACTGATATGCTATCAAATATGGTCAAGCAGTTCCACCAAGTTGCCTGGGACGACCGGTTACGCCGGGATTGGGAGGCGATTCTGCAATTGGCCGTCGCCGAGGACCTCGGCACTGCGGGCGATTGGACCAGCAACGCCTTGACCCCGGAAGACGCCGTGGGGCGGGCGAACGTCGTGGCGCGGCAGCCGGGAGTGGTCGCCGGACTTCCCGCGGCCGAGCAGACGCTGGCCGCCTTCGATCCACGCCTGAAATGGACGCCGCAAACCGAGGACGGCTCTCCGGTCTCTTCGGGCCAGTGTGTCGGCGCAATCGCAGGGCCGGTGCGAGGCATGTTGGCCGCCGAACGGGTGCTGCTGAACCTGCTGGGGCGGCTGTCGGGCATCGCCACGTTGACCCGCCGGTACGTCGAAACGGTCGCCGGCACGAAGGCCCGCGTCTACGACACCCGAAAGACAACGCCCGGCTGGCGGAGGTTGGAAAAGTACGCGGTCCGTTGCGGCGGCGGCTGGAACCATCGCGGCGGACTGGACGAGGCGGTGCTGATTAAGGACAACCACCTCGCGCTGGTCGAGCGGCGATTTACGCCCGCCGAGGCGGTCGAGCGGACGCGGCAATTCGTACAAGAAAATGCCGCCGACACGGCAATGCCGATCGAGATCGAAGTGGATTCGCTCGAGCAACTCGACGCGGTTTTGACAGCCCGGCCCGATATCGTGCTGTTGGACAACATGACTCCGTCCCAATTGCGGGTGGCCGTGGCGCGGCGGGACGCAGTGAATCCGGCGGTCGAGTTGGAGGCATCCGGTGGCGTCAACCTGGACACGATCCGCGCGATTGCCGAAAACGGCGTCGAGCGGATCAGCGTCGGCGCCTTGACCCACTCGGCCGTCGCTTTGGATTTCGGGCTGGATTGGATCGGCTGAACTCGATGCGGTCGGGTGGCATGGGTAAGCGCAGCTTACCCGTGCTGCATCTTAATTCTTGAGAACACGGGTAAGCTTCGCTTACCCATGCCACCCATAACAATGTGACTGGGTGCTGTTGTAAAACTGCAACGCCGCGACGTTGCAGTTCCCGCCAATGTTGCCAAACTGCGCCGCATGTGGCGAATTGGCCACTTGATTAGGCTCTCAAACCCGCGGACAGCAACCCGTGGGCTTTCCGACCGGCAAACGTCAGGGATATTTTTGCTCTGCCTTGTACACATCCTATAGTTCTAATACATCAGCGTTTGGGGGAGGAGCGTTGGTCGCGGCGTGGCGGGGGAAGCTGGGTTTTTGGGGCCCCTGCCGCGCCGGCTTCTTTATTTCCCACCCTCTAAAATCTCGATGCTCTTCTTCACCCGCGGCGCCAATGGACTGCCGGGGTAGTCGTTCACCAGCGAATAGAGCGTGGCCAACGCGCGGTCCTTCCGGCCCAATCGCATCTCGCAATCGGCCGCCAGAAACAGCAACCGGTCGATGTACGGCGAGTCGGGGCTGACCGTATGCAACTGCTCCGCCTGGGCAATCGCCTGGGCGTACCGGCCCCGGCCAAACCAATAGCGGGCCAGCAGCAGCGTCGGATAGCCGTCGAGCCGCGCCACTGGAAACTCGCGCAGCCATGACTCGATCTCCTCCGCCGCGCGGACGTATTGCTTCGAGCGGAGAAATTCCTCTGTCGAACGGGCGTGGGCGCCGCGCTGCGCCGTCTCGACGTTGAACCGCCGCGAAGAACTCAAAAGCCGCTGGGCTTCGAGGTAAGCGTTCCGGGCGGAGCGGCCGTCGCCCGTGGCGGCATAAAAATCGCCCCAAACACGCTGCAACTCGGCGGCGAGCGCCCCCGAGTGGTCTTTGCCGAGCCTTTTCGTCGCCGCCTCCAGCAACGGCTTGGCATCGGCGGCGCGTAGAAGATCGTTGACGGCCACGTCGGCGGCGGCTATCTCGCACTCCGCTTTCGGTTCGGCGGCGTCGATTCGCCGCGCCGCGCCGCGCCAAATCTCCAGCGCCGTCCGGGAGTCGCCCAAGTGGAATCGGGCCAGCGGGCCGATCAGTCGCGCCAGTTTCAGCAGGTCGTCGTCCCCCTTGGCGGCCGAATCATCCCGGAAGGCCGCCTTACCCGCCTCGACCGCCTTGGCCAGATAGCTTTCGGATTGATCGGCGGGCGCCGCGAGGGCCTTCGCCTCGAAAGCCAGCGCCAGTTGCCGTAGCGACGCGGCATCGAGTTTGCTCGGGTCGTAGGTCTCGATGATCCTCAGGTATTCGTCCAGCGTGTGCAGTTTGTCCCCGGGAGTAAGCAGCGACCGGTCGACGTAAATTCGGTTGGTCGTTTCGGCCCTTCTGGCTCCGCGGCGGACGGAAAGCGTCACGGTGTACAGACCCGGCCGGAGGTAAACGTGATCGACGTTGGGCAAATCGCTGGTCTGCCCGTCGCCGAAGTCCCAGCGGATTTTCGCTCCGTGCGAGGTGATGGTTTTCGGCGAAAGGTCGCGGAACTTCACGCCCACCAGCGGCACGTTGTTGTCCGGCAGCGGCACGTCGCCGGCCACCTCGGCCAGAAAGTCCGGCGCTTGTCCGCCGACCCGCAGTCTGACCCGCCCGGCGGGCAAGCGGCCGACCAGATGCGAGTGAAAAACCTCCGCCGGAATCTTCCTCGGTCGCTGCGGCTTTTCCTCCGGCGGATCGATCTCCCACGCGACGGCCATCACGGCGTTCGGTCCGGCGGCGGCATGGTAATACTCGAACTTGTGCTCGCCGGCCGTGAGTTGAACGTCGTGTCGGCTGCCGCGAGTGGCGCGGCGTCGGGGACCGTGGCGGCCGGGGGCCGAGGCCACCGGCTTGCCGTCGATCAGCAGAAAGCTGCAATCCCGGCTGGAAACGAAGAATCCATAAGTGCCCGACTCGCGCAGATGCAAGTAACCGCTGTAGCGGCTGAGAAACGGTTCCCGCTTGAGGCTGCACGGATTGGCGGCGTGGAACACGCCTTCGACGTAGTCGGCGCCGATCGGTTCGGCGGACCGAAACGTCTTGCGCACCGATTCGAGACTCCTCAGGTCGCAACGGCTAAACTTTCGTGTCTCCAGCAACAATCCATCGCGGCAGGTCCACGCCGGCGGTTCGTCGCGGGGCGGATCGCCGCCGTAAAAAACGTCGTAGGCCGATTGACCTTCGATCGTTTGGAAGGCCAGCCGGCAGAAGTCGCCCGGCCCGACTTGCAGCACACGGAACGGCGCCGCTTCCTTGTTTCGCGCGGCGACCAACACGTTGCGGCCGTCGGGGCGAATCTCGCCGTGGTGAAGGAACTCGACCACGACGACCGTGTACGTTTTTCGGGCGGGAACAAACACCGAGCGGACGGCGTTGAACTCCGTGCCGCCCCGGCGGAAGGATTGGGCCGAAACTTGATGCGTTGGAAAGAAACAAGCGAGTGAAATTGTGGCCGTAACCAATATAGCCGACACCCGCACTCTCAATTCAATTTCGACCATACCTTACTCATGTTGCCAACCAATCCACGACTTTCAAGCCGGGAACATTGGCATAGTCCCCGACGTTATGGGTGACCAGTGTGAAGCCGTGAAACAACGCCGTGGAAGCAATCAGCAGGTCCATTTCCGGGGTAGGCGCACCATGATCCAATTGATACGCCCGTATTTCTCCGAACTTATGAGACACATCCCAAGTTAATTCAAGAAAGTAGACATCGTTAAGAAAATCCAACAACCCTTGAAGTTGCTTGGGAGACGCCTTGGCTCGCAAGACCCAGGCGAACAACTCAGCGGCAACGACAGCCGACACATACAGGCGACCGCCATATTGCTCGACTCGTTTGCCGACTCGATGATCTCCCTTCAAGTACGCGGAACAGATATCCGTGTCGAGCAGAAAACTCATGGCTCCATCTCCATGCGTCCGATTCTTCGTTGGCGACGATTCCACGCAAGGAAATCGTCCAGTTCTTCCGCATCTTCAGCCCACGCTCCGAAAGCGCGACGGAGCCTCGCTCTGGATGACAACTCGGGAGCCCCCTCGGTCGCGGCGCTTGTCGGCTGGACCACGACCGTCACGGATTGTCCGTCCGGCAATCCAGGCTCGTTCTCTAATTCAATCATCCGACCATGCACGATGCCGCGTAGAGGTTCCACAATTTGCCTCCTTTCGAGGGATTGGTTAGTGCGAGGGGGTGGAGACCATTGATCGACTTGCCCCCGTCAACTAGTGTATATGGTAATCATCGTGGATGGAAGCATCAGGCAGGAGGAGCTTGCATGTCGGCGAACACCCCCCAGATTAGCCCCAAGGAAGCGGTCCGGCGGGTCGCCCAGGCGCGCGAGGCACTGGTCGGCGAGATCCATAAGGTCATCATCGGCCAGGACGAGATGATCGAGCAGATGCTGATCTGCGTATTCGCCCGAGGGCATTGCCTGACGATCGGCGTGCCGGGCCTAGCCAAGACTCTGGCCATCTCGACGCTGGCCCCAGCCCTGCACCTGAAGTTCTCGCGCATCCAGTTCACACCCGACCTGCTGCCCAGCGACATCACGGGCACGGAGATTATCGCCCAGGATCCGGCCACCGGC
>JAUWPQ010000389.1 GCA_030611515.1 Planctomycetota bacterium | reverse complement strand
GGTAACCGTTCACGGGGGTCGAGACAAAACCACTCAGACACGGAGGTCAGGGAAGGGGTCGAGAGAAATGCGGGGCGAGGAAGACGAACGGCTTAGGGGCCGGAAGGCATCAGCGACGGCGATTGGGTGCCGTTGAAATGTGCAAGAACAGCCGCATGAAGAAAGTCGAAGACCGAACGGCCTTGTTGGACGCAGGTGGCAATCACTGTCCAGATTCGCTCGCACCAGCGCTGGCCCGTTTCGCCACGCGTGCCTTGGGTGATGCGCCGGTCGATGACCACGAACCGAATGGCCTGTTCGGCCAGGTTGTTGGTCGGCTCGACGCCGGGTGTGGTGATGAATTGGAAGTAGGCTTCGCCATGTTTGTGAAACCGGTTGGCCAGATTTTGGGCGTGGTTCCCTTCTGGAACCCGTGTGGTTGCCGCTTTGAGCACGTCTTGCCTGGCAGCTTCGAGCGCGCTTTGGAACGCCTTGGCGGTCATCTCGTCGCGACGATGGATCACGCCGAAAAGCTCCTTCAGTGCCTTGCGCACCCGGCGGCCGTACGCTTTCTGCTTCTTGTCCGCAAGCGTGATGAGGAACTTCACGTCGCGAATCAGGTGGGCCATGCAGAACTGCACGAGTACGCCGAACTCGCGCATGTATTTGCGATAGGCACCGAAGTAGTCGCAGCCCAAAACGCCGTTGAACTCTTTGCCCAATACCTCGACGAGCACCTTCGAGCCGCGCGACCTGTCGATCTTAAACAGCGTGTAAAGCTGTGCGCGAAAGCACCACGTCCAGAACTTGTCGCCGCGGTCTTTGTGCCCGGTTTCGTCGACGTTCAGCACCACTTCGCCGGGCAAACGCTCGAACAGTTCGGCGTAAGCGGCCGCCAGCGACTCGCTCACCTTGGCGATCAGCTTGGCCAGTTGTCCGCGACAGATTGTCACTCCAACCACGTCGCGGAGAAACTTGCGAATCGTGGAAAACGAGGCGTGACAGACGCCTTTCATGAAGGCCACCAATGCGGTCAATCGCGGCCCGGCCAGCCCTGCCTTGACCAGTGCCGCCGGGATCGGCGCGTAGTGAAACTTCCAACAATGAGGGCACCAATAGGCCAGTCCCTGGTGTTCCTCGATGTGTGTCGGCGTTTCTTCGATTTCGATCTGCTGGATGATTCTCGGTGCCTTCTTGCGGCTGGACATAAGCTTGTGACCGCAGTCGGGACAACAGTCGAGAGTGTACGTAAAGAACTCGTCGATAGCCTCGGGCGGAAAACTGGGCCGCAAGTGTCGCTCGTGCCCCGGTTGTCCGCCCCGCTTACGTTTCTTGCCACTCTTCGGCGGTTTCTTTGGCGGCTTGACAATGTCGCTCGAAGGAGGCTTCGACGAAGTGGACGAGTTCTTGCTGGCCTTGGCCAACTGGTCACGCAACTGGGCATTCTCCTGTTCCAGTTCCGCAATCCGCGCTTCCAACTCGCTATTCCGCGCTTCCAACTGCGTGTTTTGTTTTTCCAGCCGGGCGAAACGTACCTCCAGCTTGCCAAGCCGCTTGGCGGAACGTTCGCAATCAGAGCATGTTGTTCTTTCCCGCACTTTCATGGTGCGGGAGCATACGCATTTCCGCCCCATGGATCAATATCAACTCGCACGCGTGATCCGCCGAAATCTTCTGATATTCGCAGAGATTTTGCTTACCGATTTTTTGGAAATTCTTGGGCGAGGCCTTGACAAACTGAATGAGCCCGCTCAAACTCAAGATACTGGGTTCAGGGTAATTCATCTTGGGAAGCTCCCGAGAGCCCTGAAAACCCGTGAACGGTTAC
>JAUWPQ010000381.1 GCA_030611515.1 Planctomycetota bacterium | reverse complement strand
GTGTTGAAAAACAGGGACTTACGTCAACAGTTGTGATGATTATCAATCCGGATTTTTATGAAAATTGTTAAACGGGCATGATAAGCTCCGTTGTGGTAAGTGTTTTTCTGCTATCGTTGCTAGCACTTGCATAATCCTGTTTATCGCTGGGTGAGGAAAAAAGAATGAGGTTTGTCCGTCCCGTAGGGACGATTGAAAATGCCTCGAAACAACGATTCGGCCGTCCCTACGGGACTTGAAACCTCCTCGGTTACCCGCAACCCCAGCAGTGAACTGCTGGGCTATTACCAAACGACCCTACGGGTCGAAGTTCTTTGTAAAAGTACGCTTTACGAGACTTCGAGCAGTTCTTCCCGTTGCTCGATCGGATCGAAGGCTTCTTCCAGCGGCCCGGCCGCGCCGCGACGGCTGCCGGGATAGAACAACTCAACGGCCGCGTGGAACTGTCGCAAGTCCGCCTCGTCGGGCGAGCGGTCCGTCTCGGCCAGAAACTTCTCGCGCAGTTCGTGCGTCTGGTGTTGCCCGATCGGCCAGCGGACCGTCACGATGTCGTTGATCTCGTCGAGCAACTGATAGACCCGTGCCCGCGTAAGACGCATTGTGCGCGCGGCCTGGCGGACGCTGGTCATCGGTCCGGCCACTCCCAGCCGGTATTCCGCCAGCGTGGCGACCTGCGGCGGGGCGTCGGTGCGGACCTGCTCCAAGAGCGGCTCGATGAAGTTCTCGGAAATGTCTTGAGGGTCTGGCAGGCCGGGCCGTTGGAGGGTCCGGTTCGTCCAGCGCTCCACACGATCTATCCGGTGCGGGACGATCCGAACGACGAAATGCCCTTGCTCGCCCATGCCGGCCACCAGCGCATCGGCGGCGTGGAACACATCGAGAATCGCGTGCAAGCGTTTCTCGCCGTGCGTTTTCATGGCGCGGATCTCGGCCAGTGTGGAACTTGTATAGGCGCCGAGCGGCGTATTCCAGATTACCCGGGTCATGTTCCGCAGGCTTGGCGCCAGACGGCCCAAGGTCTCGCCGGCCAATCCGCCGCGGACGACGCTTGCCCGCCACCACGCCCACGTCGCTTCGGAGATGTTGGTCGGGTTGAATCGAGGCGATTCACCACCGCCGCCGGGGGCAGGGCAGGGGGCGCAGGGATTTGGCGGAGCGGGGATATTCGCGGGCAACCCGGCGGGGTCGGTCTCGGCGGCGCGGGCCAACAACCCGACAAAGGAGACCATCTTATTGCGTCCGATACTCGGCGTGGCCGCAAGCTCGACCAACGGCGTACTCAGCAAATCCCGCAACGTGCGCCCCAGGAAGGCCAGCGGCGGGCGGCGGTCCGTCGGCAGCGCCCAATAGGCCAACAGCTTGTCGAGATGGCCGGCAAACGGTGGCGAGAGAAGAATCTTCTTATAATCCTCGAAGCGGCCAAGCGTTTGAATATCTTCAACCGACGATCTTTTCCCGAGCCTCATTACGTTCTCCTTCCGCTCTGACTTCACTCGGTAAGTACGGTGGGTATGCGACGCTTTGTTCGCGGGGCGTTTTGTCGCATAAGGGCGTGGGACTCGAACCGGCTGGGGTGGCCGGTTCAAATCGGTGTTCTGCGGGGGCCAAGCTCGCCGACAGACCGCTGCGGCCAGCCTTGCCAACTCCATTGTTGCGATTCAGACGGAGGTTGGTCAAGGGCCACCGGAAATTCGGTAGTGGGCCAGTTTGGATTCCCGAATTGTGAGCTAGTTGCAGGAGTACCACATGTGGGTGTATGATGCCGGCAGAGTAAATCATGCCCATTCAATTCCACCCACGCCCCGGTACATTGCTTTATTGCGATTTCTCAACCGGATTTCGGCCACCAGAAATCGTGAAGAAACGTCCGGTTGTTGTGTTGTCTAAGTCGCATCAAGAGTTGGTGTCGGTTGTTCCTATATCCACCACCGCGCCGCTACGCATCGAGAAATGGCATCACCAATTAAGCGAAAAGTCTTTGCCTAGATGGCTCAATAGATGGTGGGTTCCACATTGGGCAAAATGTGACATCGTAATGACGGTAGCATTTTGGAGACTTGAGAGAGCCCGGGCGGGCA
>JAUWPQ010000299.1 GCA_030611515.1 Planctomycetota bacterium | reverse complement strand
CACCCTGGAAAACACCTCCAGGCGATGCCGTTCTCGCCGACTCATTAAAATCGTCTCCATTCTGGGCCTCCTTTAGAGACCCCAGCATGGGGACATTTCTATCGGTGACAACAGGGGTCAATTCTATCTGTGAATGACAGCAACTTCCGGGCATAACAGCCCGTTGAAAAAGTTGGGCTTCGGGAGTTTGGGTGCCACTGCTGGCTTGTCCAGCAGTGTTTTTCCGGGAGTTTTCCCCCTGCACTGCTGGACAAGCCAGCAGTGGCACCCTTTTTCAACGGGCTGCTAGAAACTCCCCGGCTTTGCCGGAGGTGACTCACTACTGCTTTGTCACGCTTGAATGTTCGGGTGTAGCGGGGCGGCAGGTGTGTTCGGGGAAGTTGGCGGAAGTCTTGTAAAGCCGCCAGTGGGATATTAGGATGGGGGGGGAGTGTGGCCCGAAGCTTCTCTGGGCCGAGTAATCCGGAAACTTCTGGTTGAGAAGCAAGCCTGATGAGAAAGCAAGCCTGATGAGTCGTCCTTTGCCGTTATGGATATTGCTCGGGCCTGCCGCAAGGGCGTGGTTGGTTATGGTTGTGTTCGCCGGTCTGATTGGCCAAGCAGCGCAAGCAGCGGAGCCGCAACACGGTATATGGCGGACACGGGGATTCGAGGGATTCCGCGCCGGCGCCTTCGGCAACGCCGGCGAGAACCTGTACGTCTCGCGCGCCGGCGTGTTGCAGCGCATTCATCAATTCGACTTCAATCGCGATGGCTGGTTCGACTTGGTGATATGCAACGCCCAGGATCTTGGTGAACGGGCGCCCGCCTATGTGTACGCCGACCCTTTGGGCGATCGTAAGCAGCGGATCGAGCTGCCCTCCGACGGCTCGATGGACGGCACGGTGAGCGACCTGAACGGCGATGGCTACGACGACCTGGTGCTGGCCATGTACTACAACGGCATTCGCCCGGACCTCAATACATTTGTGTACTTCGGCGGACCCGACGGACTGAGCGAGCGCCGGCAATTGTGCCTGCCGGCGCCCAAGTGCCGGTCGGTGGCGGCCGGAGATTTCAACGGCGATGGGCGCCGGGATCTGGCCTGCATGTGCGAGAAGGAATTGCGGCTGTTCTACCAGTCGGAGTTGGGCTTTGAGCCAAAGCGGTTCACAACCTTGGCGATTCCCGGCGATAAAGTTGCCAGCGACGACGTGGACGGCGACGGCTTTGCCGATCTGATTGTGCGCCGGCTTAACGGCGACGTGGCAGTCTATTGGGGCGGTCCCAAGGGACTCGATCCCGAGCGTGTCGTCGTGGCCCGGGCGGAAGCTCCCAAGCGAGCGTCGCGGGAGGAAGGCCCTCGCTATGCAGAAGACGTGGATCCGGTCCAACCGTTGGCCCGAGTTATCCGGCTCAATGGTCGGGCGCATCTGTTTTTGGCGCGACCGGACGGCGTGAGCCTGGCGCCGGTGGCGCCGGATCGCACGCTCGGCAAGCCGATCGAACTGGCGTGCGGCCGGCCCATGTCGGCGGCGACCGGCGACATCAACGGCGATGGATGGCAAGACTTTATCGTGGCCTGCCGCGAGCCACGTGGAGACCGAGAGCGATCGTGGATCTACTGGGGTTCCAATGACGGGCTGTCCGCCGACCGTCGCACACCGTTGGACTGCTATCGCGCCTGCGACGTGGCGGTCGGGGATCTCGACGGCGACGGCTGCGACGACGTGGCGCTCTGCCAGTTTCACACAAAGGAGTCGTTCACCACCACTTCGCCGGTCTTTCGCGGTTCCAGGCAAGGCCCGATCGAGCCGCCGGTGGAATTGCAGACCGAGGACGCCCGCCGCGTGTTCATTGCCAAGACCTCCTCGGCAAAGCGGCCGCAACTCGTGTTTGTCAACCATTTCGCGGGTAACGTGCTCGGGCGTCCCGACGTGTCGATGTTTTTGGGTGGACCCGACGGGTATCAACCCCAACGGCGGATCGATTTGGCCGGAGCTGGGGCCGTACACGCCCTTGGCTGCGATTTGCACGACAATGGGTGGCCGGACCTCGTGGTGGTGAACTGCTCGGAGAACTCCGTCCATCTCGACCCCGGCTCCTACGTGTTCCATAACGGCCCCAAAGGGCTACAACACGAGCCTAGCCTGCGGCTGCCCACCACCCGGGCGCACGGCGGCGTCTGTGCCGACTTGAACCGCGACGGATACCTCGATCTGGTATTCTCCGGCTTCGATAACCCGGATCTGCTGTTCCTCTACGGGACCCCGCACGGCTTCGATACGGCCCACCCCAAGCGGCTTCGCATGGAGCACAATGGAACCGTCTATAGCGAGCCAAGGTGGATCCATCTGGCCGACCTGAACGACGACGGCTGGCTGGATCTGGTGGTGCCGATGATCGTCGGAGATCGGAGTCTCGTCCTGTGGGGCGGGTCGGACGGATTTAGTATGGATCGCTGTCTGGTTCTGTCGGTGGAACGTGCGGCGTGTGTGCGGGCGGCCGACCTGACCGGCAGCGGCCACCTGGATCTAATCCTCGGCGGCCACAGCCCCACGGTTGGGGTTCCTCACGACTCGTTTGTCTATTTGTACTGGAACGGCCCGGCGGGACTGCGCCAAGACCGGCGAAGCATGTTGCCTGCCCTGAGCATCAACAGCATGGCGGTGGCCGATTTCAATAACGACGGAACATTGGACGTGTTCATATCGTCGTATCACGCCGGCACAACCCGTGATTGCGACTCTTACATCTATTGGAACCGAAAAGGCCGCGGCTTCTCGGCGGCGGATCGCGCCCGGCTCTTTACTCACTCGGCATCCGGCTGTGTAGCGGCCGATTTCAACGAGGACGGCTGGATCGACTTGGCCATCGCCAACCACAAGGTCTGGGGCGACCACCGCGGCTGGTCCGCCGTTTGGTGGAACGGGCCGGACGGATTCGATCCCAAGCGCGTGACCCGACTACCCAGCAACGGCCCTCATGGCATGACGCTTTCGCCGGGCAATCAGCGCGACGGCGGGCCTGAGGAGTACTACGAGTCGCGGCCGTTCCAATTGCCCGAGGGGGCCAAAGTGCGGACTATCCGCTGGACGGCCGACGTGCCGGCCAAGACTTGGGTCAAGGCCCAACTGCGGTTTGCCGATAGTCGAGAATCACTGGCCAAGGCCCCTTGGGTTGGCCCCCAAGGTCTGGACGGTTGGTTTACGGAAAAGAAGCCGACGGTGGGCGCTAGTCAGCAGGGCCGGTGGATCATGTATCGGCTGGCGCTGGGCGCCAAGAACGGCCTTTCGACGCCGCGCGTGCGCGAGGTTATGGTCGAGTATGGTCCGTGACAAAGGCAGTCGAGGAGAAAGCGGGACAGGTGGGACCATGACGCGAGAACTGCACGATGGCCGCGAAGACGGCCTTGAGCCGCTGGAATCCCTCGACGTCCGACGGGCCGAAGGTTTCGCCGATATGCTCCGCCGAATGAGCCGGACGGCTTTCGGAGGACGCGAATTGGGTGAAGCCTTCGAGGTCCTCGAGGCAATGGCGAACGATCCGCAATGCCTCATCGTAGTGACGCTCTCCGGCGCCATGACCGTGGCGAAGATGGGCCGCCTGCTGTGCGATATGATCGACGAAAACCTGGCCCACGTCGTTGTCAGTACCGGCGCCATCATGGCCCACGGTCTATCCGAGGCCGTCGGCGGCGTACACTTCAAGCATGATCCGACCATTCCGGACCGACAACTTTACGAGTGGGGTTACAACCGCGTGTACGACACCGTGGAACTGGAGGCCAATCTGCTCCGCGGGGAGGAATTCGTGTCCGGGGTTCTCGGCGATTGGGACCCACAGCGGCCGATGTGTTCTTGGGAGTTGAACCGGGAGATCGGCCGCCGGCTGCACGACGAGGGGCAGATGCCCAGCGTTCTCGGTTGCGCCTATCGACGGAACGTGCCGGTCTACGTGCCGGCGTTCACGGATTCCGACGTCGGCCTGGGAGTGTCCAGCGAATTTCTGGTTCGGAAAAACGCGACGGGGCGAAAAAAGGATCTGAAGGAATTCTTCGCCGCGGTACCGCCGTACAATCCCTTTCTCGACCTGCACGACTACACGCGACGAATCCTTGCCGCCAAGCGGCTGGGTATATTCACCATCGGCGGCGGAGTGCCGCGAAACTGGGCTCAACAGGTCGGACCGTTCATCGACATCCTAAACACGCGGGTGGAAACAAAACTTTCCGCCCCGCGGTTCCAATATGCGGTGCGAATATGCCCGGAACCGGT
>JAUWPQ010000042.1 GCA_030611515.1 Planctomycetota bacterium | reverse complement strand
ACCGGTTTGGTGGAAGTGATGGACGTGATGCGGCAGTTCGAGTTGACCATGCCGGGCGCGATGGAGGTCTCCGAGCACTTGCCCGTCTGGGCCGAGTTCAGCGCGTATGAAGGGGGCCTGCCGGGCAACGCGGCAAGCGGCCAGTGAGTTCCGCCAAAGTTATTTAGCCCCGGGTGAATACACCCGGGGCACGGTCTGGAGTGAAAAACCGCGAGTGGCCGCGATGTATCAATTGAGGAGTTCCGAAGTTCTGGGGAGTTCTGGGAACGCCATACATAACTCGGAGTAATTGCGTATGGCGTCCCCCGATTCCCCCCCGATTTCCCTTACAAAACGTCCCAAAGCCCAGTTGACTAACCTTTCACTTGGATCAAAGATGGGGAGCACCTCAAGGCTTTCTGGACTCTCATAACACATGGATCAGTTTTTGGGGAGCAGGCCACTATTCCCGCACCTTCCACGGCGACGCAAGGCAAGGCGGCTGGGTCCAGGCCGCGGGGGCGATAGTAATCTTGAGTCAAGGCCCTCCGCAGCGCCGGGTGCCACTGCTGGCTTGTCCAGCAGTGTCTGCCAACCACGGAAAGCACTGCTGGACAAGCCAGCAGTGGCACCCGCATACTTCTACGGCACAGACAATTTTGCGCTCACATTCCAAAAACGCCTCTCGGGCGGAGTTTTGCGCGCGAGCGACGTTTTAGGGGTCAATTCAACCCCGCGCCCCCAGGTTGATCAACCTGGCGCTTCAGGTTGATCAACCTGGGGTTGAACTGGGCTTACGTCTAAAGCGCAGTTGCGTTGCAAAATGAATAGCCCTGGTTTCAAGCGGTTTGAACGCATCTTCGATCCTCGGCGAATCGACGTAAGAATTAAATGGCGATTTCGGAAATCTTTTCCAGTTAATTCAGACCGGAAAATCGACCGTAACCCGTTATTTCCCAGTGGCTTGTGGCGACGAAACTCAAAACTTTTCGCCAGCCCCTGCTAATGGGGTATAGGCAGCGAGGTCATTCTACCAGCCAAAAGTGCCTGAAAAAAGGCTGTTTTCTGGCCACCGGTATTTTCGCACTTTTTTGCAAGGGGCTATGGCGGGCGCAAAAACCGCTTTTCCCGCCGAAAATCAGCGGCCGATGGCGCCGGAAGGAATGATATGGGAGGAATATGTAGGGTGGGGTGGCAGTTGAACTGCCACCCCAACTTGATTACGGCTTCTTCAGCTTGATGACCGGGCCGTCGGGTTCCGGCTCCGGCTTCTCCGGCGAGGTGCCGCAATCGACGAGCATGTATCCGGCCCAGAAGAACGGATGGACCGCCTTGGGCGTTTCGTTGGAGCCAGAACGCTTGATGCGCGGCTCCGACGCGAGGTTCAGCCGCGAGTCGATTGCCAGCAGCACGGCGCGTTGCCAAGCGTCGGACGGCGAGGTGCGAGGCAGTTCCTGGGCGAACTCGCGGACCAGATCGAAGGAGGCCTGCCCGCCGGTACGCCAGCGGCTCAGCAAGATCGTCCGCGAGCCGTTGGCCATCAGGCCGCAGACTGCCAGAAACATGTCGTTGCCCGGCATCGCGCGGTTGAGTCGTTTCAGCGAGTCCTCGGCGGTGGTGTGGAAACCGGGCAGAACGACCACGTCCGGTCCGCCCCAGGGGAGGACGAGCCAATCGGCGAGCGATCCGCCCGGCTTGCCACGATCGAACGAAGCGGGATACCAAGCGTAAGGGCCTTGGTCTTGGAGTTCGAGGTCGTCCAGCACAATCAGTCGTTGAAAGAGGGTGCCGTAGATGGACGACGGCATCCGGGGCTGCGAATCGAGCATCACCGCGCCGGGCACGACCGCGGCCAACTGCTCGAAGGCGACCCGAGCCACTTCGGCCTCGTCGCGCGGGTAGAGCTTGCCCACCACGACGGCCGTGTTGCCGGTCGGATTGCGGCCCGGGCCTTGCGAGGTGCAAAGCGAAATGGTCGGCGCGTAGCGGACGCGGAACAGCGAGATCAACGAATGCAACTTGCCGTCGACTTTTACCTGCAGCGCCTCGAAGGGGAGATACCAGAGCGAACCGTCGGGTACGATGGCCAGCTCGTCGAAGGGTTGCGAGAAATCGGCCGCCGAGCCTTTCAGGAGCGTATCGAGGACCTGCCGGGCCGGCTTCTTCCACTTGTCGGCGGACAGGTCTTTGACGTTCAATTCGTGGTTCGCCCCGTAGTGCCCCATGTCGCGGAGCATCGCCTGCATCTGCCGCATCAGCGCCGCGGTGGAGCCGATCCGCCAATGCGTGCAGCGCTCGTTGTTCAACAGAAATCCGTAGAGCCGCCGGCTGGTGGCGAAGAAGGCCAGCACGGCGTGCCCATCGGGCAAGGACTTCTGAACGTCGGCCACGCTCCGCAAGGGCGGAAAGACCAATTCGGCCGGCTCGCGCCGCAAGGCGATTTCCCGCAGGATTGCCTCCTGTTGGATGCCCGCGGCCGCCAGTTCGGTCAATTTGCCGATCTGATCCTTCAACTGCGCCGGGTCTTTTGGCGCCAAGGGCTGCTTGGCCAACTCATCGCGGATATGCAGCGAACGCCTGGAAAGCCGTTCAAACTCGGGGTATCGGGCCATGATGTCCTGCCGCTGGAGCAGGGCCTGCTGGGATAGATATTCGGGCGAGGCCTCGAGTATCCATCGCAACGATTCCAGTCGGCCGCCAAGCTCGAGCGAGCTGAAGAACCGCCGCCGCCGGGTCCGCTCGGCGATCTCGATCGCGCCGCGCACTTCCTTCACGTCGCCCCGTTCCAGAGCGGCCTCGAACCAGTGTTCCATCGGCAACGGCTGGGGAGTGGTCAGCGTGGAGAGAGACTCCATCGGGTCGAGGGTCCAATCTTCCGGCCGGGGGTCGCGGAGCACGTTGCCGAAGAGGTTTAGGGCCGAGCGGGAAGTAACCGCGCCGCCGACGTATAGTTTGTCGGCCAGATTGATCTGGAAAAGCCAGAGCGAGCCGTGCCGCATGTAGCCCATCGTTGCGGCCAGGGCGGCGTCCCCATCGGCGATCCGTTTCTGCTGATAGGCGACCAGGGCGGCGAGATAGCTGAGCCGCGCACCGATTCGCCCGGTACCCATCTCGCGGCGGCCGATTGTCGCCTGGGCCTCGTCGAGGGCGGCCGCGGCCTGCCGGGTGTTGCCCAGCAGGGCGTGGTTCTCGGCGGCCGAGAGCAGCAGCGAGGCGCGGAACTGGCGGAGGCCCTTCACCTTGGCCCACTTGATGGCCGGGTCCAAAGGGGCGAAGAAGCCCTTGCGATTGGCCAGGACGTGGGTCAACGCGGCGTAGCGGAAGGCCTCTTCCAGGACGCCGTAGTCCGTATAGTTCACCGCCGCGTAGGTGGCCTCGGAGAAGAACCGGGAGGCGGCCGGGTATTCGCCGAGCAACAGCTTCTGGCGGCCCAATTCGAGCAAGGCGATGCTTGTCATGGGGTGGTCGAACTCGCCTGCGGCCAGCACGGCCCTCTGCAAATAGCCGATTCCTTGCCCCGCTCGTCCCCCGCCGATCAGCGCCAGTCCGCGCTCCAGGTCGACCCAGCATTGCGACCAATGATTGGGGGGACCGACCGGACGGTTGAACGCCGCGATCAACTCGTTGCTCAGCGCATCGTACTTGCCGACCGGCCCGAGCAACTCCGCCCGCCGCCGCAGGGCCAAGGTCGTCGAGCGGATGATCTCCTGCGGTGTTACAGGGAACAGATTCGCCTGCTGTATCACTCCGCCGCGTTCGATCACGCCTCTCATGTCGACCTGTCCCTGGGCGAGCAGGACGGAGGTGGGATAATGCCCCAGTCTCGACTGCCGGGCCGAGGTGCCCCAAGGGACGGCCTTTCGCTTGCCCGTCGCCGCGGCGCGGATCGTGGCCGGAAAGCGCACCTTCACCATCCAGTCGGAAAACCGGCAGTACAATCGCAGGGCGTTCGAGTAGTGCTGCAACGCCTTATCGAGCGTCCCCATCTGGTAATAACACTCGCCGCACATCGTCTCGTAACAGATCGAGTCGATCCACCGCGACTGCACGGTCTTGATCGAGCGGCGGGACTCGCCTTGAAATCCCCGCAACGCGTCCCGATACTCGCCGTCGTAGTAGGAGCTGAAATACCTGTAGTACATGGCCGAGGGCGTTTGCCGCTCCGCCGCCGTGGCCGAGAGAATGGCGAGATTACCGAACGCGATCGCCGCCAAGATTGACACAATATGTTTCCGCCACATCGCCTCTACTCCTTCTGCCGGAGGGCGCGAGAGCCACCATCACCTTGATCTTACGTTGTTGCCCTCGGGATTTCCAGGGAAGGAATCCTCCGTTGCACCAGTGCGCGTAGCCGCCGCGCCACTGATTGCCCCCCCCCATCGAGCTTGCCGGTTCTGATTTCACGTCTCCGGGGCAAACGTAAAACATATCACCCGGCAAACCCGGCTGGCAATATGCGGCAAATGGAGGTTTCGGCTGAGTTGCGTCGGCTTTGGCGGGCAGTCCGATTATGTCTAATCTGCGGGTATTAGCAGCCGATGATTACTTCTACTTGCTCGCGTTTTTACCGGTTTCCACTCTCCAGAAGGAGATGAGTCATGCGTGTTTGCGTACCCACGAGGATCGTGTCCATCGCTGTCGCGGTGGCGTGTATCGGTTGGTCCGGCACTACTCAGGCCGTGGCACAAGGCGTGTATCCGGTATCCGGCAATCTGGCCTACGACGTGGCCGCCGTGGGACCGGGGGAATACACGTACCAGCAACCGTGCGAGGGTTCGATTGGCGGCGCCCTCGCCGAGTACTGCGCCCCTGGCTGTTGCGGTCCCCGCTGGAGCTTCGCCGCGGAGGCCATTGCCCTGCAACGCTCGACCACGCGGAACCAGAGTCTGTTTCTCTCTACACTCAGCGGGGCGGATATTCTGAATTCAAGAGACCTTAATTTCCCCGTGGCGTTCGGGCCCAAAATCAGCGCGATCCGTCACGGAGTATTCGGTTCCGATTTTGACGTCGAAGTGGGGTACTTTCAATTCGACGGCTTCGAGGCCAACGCCTTTGTGTCGGATAATTCCCGCATGGTGATCGCCGTCAACAATGCTTTCCTATCGACAGATTCTTCGGTTCGCTACGCTTCGGCGCTGTACTGTGGAGAAGTGAACGTGCGGTGGCAGTGGTTCGACTGGCTTACTTTGCTGAGCGGATTCCGCATGGTGGAACTCGATGAGCAATACAACGCCAGTGGCACGAGTACGCGAAGTTCGTTTCCCGTCTCTCTCGATGTCAATTCATTCAATCATCTTTACGGATACCAACTCGGTGCGGATGGAGAGGTGTTCAACCTCGGCGGCGCGCTGCGGATCAACGCGTTGTGCAAGGCGGGTGTGTTCGGGAACTTCGCCAGCCAAAACATCCATGCCGTGGATACCGGCTCCTCTGACCAGTTGTTGTCCGCGGTCAACAACCGCGTGTCGTTCCTGGGTGAAATCGGATTGGTGGCCACATACGCGATTACCCAACGGTTGGCGTTCCGTGCCTCGTATCAGGCGATGTGGCTCGAGGGCGTGGGGCTGGCGCCCGAGCAGATCGACACCAGCAACTTCGCCGCCGGCACGGCCAAGGTCAATCTCGACGGCGGCGTGTTCTACCACGGCGGCGGGCTAGGGTTGGAGTATCGGTTCTGATTTATGAATGATGAATGTTGAATGTTGAATGTTGAATGACAAGCGTTTTCGATGGCTGCTCGTTGTTTCTAATTCATCGTTCATCATTTGAGCTCCAACAGTTCTTCCAGCGGCCGGGCCAGTCGTCGGAAAGCACCCGTCGGCATGGCCCAGGTGTCCCAGCGCGGCGAGATCGGGTGCGCGCCTCCGGCGTAATCCGAAAGAGCCACCGCCACGAAACCGTACAGGCTGCCGCGATGCTCGAAGAGTTGCTCGGCGGGCAACGGCGCCCGATTGCCAAGCACGTCGTAGGCGAAGACGAACAGCCCGCGGAAGCCGGCGCCGAAAAGCTCCTCCCATCGCGCCAAGCTCTGCAGGTCGTCGCGTGTCGACCAGTTCTTCCAGTATTGTTTTTGCACGTCTCCGGAGGGGAACCGGCGGCCCTTAACGTCGACCAGCCAGTTCGTCTTCCCCGGCGCGGAGACGATGAAGTCGAGGCTTTTCAGCGAGGTGCCGTCGCCGAGCAGACTCCGCCGCGCCTCGTCGACCGCCACGTACGGCACGCCTCGGCCGCGAAGATACTCCTCGAACGCCGCTTCGTAATGGTTGTCGCGGTTTGCCATAGCGAGGGCCACAACGAAGTTGGTGACTGTGTCGGCCGGCAAGAGAGCCTTCTGTGCCGTATCTGGCAGGATAGTAAAGCGTCCCCTGTTTGACAATCCACCGCGCAGCGTCCACGTTTTCTGCCGTCGGAAATCCAACGTCAAACGCCCTGCGACCACGGTCGCGGAGCGTTATGGCGCCATTGGCGGTGCTTTCTTGCACGGCCAGTAACGGCTGGGGGGGTTGCGCAGGCTGTGCAGCATCTCCTCCCCCTTTGGAAATACCCTAAGTCCGAGCTAACCTTGAGAACGGGGCCGAAACGGAGTACATAGCATAGTATGAGCATCGAACAACCACTCGACCCACATCTGATCGAACAGACCAAACAGCAAATCCGCTCGCTGGTGGCGGAGATTGCGCAGTTGTCGAAGACCGACGTTACGCCGGAGGAGTTTTATGGACAATTCCTTCCGCGAGTGGTGTCGGCCTTGGCGGCGGCGGGCGGGGCCGTCTGGACGGTCAACCCCGAGGGCCGATTGGCGCTCCAGTATCAAATCAACATTCAGGACACTAAACTCCGCGAGAACGAGGAGCAACAGGCGCAACACAGCCGGCTGTTGTACAAAGTGCTATCCGACGGCGTGGAGGTGTTGGTACCGCCGCGCTCCGGCCCCGGCGGCGCCGAACAGGTTTCCGGGGAGATACCCGCCGCCAATCCAACCGACTTCCTGCTGGTGTTCGGCGTTCTGAAGACCGATTTAGAAACGGTCGGACTGGTCGAGGTGTTCCAGCGTTCCGAAGTCGGGCCGAGCACGCAGAAGGGTTATTTGCGGTTCCTCGGGCAGATGTGCGAGTTGGCCGCCGACTTCCTCAAGAGCCATCAGTTGCGTCACTTTTCGGACCGCCAGACGCTTTGGACCCAGTTGGAGGATTTCACCCGCGCGGTCCACGCCTCGTTGGACCCGCGCGAAACCGCCTACACGATCGCCAACGAGGGGCGGCGGCTGATCGAATGCGACCGGCTGAGCGTGGCGATCCGCAAGGGATCGACCTGTAAGATCGAGGCCGTCAGCGGCCAGGACCTTTTCGACAAGCGTTCGAACACCGTCCGCTTGCTGGGCCAACTGGCCACGGCGGTGGTCGCCACCGGCGACACCGTATGGTACACCGGCGACACCCGCGATCTGGCCCCTCAGGTCGAGGACGCCGTGCAAGAGTACGTCGACGAAGCACACTCGAAGACCGTGGCCGTGCTGCCGTTGCAGCGTCCCGCCCCGCCGGAGGAAGACGATCCGAAAAAACGCACCAAACCCGAGCCGCCGATCGGCGCCTTGGTGATCGAGCGGATCGAGGACAGCCGGCTCTCGTCGAACATGGTGCATCGGGCGGAAGTGGTCTGCCAGCACAGCTCCACCGCGCTGGCAAACGCGATGGAACATCAGAACTTGTTTCTGATGCCGGTGTGGCGTGCGTTGGGCAAGACCCGCTGGGTGCTGCAAGCCCGCACCTTGCCGAAAACGCTGAGCATCTCCGGTGGCGTGCTGTTGGTTGTATTGATTCTGACGCTATGGCCGGCGCGGTTCACGATGGAGTCGAAGGGTACGCTGGAGCCGGTTTGGCGGCAGGACGTGTTCGCCGGCATCGACGGCGTGGTAGAGGAGCTGAAAGTCACGCACGGCGAAACGGTGGCCAAGGACCAACTGCTGGCCAGGCTCCGCAACACCGATCTCGAAGTGGCGCTGATCGACGTCCAAGGCCAGCGGATGGCGACGACCGAACGATTGTTCGCCGTGCAGCGTTCGATGGTCGGGGAGCGGAGGTTGAGTACCGGGGAACGGAGCCGGCTGGCCGGCGATCAGGCGGAGTTGAAACAGAAACTGCTTTCCCTCGATGCCCAGTTGGTGCTTTACAAGGCAAAGCAGTTGGAGCTGGACGCCAAAAGCCCGATGGACGGACAAGTCATTACCTGGGACTTGCGGGACAGGTTGATTAACCGGCCGGTGCAACGGGGGCAAATCCTCATGAGGGTGGCCAACTCCGACGGACCGTGGCAGTTGGAACTGAAGATGCCCGAAAACCACATGGGGCCCGTGATCAAGCGCCAGCAGAAACTATACGACTACGCGCGAAAGATACTGCGGAAATTGCTTCTCCAGGACGCCCACGAAAAGTCTCCCGAAGCGCCCGAGGAAGAGGTCGATCAGACGATGGAGGCTGAGTTGGCCACGGTGCCGGACGAAGAATTGCCCCAACGGATTTCCGAGATATATCAGCGACGGTTTTGCGAGGCATTGCGGCCGATCGTCGAAGGAGTGTCCGACGAAGGACTCCGAGCGAGGCTTGGCGAGGTGTTGCACGCGGAGACTTACGGCGAGGCCCGTCTGAAATTGGACGACTTGCTGCGACAAGCCGGCGACGGACGGGAGGTGATCGACGCCGATCTGACGGCGCGGCTGAAAGACCTGCCGAACGAAAAGGCACCGGACACCAGAATGAAAATTACGTATATTTTAGCCACGGAACCGGGCACGACCCGCGAGGGCGAGATTACTGAGATTCATCGCAGTGCGGAGATCCGCGGCGACGAGGGAAACACGGTGTTGATCAAGGTGGCCATCGACAAGGCGGAGTTGCCGCAACTGCGTCCGGGGGCAACCGTGACGGCGAAGGTCTACTGCGGCCGGCGCGCGCTGGGTTACGTGCTGCTGCACGATCTGATTGCGTTCGTTCAATCGAGAATTCTGTTTAGATATTTTTAGCAAAACTTGTAGGAGGCGTCTCCAGACGCCGATTGTAATGCTTCATTGTATTGCGATGCCTAAAAAGGACACGAACATGCGACTTATTGCTCTGGGGTCTATCTGTTTGCTGCTTCTGTCCGCACCGTGCGTACTGTCCGCGGCGGAAACCGTCACGCTCCCCAACTGCCTGCTTTCGCTGGACGAAGAGGCGGAGATACCGGCCCAAGAGGCCGGCGTGTTGGTGAAGATTCCCGTGCGCGAGGGGCAGCAAGTGGTCAAGGGCGAATTGCTGGCCCAGATCGAAGACTCCCTGCCGCAGATGCAATACAACGTCGCCGGCTACAAACTGAAAGTCGCCGAGAAAGAGGCCGGCGACGACATTAGTATTCGCTATGCCAACATCGCCGCCAAGGTGGCCGCAGTCGAGCACCAACAGGCCGTCGACGCAAACCGCAAAGTCACCGGCGCGGTCCCTCTAGCCGAGGTGCGGCGGCTGTTGCTGAAACACCGCGAGATGATCCTTTCCATCGAGAAGGCGCAGAAAGAGATGGCCATCGCCGCCTTGCAGGTCAAGGTGAGCGAGGCCGAGGTGCAGGCGGCGGCGGCGAATCTCGAACGGCACCGGATCACGGCCCCCTTGGAAGCCGTGGTCGTGGAGCTTTCCCGTCGCGAAGGCGAGTGGGTGCAGCCCGGCGATCCCGTAATGCGGCTGGTACGGGTCGATCGGCTCCGCGTCGAGGGCTTTCTCAATGCCCAAGACCATCGGGTATCGGAAATCCAGGGCCGACCGGTCAAAGTAGTCGTGACACTCGCCCGGAGACATCAAGAGACATTTTCCGGCAAGATCGTGTACGTCAAACCGCTGGTAGAGGCGGGCGGGGAGTTCCTCGTGCGGGCCGAGATCGAAAACCGCAGACAGGGTGACGCTTGGGTGCTAAGCCCCGGCTTGAGCGCGGAGATGACGATCCAACTGAAATGATGAATGTTGAGTGATGAATGATGAATTGCGGGAAAAAAGTCGGCATTCCATTCAACATTCAACATTCAACATTCATAATTCATCATTTGCCCTATGGTAACCCTCCAAGACAGCCTGTTGTCCAGCTCCGCCCGGAAGCTGCCGATCCGCAAGCGGCCGGACCTGATCTCGCGGCGTCAGCACTATCTCGGCCGCAGTTATTGGGTAGTGAAGGATCCGGTGGGGCTCAGCTACTTTCGCTTCCAGGATGAAGAATACGCCATCTTGCAGATGCTCGACGGCCAAACCAGCCTGGACGAGATCAAGGAGCGCTTCGAGGCCGAGTTTCCGCCGCAGAAGATCACGCTAGAGGAGTTGCAGCAATTTCTGGGCACGTTGCACCGCAGCAGCCTGGTCGTGGCCGGAGTGGCCGGTCAGGGACACCAACTCCGCAAACGCCGCGACGAGCGCAAGCGCAAACAAATGCTCGGCGCCGTCAGCAACGTGCTTTGCATCCGCTTCAAGGGGTTCGATCCCGAGCGGCTGTTGAACCGGATGTACCCTTACTTCCGCTGGTTTTTTTCGCCGTGGATGGTGGCGATCAGTTGTATACTGATGCTTTTTGCTTTGACCCTGGTGGTGGTCGAGTTCGACGTGTTCCGCTCGAAGCTGCCGGCGTTTTACCAGTTTTTCAGCATCCACAATGCCTTCCTGTTGGCCCTGGTGCTTGGCGTGACGAAGGTCTTTCACGAGTTTGCCCACGGGCTGATGTGCAAACACTTCGGCGGCGAATGTCACGAAATGGGCGTGATGATCCTCGTGCTGACCCCATGCTTGTATTGCAACGTCACCGACTCGTGGCTGTTGCCCAGCAAGTGGCAGCGGGCGGCCATCGGCGCGGCGGGCATCTACGTCGAGGTTCTGCTGGCCTCAATCTGCACCTTCCTCTGGTGGTTTTCCCAACCGGGGCTGTTCCAAAACCTCTGCCTGAACGTGATGTTCATTTCGTCGGTCAGCACGATTATCTTCAACGCCAACCCGCTGCTCCGCTACGACGGCTACTACATCCTTTCCGACATAACCGAGATTCCCAACCTCCGGCAGAAAGCCACCACGATCCTCAGCCGCAAGCTGGGGCAGTTGTGTCTGGGCCTGGAACCGCCCGACGACCCTTTTCTACCTCAGCGAAACCAAGCGTTTTTCGTCCTCTTCTCGGTCTCTGCGGCGCTCTATCGCTGGGTCATCGTGTTCTCGATCTGTTGGTTCCTCTACAAGTTGTTTCAGTCGTACAACGTGGTGATCTTCGGCCAGTGCATGGTGGCGGCGGCGTTGTGGGGACTGTTTATCAGTCCGCTGATTAAATTGGGCAAGTTCTTCTACGTACCAGGGAGGATCGATCAAGTGAAAAAGCCGCGTTTCTACACCAGTCTGGGCATTTCGGCGGCGGCGTTGCTGCTGTTCTTCTTTCTGCCGTTGCCGCACAGTGTTATCTGTCCGCTGGAAATCCAGGCCCGCGACGCACATTCCGTCTACGTCGACGTATCGGGCGAGTTGGTGGCGATCGACGTTAAGCCCGGCCAACGGGTGACCGCCGGTCAACAGTTGGCCCAATTGGAGAACATCGATCTCAGTCTGGAAGTGGTCAGGCTCGATGGGAGCGTCAAGGAATATGAAGCCCGGTTGAAAAGCCTGCTGCGGCAGAGCTTCCGCGACCACCACGCCGCCGCCCAACTTCCCCAAATTCACGAAGCGTTGAAAACCGTCCGCGACCAACTGGAGCAGAAGCTGACCGATCGACGGCGGTTACGGCTGGTTGCGCCGGCGGCGGGCATGGTCTTGCCGCCGACCCTGACTCCACCGCGCGACCACTCCGACGAGAACCTGCCCACCTGGTCGGGCACTCCCCTGGAGCCGGAAAACTTGGGCACCTATCTCGAACAAGGCGTCCTCTTCTGTCAGGTGGGCGACCCGACGAAGTTGGAGGCCGTGCTGGTGGTGGATCAGGCCGACCGGAATCTCGTGCAACGAGGACAGCGGACCAAGATCAAGCTGGAGGGCTTCCCCGACACAACGATTTACGGCGAGATTCAGGAGATCGCCGAGTCGGAGTTGAAGGTCACTCCGCAACGGCTCTCGACCAAGTCGGGCGGCGAGGTGCCCAGCACGACCGATCCCAAAACCGGCGTGGAGACGCCGATGAGCACGTCGTATCAGGCCCGCGTGATGGTCGACGATCCCCAAGGGCATTATCCGATCGGTCTGCGCGGTCAGGCCCGCGTCTCCACCCGCTGGATTTCGTTGGGTACCCGGCTGTGGCGGTTAATCAGCCACACGTTCAACTTCCAGCTTTGAGTAGTGTCCGTTTAGCGGCCGCCGGCACGGCGGCCCGCCTTCCGCCGCAAACCGCCGTACCGGCGGCTGCTAAACGTGCGGCAGATTGCCGGCGGCGTCCAGCGGCAAGTCGCGCGGATCGGTGAGGATTTCCAGGTCGGTCCGCTCTCGGGCTTCGTCAAGATACGCCGCCGAACACTCCACCTCGGCCAGATGCAGCGTGTCGGCGATCCACAGCAGCTTCGCCTGCGGAGGCTCGACCAATCCGACCGTGCCCAACGCGACGGCCAGCATCTCGCGGTCGGTCTCGTAGTCCAAGGGGGTCATCACGCAGGATATCCGTCCGGAGGTCAGTCCGTTCAGCCGCGTGGCGGCGAAGTCGGTCTGTTCGAGCAGTTGCGTCCGGCAGAACTCGGCGATTCCCATCCCGATGGCGTTGCCGTACCCCTTCGGCGTCAGTCCGCGGATCGCGATCCGCTTGACCTTGGGGAACTCGTCCTCCAGGGCCTGGTGGTCGTTGAACTTCCGGCCCACCACGTTCGGATCCAGACCGACGCCGCTGATGTCCTTGCCTATCCGGTCGATCAGCAGCAGGTCGACGTGTTGGAACGGCAACCGCGGCATCCAACGCTTGGCCAGTTCGAGCAGTTCCTTCTCGCGGGCCACGAACCGCTCTGGTTCGACGGCCTCCACCAGCGCGGTCTGGTCGTAGGCGTTTTCCACGACGGCCAGACCGGCCAGTATGTGGCAACGGCCGAGCACCTCGTCGGCCACGCCACGGACGATCCGGTCGAATCCGAAGTCCTGGGCGGCGCGGTGATAGACCTTCGCCCCTTCCCGCTTACCCAGCCCGATCATCAGCATTTTCATCAGCCCGCTCTCGATCTCTCCGGCGAAGTCCGAGTGCGGCTTGACGCGGTTGCAGACCAGCACGTGGTCGGCCTCGAAGGCCAGCCGGTCGAAGTGGAAGGGGAACCCCTCGGCGGCGCGGCAGACGACGACCGTCTCCATGCCGGAGCGGATCGGGCAGCCGACGAACTGCTCGGTGATTCCGTAGCTTTCGACCACCCGCCGCTGTCCCTCGGCCGTTCCGCCTCCGTGGCTCCCCATGGCGGGGACGAGAAACGGTTTTGCCCCCAGCCGCTTGAGATGTTCGACGCTCGCCTGGATGATGGCGGCGATGTTTGCAATACCCCGGCTGCCGGCGGTAATCGCCACGCTTTCGCCCGGCCGGACCTTCGCCGCCAACTCCAACCGCGCAAGCTGCGCATGGACTTCGCCGGCCACGTCCTCGATGTGCGCGTCGTCGAACGACTGTCGGAGGCGGAAGATTTTGGGTAGATCGGTCATGCTTGCTTTTGTAGGAGGCGACTCCAGTCGCCGAATTTCACTGGTTTCTCATAGCAATCGGCGTCTGGAGACGCCTCCTACAGCCATTTCAACGGACTACCAATTCTTCGCTATTTGTCAAATCGAGGCTTTTTCTCGCTCGAGGACACCGATACCCGGTGCCGTCGGGTCTTGGGCGCGTGCGGCGTCGGCGGAGCGCTGGACAGCGGATCGGCCGGGCCGTCCAGGGGCGAACCAACCTTCGTGCTTCTCAGACGGGACTTGATCTTCGCCACGTATTCCTCGGACAGATCGAATCCAATCCACCGGCGGCCGAGTTTCTTGGCCACGGCCAGCGTGGTCCCGCTCCCGCCGAACGGGTCCAGCACAAGCTCCGACGGATTCGAGCAGCAGCGGATGATCCGCCCCAACAATTGCTCCGGCATCTGGCAGCCGTGAAATCCCTGCCGCTCCTTGAAAGTCCCCGCCACTCGCGAGAAGAACCAAGTGTCGTGATCGAGTGTAAAACTGTCCGACGCGTCTTGCGGGCGGAGTATCCAGGTGTTGTCCGGCAGCCGGCCATTGGGGTTCGCCCGGGAATCTTTGTAGACCAACTGCCGGGCCGAAGGGACACGGACCGCCGGGTCGGCGGCGTTGAACGTGAAGTGTTTCGGGTCCATGACGAAGTACAGTAGGTGCGTATGGGAACGGCTGAACATCCGCGTGCAGTTCACGCCGAACGTGTAGTACCAGATGACCCAACTCCGACAGGTGAAGCCGCAGTCCCGCTGGGCGATCAGCTTCAACTCGGCGGCGTACTCGTCGCCGATGGCCAGCCAGAACGCGCCGTCGGGCTTCAACGCTCGGCGGACCCCGTCCATCCAGCGCCGACTCCACTGCAAATACTCGTCGTCGGTCCGCTCGTCGTGGTAGACGTCGTACTGGTATCCGATATTGAACGGCGGGTCGGCGAAGACCAAATCGACGCAGCCCGGCTCGACCCGCTCGAACAGATCGATGCAATCCCCTTGGTAAACTTTGTCGATCGCCAATTTCACGGTGCGTCTCCAAGGGGTTGCAGATGGAACACGCTTTGTGATACACGATTTTTCGTGGCGGGCAAGTCCCCCATGACGGCGGTGCGTGAAACGCGCCGGAGGGCGGAGGGATTTGGGAAATTTGCAGATTTGGAGATTTGCCGCTTGCGGTTTCGCACTCGCCCCTCGAATGCCGCGCGTGTGCCACTGGCTCGGCCAGTGCCTTGCATAAATTGTCAGCCTGGGTAAGAGAACGGATCAGAAAATCGTCCTCCGGGTATGTTTTTGGGTGGGAAAAGCGGTTTTTGCACCCGCCCCTGGGGTGCGAGAAAAAAGGCGAAAACGTCGGCGGCCAGAAAACAGCCTTTTTTTAGGCGTTTCCGGCTGGTAGAATGAGGTCGTTGCCTATACCCCATCGGCAGGGGCTGGCGAAAAGTTTCGCGATTCGTCGCCGCAAGCATAAGGTGTTATTCAGGTTACGGTCGATTTTCCGGTTTGAATTAACTGGAAAAAATTCCCGATTTCGCCATTTAATTCTTACGTCGATTCGCCGAGGGCCGAAGATGCGTTCAAACCGCTTAACCCACGGGCTATTCATTTCGCATTGCGGTCGCGCTTTAGTCGTAAGTACAGTTAAACCCCAGGTTGATCAACCTGAAGCGCCAGGTTGATCAACCGGTGGGCGCGGGGTTGAATTGACCCCTAAAACGCCGCTCGCGCGCAAAACTCCGCCCGAGCCGCGTTTTTGGAAAGTGAGCGCAAAATTGCCTGGGGTGGCACGTCCCTGAGCGAAGATTTCGGCCCGGAGGGTCGTTAGACAATAGCCCCGCAGTTCACTATTGGAGAGACGGGAGTACCAAACCCCGTTTCGTCCCGGAGGGACGGTCGAACCGTGGCGGTTCATTTTCGGCCGTCCCTACGGGACTTTTTGGCAAGGGTCGGACGTACCGGCAACCCAGCAGTGAACTGCTGGGCTATTGTCGACTGTCCCTTCGGGACAAAATTGTGCCAATACGATCTGTGTTCCCAGTCGAGTTGCCGGAATCCGCCAGTCCTGGGCCGCCGCAATTCAGCGAGTAGGGATGAACATCCGCGATTGGTGCAGCAGGTTGGCGGATAGTATAATGAAAACAAACTCGGTGCATCAAGTTTTTATCGTACGCTGACTGTGCTAAACGGCGGGTGGAACTGTGGAAGTGTGGCACTGGCTCTGCCAGTGACTGGTGGAGCTAGTGAAAATCCCGCACCGTCTTCCGATGAACTATTCGCCACTTCTACTCGTAACACAATGAACCGTCAACCCACCCACGACACTGGCAAAGTCAGTGGCACACCATCGCATTCCCTTTCGTCAATGCTACCTGCGCGTTGCCATCGTTGTTGCACACAAATGCGGCGTTGGGTAATTGAGGGCCGTTTACGGTCCTTCCCGCGCAAGCGGTATTAGGCCCGGCGTTCACGCCGGGTTGGCGGAACCACCGTCCTCCATTGTTGTTCTATTTTTTTGCGTTGTCACGCCCGTTTACGGGCGTCCTTCACATTGCCCTGAAACGTCGAAGGAGGCCCGTGAACGGGCCTGACAATTACCAATGTCCGCTCCCTTCTAACCCGGCGTGAACGTCGGGCCTAATACCGCCTTCGGCGGAAACGTCCGTAAACGGACGTGACTTTGCGATTCACAGGCCCCCTTTAACAGTGGGCCGCAAGAGGTTTTTCACGACTCGCGGAATTCCTCTTGTGCCTACGGCACCCCGATAGACGAGCTATCGGGGCCACCCTCGCATCGTTTATACCATCAGGAGGACCACTCTTTCATGGAATCAGGCTTTGCCGGTGTTGGCCGGATCACGGGCAAGATGCCCGTGCCACCCGTTCCACTCTAGGGTCTCGGCGACTTCGGCGGCACAACCTGCACGGAGGCGCGGACCTCGACGGGGACCGTGCCGGGGAGATCGCTTTTGATGCGGATCGTCGTTTCCGCCCTGCCGAGAGCGGCCTCGGATCCAGCGGCGAGAAAAGTGACCGGGATGATGTGGAGTGTCTTGGCCTGATCGCTCGCTTGGCACTGGAAGTGCCGGTCGCTTGATTGCACGGCAAGAATGCGAAACGCCGAGTGGCCCTGGACGACGAGGTTTCGCGTGACGGGCCGTCCGACCTCCGCCAATCCCATCAACAGCGGCGACGGCCGAACGCTTAGCGCGGAGGTCACCAACCCCTCGACGGCGATCGGCACGCGCGCGGAGCGGGCGTTGCGGTCATTCGTGACCAACACCAAGTGGTCCCGGATGTATCCCGGCGGCGCGTCTTTTTTGAGCGTTACGGTGAGGTTGTAGGCGACCTTTCCCGCCGCACGGCCGGTTTCCACGACGCCGGCCTCGATGTGAGGATTGGCGCATTCGACGCGCTCGATCCGCCAGTCGCTACGGCCGGCATAGCTGATTCTTAGAGTTCGGGTCGCTCCCGCTGCCTGGCCGACCGACCCGAACTCGGCGGCGCCCGGCTGCACCACGACGTCGCCGCGGATGTAGGCGTAGACGTACAGTTGGACCTCCGCGTGGAACGGCAGGTCGAAGACGACCGTGATCGTCGAGTCCTTGCGTCCCAGGAATCCCCGAGTGTCCATCGCGACGACGATCTCGGTTTTCTCCCAAGTTTTCAGCGTACGCTTGGCGGCTTCCGTCTTGGAGCATCCGCAACTCGACGAGATGGACTGGACGTGGACGTCTTCCTCGTAGATGTTTTCGAGGACGAAGCGGTGTTCGACCTTTGCCCCGCGGGCGACGACGCCGAAATTGTGCGTGGTTTTGTCGAACATCGCCCGCGCCCAGTCCTGGCAATATGCGGCGGGGGCAAGCAGCATCCAGGCCAGGATCGCGCCGACGGCAATGGTTCCGTGCGAGCTTCTCATGGTTGCGATTCTCCAACCTCGTTCCCACGCTCCGCGTGGGAACGCAAGTGCTGGACGCTCTGCGTCCCGTGCATAGCTGCCAAATTCGACGGGTTTTATGGTGCGGCGGACGCGGAGCGTCCCGTTCCGTGTGTTCCCACGCAGAGCGTGGGAACAAGGTGTTTGTCGCTAATTGAACGTACTTTACGCCGTTCCCGTCACGTTGCCGGCGAACTTGACGCCATCGACGGCGGTCTTTCCGTAAAAGTCGCAGCCGGCGTTTTCGCGGAGCAGGTCGCTGGCCGCCGCGCCGCCGACCATGATCGAGACCGCCTGCCGATGCCCCGACTCTTCGATCGCCTTCACGGTGGCGATCACCGACTTGAAGCAGGTGGTCAGCAGGACGCTCATTCCCACCACTTGCGGCTTGTGTTCGGCAATGGCCTCGACGAACTTTTCGGGCGGAACGTCGACGCCCAAATCGACGACCTCGAATCCCACGCCGCGGAGCATGGTGGCCACGATGTCTTTGCCGATGTCGTGTACGTCGTGTTGGACGGAGCCGAGCACGACCGTGCCGCGCGAGGCGGCCGCCTGGACTTTCTCCAACAGCGGCTGGAGTTCGGTCGCCACGGATTTCATAATCATTCCGGCGAACATCAGGTCGGGCAAAAAGCACTCGCCGGCGGCGAAGCGGTTGCCCAACTCGACCATGCCGCGGTTGCATTCGGCGAGAACGTCCACCGCGGAGACGCCCGCGCCGAGTTGCTCGCGGACCAGTTCCATAACCCGATCTTCCCGCGCGGCGGCCACGGCCTCGAAGAGATTGTCTGATTCGCTCATTAAATTCCTCCTCGTTCCCATGCTCCGCATGGGAACGCACTTTTCGGACGCTCCGCGTCCGTCTGAATACTATCGAGTTCCGAGCTAAATCAAGCTCATCGGACGCGGAGCGTCCGGGCAGTGTGTTCCCACGCGGAGCGTGGGAACAAGGGGCTTATGGTCTCAAAACGACAGCAAAACCTGCCAAATGTACATGTAGCCGAAACCGTCCACCTCCTCCCAAACCCGTTTGACGAGTTCCTCGTCGCCGGTGATTTTCGGATACTCCTTGCGTTTCTCATCCCAGGTGACGCAAGTTCCCGGCGGACGGTCGATTTTCTGCTGGTCGGTCATGTCAATATGCTCCATACTCGCGGGTGAAATCGGTCATTGCCCGCAGGTTTTCCACTTTTGCGTCGTCTTGCATGATCGCGCTGGCGTCCATGATGTATCCGCCATCGCGGGCCACGCCGTCGATCACTCGCTTGCAGCACTCGCGGACCTCGTCCGGCGTGCCGAACGCCAGCAGGTCGTTGGGTATTCCGCCGCTGATGCAGAACTTATCGCCCACGGCCTTGTGGACCTCGACAATGTCGCCGCGATCGACGTGGTAAACGATGCTCCGTTCGGGCAACTCCGCGATCCACTTCAGCACCGGGTTCCATTCCCCCTCGGCATAGAACAACGTCTGATGGCCGCGCGACCAAAGCTCCTCGATGATCCACTTCAGCGTGGGCCAGTAGTATTGCTCGAACTGGCTGGGCGAAAGGAAGGGTGGGCAGCCACGGTGCAGCCACAGTCCAATGGGCACGTTTTTCTCCGGGTCGGCGCCGCTAAGGGCGACTTGCAGCAGGTGCGGCGCCAGCGCCTCGCAGGCCGCCTGGACATTTTTCGGCTGCCGGAAGAGGTCCGAACACATCCCCTTGTATCCCCGCAACTTGTCGGCCAGGATGTCCAACGGGGCCTTCAGAATCCCCGAGATCGCCGAGACCGTGCCCGACTCGCTCCGCAGCAGCGCGGCTTGCGTGCCGAAGGCGTTGAAGTAGCCGAGCATCGCCATGCCGCCCTTGAGGAACGAGAGGTTGTTGCGGAAACTGGTCGGCTCGCCGATCGGGCTGACGTCGCGAGAAACCCGCGGCAGCCACGCGTTGAACAGGTAGCCGGTCGGGTCCGCGATCAACAGGTCGTATTCGTCCGGCCGCATCCAAGCCTCGCCCTCGGGCGGCTCGCGGTATTGAAATCCGGTGTCAGGCGGGATCTCGATGCCGGGCGTCGCGTAATACTTCAAGCCGATCGCCTGCGTCAGACCGCTCCAAACGTAGACCATGTTGCCGACCACCGCGTCCCAATCGAACTCCGCGGCGCACTTCCGCGCGGCGGCAAACGCCTTCTGGTGGTCCTGCGTAACCTCCTGGATCGTGTAGCCGGCGTATTTTGCCGTGAACTCGGCCACGAACGGCCGAATCGGAATCCGGTCCGGTTTCTCGTTCCGCATCGCCGTCACGTAGCGGTCGAGCCGTTGCCGGTAAAGCTGTTCCATATCGGAAGACATCTGAATCCTCGCTCTTTTAGCCAAAGCCGTAGTATGCCACCACCGGCATGGTGTGTCAACGTCGGGGCACGGGTGGATTGCTGTCCGCCCGGATGTTTGGTATGGTCGGCAATCATCAGAGCAATTTCGTTTTACCCAAACGCCGTTCCATGCCCCACGAAAAAAGCCGTTTGGCGTTTGCTAGAGCGAAGCAACTCATGCCCGGCGGGGTGAACAGTCCGGCCCGCGCGTTCGGCGGTGTCGGCGGCGAGCCGATCTTTTTCGACCGCGCCGAGGGCGCATACTTGTTCGACATCGACGGCAACCGCTACATCGACCTGATCGGCTCCTGGGGACCGATGATCCTTGGGCATTGCCATCCGGCGGTGGTCGAGGCGGTCGAACGTGCCCTGCGGCGAGGCGCCAGCTTCGGCGCCCCGACCCTGGCCGAAAACGAGTTGGCCGAGTTGATCGTCGAGGCGGTCCCGTCGATCGAGAAGGTCCGGCTGGTCAATTCCGGCACCGAGGCCACGGCCAGCGCCATTCGATTGGCGCGCGGCTACACCGGCCGGCCGATGATAATAAAATTCGCCGGCAACTATCACGGCCACGTCGATAGCCTGTTGGTTGCGGCGGGCAGTTCGGCCGCCACGCTCGGCGTACCCGACTCGCCCGGCGTCACCCAGGGGTCCGCCGCCGACACGCTTGTGCTCCGCTACAACGATCCTTGCGCGGTCGCCGCGGCCTTCGACAGACACGGGCCGCGAATCGCCGCGGCCATCGTCGAGCCGGTGGCCGGCAACATGGGCTGCGTCGTCGGCTCGGCCGAGTTTCTCACGGCGCTGCGGGATGAAACCAGCCGGCACGGCGCGCTGCTGATCTTCGACGAGGTGATGAGCGGATTCCGCGTGGTCTACGGCGGGGCGCAATCGCTGCTGGGTATTCTGAATAAGGGTGCCACTGCTGGCTTGTCCAGCAGTGTTTCCTCGGAAATTACTACCGGCACTGCTGGACAAGCCAGCAGTGGCACCCGCGGGATCACGCCAGACCTGACCACGCTGGGCAAAATCATCGGCGGCGGCCTGCCCGTGGGTGCTTACGGCGGCCGGGCCGAGATCATGGACCACGTCCTCCCCTTGGGCAAGGTCTTTCAGGCCGGCACGCTCAGCGGCAATCCGCTGGCCACCGCCGCCGGCATCGCCACGCTGAAGTCGCTCCGCGACGACGATCCGTATCCGTTGCTGGAAGGACTGGCGGCCCGGCTGCAACGCGGTCTGGAGGCCGCGGCTAAACGACAGAACATCTCCGTCATCATCGGCCGGTGCGGTTCGATGCTGACGCCGTTTTTCAGCGACCGGCCGGTTACGGATTGGGATACGGCCTCGGGTTGCGACACGCGTCGCTACGCCCGATACTTCTGGGGCCTGATCGGCCGGGGCGTCTATCCGCCGTGCAGTCAATACGAGGCGTTGTTTGTCTCGACCGCCCACACCGAGGCGGACATAGACGCGACAATCTCCGCCGCCGGCGAAGCGCTGGCGGAGATCGCCGTTTAGCGGCCGCTAAACGGGTTGTTTCAGTGTCAGCCGTCGAATCTTCAATCCGCAGCCGAAGACGATCGCGACAAGCCCCGCCACGGGAAACACGCCGACCAGAAGCGAGAACAGCCCCAGGCCGATCAGCAACCACGAGCCGGTCGGTCGGGCCAGCCAGTCGAAGCGGCCGCGGCGGACCAGCCCGACAATGAACCAGACCACGAGGACCGCGACTGCGACCCACGCCAGTTCGACCAGCCGCCGGACAACGTCGCCGGAGAGGTAGCGGGCGGTGATTTCCTGCTCACCGCGCGGCGTGGTGAAGCGATAGACCATGCCGCGAGTGGGCAACTCGAAATCGAGACTCGCCAGTCCGGTGGCGGGTGGCACTGGCTTAGCCAGTGGCGCGGCGGGTGGCACTGGCTTAGCCAGTGGCACACCCTCGGTGAATCGACCATCGCCAAGCGGCAACCGACCCTCCACCTCCTCACCGCCAGGCCGCGATTGATCGAGCAACTCCCCTCGCAAAGTATCGGTAGTAATTGTCGTCTGCTTGGCCAGCCGTCGTTGGTAGCGATTCAACGCTTCGGCCTCGATCGCTCGTTGCGTCTGCCGGCCCCGCTCGCGTCTGTCTTGCTGAACGCCCAACTGTTCCTCTTTTACTTCTTCCTGGATGACGATCC